>VGXW01000600.1 GCA_016873195.1 Planctomycetota bacterium | reverse complement strand
TGCGCGTCGACTGGACCCCGGACGGCAAGCACCTGCTGCTGTCCCTGTCCGACCGCATCCAGACCTGGGCCGAACTCGTCGCCGTCGATCCGGCGACCGGCGTCTGCACGAAGTGGATCCGCGAGGACAGCCCGACCTGGGTGAACCGCACCGAGGCGCCGCGCTGGCTCGCGGACGGCACCTTCCTGTGGCTGTCCGAGCGCACGGGCTACGCGCACGTCTACCGCTGCGAGCAGGGCGGCAAGCTGCTCGGCGCGGTGACGAGCGGCGACTGGCAGGTGCGCGCGATCGAACGCGTCGACGCGGCGAAGGGGCTCCTGTGGTTCGAGGGCACCAGGGACGGCGCCACGGGCAGGCACCTCTACCGCATCGGCCTCGACGGGCAGGGCCTCGTGTGCCTCACGCCGGGGATCGGCACGCACCAGTTCGAACTCGACGCGGCGGGCACCTACGTGCTCGACCGGTGGTCGGCGATGGACCGGCCGACGGTGGTGCGCGTGCTCGACGGGACCACCGGCGCGGTGGTGCGCGAACTCGGCCAGGCGACGAGGGGCGACGCGGCGAAGTACGCGTTCCGCGAACGGCAGCGCGTGACGATCGGTTCGCGCGACGGCTTCCCGCTCGACGCGTGCGTGATGCTGCCGCCGGACTGGCAGCAGGGCGGTTCGTATCCGGTCTACCTGCCGACCTACTCGGGCCCCGACGCGCCGAGCGTGCGCGACAGCTGGCAGCACTCGACCTGGCACCAGTTCCTCGCGCAGCAGGGCTTCGTGATCCTGCAGGTCAACGTGCGCTCCGCGAGCGGCCGCGGCCAGCGCGACACGGGCACCTGCTACCGGCAGCTCGGCGTGCAGGAGCTGAAGGATCTCGAGGACGCGGTCGACCACGTCGTCGCGACCTACGGCGGCGACCCGGCCCGCGTGGCGATCAGCGGCTGGAGCTACGGCGGCTTCATGGCCGCCTTCGCGCTGACGCACAGCACGAAGTTCGCGCTGGGTCTCGCGGGGGCCGGCGTCTACGACTGGCGGCTCTACGACACGATCTACACGGAGCGCTTCATGCGCACGCCGCAGGAGAACGCATCGGGCTACGACGCGACCTCGGTGATCAAGGCGGCGAAGCACCTGAGCGGCCACCTCGTGCTGCTGCACGGCACGATGGACGACAACGTGCACCTGCAGAACACGATGCAACTGCTGTGGGAGCTGCAGAAGGCGGGCAAGCAGGACTTCGAGCTGATGGTCTACCCGCGCAGCCGCCACGGGCTCGCGCGCGAGGTGGCGCGGCACAGCCAGGAGTTCCAGTGGCTGCGGCTGCAGAAGCTGCTGGCGAAGGCGAAGTGACGGCTGCGCGGCGGTCCGCCGGCCTGCCTACTCCACCTGCGCCGCCAACGCCGCGCGCACCGCGGCATCCGCTTGCAGCTGCCCCGCCCCGTAGGTCACATCCCAGCCCGGCTCGCCGACGTCCCGGCACGTGTCGATCAAGAGCCGCTGTACGCGCCACGGCGTGAGTTCGGGCTGCACCGACAACACCAGGGCCGCGACGCCGCCCGCGTGGGGGCCCGCGAACGAGTTGCCCGCGGGGCCGACGACGAGCCCGAAGCCTGCGCCGTCCTGCCACCGCACCTGCAGCGGTCGCCCGCGCGACTCCGTCCAGTGCCACAGCGGGAAACCGGCTGCACAGCCGGTCACGTCGGGCTTGCGCAGCGGTGCCTCTGGCGGGAAGTCGAAGAACAGCGGCACGTCGTGCCACGTGCACGGCCCGCGGCTGCTGAAGGCGGGCGCGCTGCCGTCCTCGCCGATGCCCGCCGCGGCGATCACGCACGGCACGTCCTTCGGCAACGCGATCTGCCGCCCGGCCGGCGCGGTCTTCGCGTAGTTGCCAGCACCGCCGACCGCGACGACGCCGCACGCCGCGAGGTGCTCGTGCGCGGTGCGGAACACGCCGCGCCAGCTGCCGAGTTCGACGCCAGTCCACATGTAGCTCAGCGACAGCACCGACGCGCCCGTCGCCGCCGCGTACTCGTAGGCGCGAAGCGAGCCGGTGCCGCGCAGCACCATGAGCCGCGCGCGCGGC
>VGXW01000599.1 GCA_016873195.1 Planctomycetota bacterium | reverse complement strand
TGGCCTTGCCCCAGCGAGGGCCACCGTGTCGGTCCAGGTCGGTCAGGCGCATGGTCCGCTCACCTCCGTGGGTCGCGCGGTGGTTCCGGCAGCAGTCCCGCCCGGCGCAGGCGCCGGTCGCCGAACGGATCGGGGACCGCGGCCGCGCGCTCGTCGTCCGGCTCGCCGTGCCCCACGTCAGGCCTCCGCCGCCGCGGCGCGCACGAGCTCGCGGAACACCACCATGCCGTCGCCGTCCTCGGGCAGGCTGCCGCGCTCGAGCAGGAGCCGTCGCCAGTCGGGCATGTGCGTCGGCAGGTAGCTGCGGTCGGGGTGCGGCATCATGCCGAGCACGCGGCCGTTCTGGTTGGTCAGGCCCGCGAAGCCGAGCGGCGAGCCGTTCGGGTTCTGCGGGTAGCGCTCGGTCGGCTGGCCCCGCTCGTCGACGTAGAGCAGCGCCGCGTAGCCTTCGTCGAGCAGCAGGCGCTGCAGCGATCCGTCGCGGGCGATCAGGCGCCCCTCGCCGTGCGCGGCCGGCCAGCGCAGCGCGAGCCCCGCGGGCAGGAACACGCAGCGCGACTTCGTGGTGCGCAGCGTCACCCAGCGGCACTCGTAGTGGTTGCTGAGGTTGTGCGTCAGCGTGACCTGCTCCTCGAGCCGGTGGCGCGTGCACGGCAGCAGGCCCAGGCGCACGAGCACCTGGAAGCCGTTGCAGATGCCGAGCACGAGTCCGCCGCGGTCGACGAAGCGCAGCAGGCGCTCGCCGAGCCGGTGTTTCATCTCCTGCGCGAGCACGCGGCCGGAGCTGATGTCGTCGCCGTAGGCGAAGCCGCCCGGCACCGCGAGCGCCTGGAACCCGTCGAGGCGGTCGGGCTGCGCCAGCAGCTGCCGGATGTGCACGAACTCCGGCGCGCCGCCGGCGCGCGCGAACGCGTGCAGCGTCTCGCGCTCGCAGTTGATGCCGGGGGCGCGCAGGACCAGGACCTTCGGGGACTTCACCGGCCCACCTCCTGCAGCAGCGTGCCGTCGAGGTCGAGCGGCCGCTTCCACGCGCGTTCGGCGGCGGACCGCGCCACCGCGGCCACGGTGCCCTGCGCCCGGGCGAAGACGATCGACGGGTCCGCGGTGACGTGGCCGATCACGGCGAACGGCACCCCGTGCAGGTTCGCCCGCAGGTCGGCGAGCCGATCCTGCGGCACCTCGAGCAGGAAGCGGCTCTGCGATTCGCTGAACAACACCTGCTCGGGCCGCAGGTCCGCCGCGCCCGGCACCTGGTCGAGGTCGATGCGCACGCCGAGCCGGCCGCCGATCGCCATCTCCGCGGCCGCAGCACCGAGCCCGCCCTCGCCGAGGTCGTGCGCGGCGAGCGCGCAGCGCGCCGCGATCGCGCGGTGCACGGAGCGCAGCACCGCCGGGCCGTGCGCGTGGTCGACCCGCGGCACGTTCGCGCCGAGCTGGCCCTTGGTCTTGTAGTAGACCGAGCCGCCGAGTTCGTCCTTGGTCGTGCCGACCAGCACCAGCAGCGAGCCCGCCCGCTGCAGGTCCGTGGTCAGCGTGCGCGCGACGTCGGGGATCACCGACAGCGCCGTGACCAGGATGCAGCCCGGGATCCGGATCGTGCGGTCGCCGGCGCGGAACTCGTTGTGCAGCGAGTCCTTGCCGGACACGAACGGCGTGCGGTAGGCGAGCGCCAGCGCGCACAGCGCCTCGGTCGCGCGCACCAGTTCGCCGAAGGCCTGCGGATCGCGCGTGTTGCCCCAGCAGTAGTTGTCGAGCACGGCCGTGTAGTCGGGGTCGCCGCCGGCGGCGACCACGTTGCGCAGCGCCTCGTCGAGCGCGCACTCGGCCATCGCCGCGGGGTCGATGCGGCTGTAGCGCGGCACGAGGCCGTTGCCGAGCACCACGCCGCGCCGGCTGCCGAGCTTCGGGGCCAGCACCGCGGCGTCGCTCGGGCCGTCGGCGGCGACACCGCACAGCGGCTTGCCCGCGGCGCCGGCCTGCACCTCGTGGTCGTACTGGCGCACGATCCACTCCTTGCTGCAGACGCCGTAGTCCCCGAGCACGGCCAGCAGCGCCGCACCGCAGTCCGCCTCGGGGGG
>VGXW01000598.1 GCA_016873195.1 Planctomycetota bacterium | reverse complement strand
GTGCTGCAGAACGCGACGAACAGCTCCTACCCGCTCGTGCAGCGCCTGTTGTCGGTGCCCGAGTGGCGCGAGCTCTACTTCGCGCATTACCGCGTCGCGATGCGGCGGTGGATGGACTGGAACGCGGTGCTCGGCCCGCTCAACGCGCAGTACCAGAACCTGATCCGCCCCGACGTGCTCGCGGACCCGAACCTGCTCTACCCGAACTACTTCAACCCCTCGTTCCCGGGCCGCGTCTACCTGACCTTCCACTACGTCTACGGCCTGCAGGAGGTCGCGCTGAACCGGCGCGCCTTCCTCGACACGCAGGTCGACCTGACGAAGCCCGAGCCGCAGATCACGCAGGTCGTGCCCGAGCAGTCGATCGCCGTGCCGGGACAGCCGTTCTGGGTGCGCGCGACGGTGACCGGCACGCCGGCGATCGCGGCCGTCGAACTGCGCGTCTCGGTCGCCGGGCCGTTCGCGGTCTCGGCGATGTACGACGACGGCCTGCACCACGACGGGGCGGCCGGCGACGGGGTCTACGGCGGGTCGTTCGTGGCGCCCGGGCCGCTGCAGCTGATGCGCTACTACGTGCACGCGAAGAACACCGCGGGCACCGTGCAGGTCCACCCCGTGGAGGCCGAGCACCGCTTCCACTCCGTGCGCGTCGGCGGCGGCACGCCGACCGGCGTGCTGCGGCTCAGCGAGATCCTCGCCGACAACGAGACGATCGACGTCGACGAAGCCAACGAGTACGAGGACTGGATCGAGGTGCACAACACCGGAACCGTGCCCTACGACCTCGGCGGCCACGGCCTGTCCGACCCCCCCGCGGTGCTCGCGAAGTGGCAGTTCCCGAACGGCACGATGGTGCCGCCGGGCGGGCACGTGCGCGTGTGGTGCGACGAGGAGCCGCTCGAGGGCCCGCTGCACGCGAACTTCAAGCTGAACAAGGACGGCGAGTGGGTCGTGCTCAGCGACACCGCGGCCAACGGCCGCCGCTACCTCGACGGCTACCGGTTCGAGCGGCAGAAGGCCGACCGCGGCTTCGGCCGCATGCCCGACGCCGGGCCCGAGCTGTGGTACCTGTACACGCCGACGCCGGTGGCCCCGTGCACGGCGCCGGGCCGGGCGATGCGCTACGACGCGCGCCGCACCGGCAGCGCGCTCGACTTCGACCTCGTGCTGGTCGGCGCGCCGCGCATCCACCAGACGGTGGTCCTGCAGCTCGACGGCGGCACGCCGAACGGGTTCGCCTTCCTCGTCTACGGCTTCGGCCCGCTGCGCACGGACTTCGGCCCGCTCGGCATCGCCGGCATCGATCCCGCCGGCGCCGTCGTCGCGGGGGTCGGGCTCGGCCCGACCGGCGTCGGCGGGCACTCGCTGTTCCTGCCGCCCGCGGCGCTCGGCCTGTCGTTGTACTGCCAGGCCCTGCATCTCGACCTCGGCAACGCGCTGCAGTTCACGGTCGGGCCGTGACGGCGCGCGGCGCGAGCGCGAGCCGGGCGCCGAGCACCTCGGACAGGCCCGCGACGGCGAACGCGATCGCGTAGCCGGTGGCCGGCTCCGCGGCGAGGTGCACGAGCGCGCCGCAGCACGCGGGGCCGACCAGGAAACCCAGCGAGCCCGCGGCGTGGAAGGACGCCATCGTGGTCGTGCGGCCGACGGCGGGTGCGGCCTCCAGCAGCCACAGCAGCGTCGGCACGAACATCACAGCGCTCGCGCAGCCGAGCAGCGGCATCAGCAGCCAGAGGCCCGGTGCGGGCAGCAGGCCGACCTGGACCACGCCGGCGCCGTAGAGCAGGCTGCCCCAGAACAAAAGCCTGCGGCGCGACCAGCGTTCGGCGAGGCGCCCGAACGGATGGGACAGCAGCGCGAACGGGAACAGGAACGACGCCAGCAGCAGCCCGATGTGCGCGCTGCCGGCGCCGTGCACGCCGGCGAGCAGCAGCGGGAAGCCGGTCGTGAAGAAGCCGACCGTGAAGCGGTCGACGAACGCGAGCACCAGCGGCGCGCGCATGCGCGGCTCGGCGCGGATCGCGGCGAGCACGTCGCGCGCGCGGACCCGCTGCGGTGCCGTGGCGGCGGGCAGCAAAAA
>VGXW01000597.1 GCA_016873195.1 Planctomycetota bacterium | reverse complement strand
GTCGTCGAGCTCTTTGCGGGTGAGATCGGCCGTCGAAAGGAAGTCGCGCTTGCTCACGGGTCCCGGATTCGGTGGAGTGGGGCGACGATAGATGGACCCGCTGCCACCGACAAGCGAAGACGAGCGCTGGATGGCCCGCTGCCTCGAACTCGCCGCCGCGGCCGCGGCCGCGGACGAGGTGCCGGTCGGGGCCGTGGTCGTGATCGACGGCGGGGCGGTGGGGGAGGGCAGGAACCGCGTCGAGGAACGCCGTTCGCCGCTCGCGCACGCGGAGCTCGAGGCGCTGCAGCAGGCGCTCGCGGCGGTGGGCGAGAAGCGGCTGCCGCAGGCCGTGCTCTACAGTTCGTTGGAGCCGTGTTTCCTGTGCGCCGGGGCGATCCTGCACGCGCGGCTGCGCCGCGTCGTGTTCGCCGCGCGCGACCCGAAGTTCGGCGCCGTGCGCTCGCTGGCGACGCTGCTCGAGGATGCGCGGCTGAACCACCGCTGCGAGGTGCTCGAGGGATTGGGGGCGGACGCGAGTGCGGAGCTGCTGCGCGGGTTCTTCCGCGGCAAGCGGGGTTCCTGAAGGGGCCGGCGGGGGTTGGCTGTTGCAAAGGTCCGCCGCGGTCGGCACGATCCCCGGCCTCGTTCAGCGGCCGCGCCCCCGCGCGGTGCCCTCGCGGAGAGGTGCCAGAGTGGCTGAATGGGCTGGTTTCGAAAACCAGTTGCGGCGCAAGTCGCACGGGGGTTCGAATCCCCCCCTCTCCGCCACGTTCATGCTGCGGGGGAAACTCGCGTCACCTCGGCGCGGCGGCGCAGCCGGGATCGCATCGTCGGGATGGCCGCACGCCGCCCGATCGTGCACATTCGTGAAACGACGCGCCCCGCCCGGGGATCCAAGGCACGATGCACGAGGTGTACGACGCGCAGCGGTGGCAGGCCGCGCTGGCCCACCAGGGGCCGCTGCTCGCCCTGGCCCAGCGCCTGCTCGGCGACCCGTCGGCCGCGGAGGACGCGGTCGCGCACGCCCTGCTGCAGCACAGCCGCAGCGCGCGCCCGCCGCAGGTGCCGCGGTTGCCGTTCCTGCGCGCGGTCGTGCGCAACTTCGCGCGGCGGGTCCTGCGCGACGCAGCGCGGCGGACGCGGCACGAGGCGGCCGCAGCGCGCACCGGCGTGGCGCCTGCCGCCGACGAGATCGCGGCGCGCGAACAACTCCGGCGCCGGGTCGCCGACGCGGTGTTGGCCCTGCGCGAGCCGTACCGGACCACCGTGGCCCTCGTGCACCTCGAGGGCCTGCCGACCCACGTGGTGGCGCAGCAGTTCGGCGTGGCCGAAACGACCGTGCGCGTGCGGTTGCTGCGGGCCCGCGGGGAACTGCGCCGGCGGCTCGACCAGGACTACGGGGCGCGCGGGGCGTGGGCCGGCGTGCTGGCGGGTGGGAGGTTCCTCGGCGCGAAGGGGACCGCGCCGGTCGCCGTGCTCGGAGTTCTCGCCATGAAGAAGCTCGGTGCGGTCGTCGTCGCGGCGCTGTTGCTCGGCGCCGGGTCGTTCGTGTTCTGGGCGTCGCGCGAGCCCGCGCCGCCCGCGATCCCCGAGCCGGTGACTGCGGCCGCCGCGGCACAGCCGGATGGTGCGAGTCCGTCTGCCGCTGTGCGCGAGTCCGCCGTGCCGTTGCCGGTCCCGGTGTCGACCGCTGCGGCGCGGCCACAGGCCTTCCGCTGCGTCGACGAACAGGGCCAGCCGGTTGCCGGTGCCGAAGTGCGCCTGCGGCGCGGCCGTGGCACGCCCGATCTCGTGGCGACGAGCGACGACGACGGCCACGGCGTGTTTGCGGACCTGGAGCCCGGCAACTACAGGTTCCTCGCGCGCGCCGGGAACCGCCACCGCGTGCAGGACCTCGATCCTCCGGCATTGCCACGCCCCGGGGCGCCGCTCGAACTCGTGCTGCAGGAGCTGTGGATCGGCGGCGTCGAGATGTCGGGCGTCGAGATCATCGTCTGGAGCGGTGGCCTCGATGGGGGGCGCCGGACAGACCAATTGCTGGCCGGTCCGCTTGCGGAGAAGGAACTGATCGAGACCTGGCGCAGCAAGCATCCCGGCGCGAGGTTCTGGGGG
>VGXW01000596.1 GCA_016873195.1 Planctomycetota bacterium | reverse complement strand
CTCCCCGCGCTCGAGCAGGACCGCTCGGATCTGGAGGCCCTGCTGCAGGTCGCCTCCGCGCGCGGGGCAGGGAGCGGCGCGCGGAGGATGGGCGGTCCTGGCCGGGGCCCACCGCCGTGCTACCGTGCGCGCATGCTGCGCTTCCTGCTCGGTGCCCTCGCGCTGCTCGCCGCGTGCACTCCCGCCGATCCGCCGCGCGTGCGGCCCACGAACTGGGCCCAGCCCGTGCTCGGCAAGGGCGTCGAGAACTGGTTCCAGGTCTCGCCCGAGGTCTACCGCTGCGCGCAGCCGTCGAGCGGCGAGATGCGCGCGCTGGCGGCGTTCGGCGTGAAGTCCGTGGTCAACCTGCGCGAACACCACAGCGACGATGACGAGGTCGCCGGCACCGGGCTCGAGCTGCGCGAGGTGCAGCTCGGCACGAGCGACCTGACCTATGCGCAGCTCTGCGAGGCGCTGCGCGCCGTGCTCGCCGCGAAGAAACCCGTCGTCGTGCACTGCTGGCACGGCTCCGACCGCACGGGTGCCGTGGTCGCCGCCTTCCGCGTCGCGGTGCAGGGCTGGACGCCGGCGGCGGCGCTCGACGAGATGGTCGCCGGCGGCTACGGCCACTCGGCGCTGTTCGGCAACCTGCGCGAACTCGTCGGCGGGCTCGATGCGGCGAAGCTGCGCGCCGACGTCGGCCTGCCGGGCCGCTGACGCGAGACCGGGCCGCGCAGGCGGACGGGACGCAGGTTCCGCGCCGCGGTCCTCACGCCCCGACCTCCGGCTGCCTAGCATGCTGGCCATGGTCCCCACCAGAAGCACCTGGCTCCTCGGCGCGCTGCTGCTCGGCGCCCTGGCTCCAGCACAACAGACCGAGCAGCCGCCGGTGAAGACGGCGCAACAGGAGTTCGAGGAACTCACGAAGGCCTACTCGGCCGCGCAGCTGACCTACATGGCCGAGCAGCGCAGGCTCGCTGAGGAAGCGCGGGCGAAGGGCGAACGCGCTCCCGCGCTGAGCATGGCCGGCCCGGCCGCCGAGTGGCTGCCGAAGTTCCAGGCCGCCGCCGACAAGTACAAGGGCACCGACGGCGCGGTGCCGTTCCTCGTCTGGATCGGCGGCAACAGCCGCGGCGACGCGCGCGACGCGGTGGTCGCGACGCTGCTCGAGGCGCACCTCGGCTCGCCCGCGCTCGGCAGCGCGATGCGGCTGATCGGCTCGGTGCCGCCGCCGATGCGGGCAACCAGGCTCGACGGCGCCCCCGAGAAGGACCAGGCAGCAGCCGAGGCCGCACGCAAGGCCACCGAGGAGGCCCGCAAGGTCGCCGAGGCCAAGGTCCGCGCGAACCTCGCCAAGGTGATCGAGAAGAGCCCGCACCAGGACGTGCAGGCGCAGGCGCTGCTCGCGCGCGCGAACCTCGTGCTCGAAGCGGGGGAGGAAGTCGACGCGGTGGCCCGCACGGCCGCGATCGCCGACGTGCGGCAGGCCAACGAGCGCGCGACCGACGCCGAACTCAAGGAGCGGTGCGAGGGCATCCTGTTCGAGCAGGACCACCTCGCGATCGGCATGACGGCGCCCGAGATCGAGGGCAACGACCTCGACGGGGTCGCCTTCAAGCTGTCGGACTACCGCGGCAAGGTGATCCTGCTGGACTACTGGGGATACTGGTGAGGCCCTTGCCGGGCCATGTTCCCGCACGAGCGGTCGCTCGTGGAAAAGTTCGCAGGCAAACCTTTCGTCATCCTCGGGGTCAACAGCGACAAGGACCTGGACAAGGTCCGCCCCAAGTTCGTCGAGGAGAAGATCACCTGGCGCAGCTTCTGGTGCGGCCCCGAGGGCACGCGCGGCCCGATCCCCAAGCGCTGGAACGTGCGCGGCTGGCCGACCCTCTACGTGATCGATCACGACGGCGTGATCCGCAACAAGTGGCTCGGCAACCCGGGGGACGCGGTGCTCGACCAGGTGCTCGAGGACCTCGTCGCCAAGGCCGAGACCCCCGGCAGGAAGTAGCGGCGCGTCGCGGGCACACGCCCGCCGCGCCGTTCACGGCGCCTGGATGCGGATCCGCAGCCCTTCGCTGGTGCTCAGGCCCGAAGGGCTCGGCGCACACGGCCCGCC
>VGXW01000595.1 GCA_016873195.1 Planctomycetota bacterium | reverse complement strand
TCACTGCGCTGTTGCGCAGCAAGCACTCCTTGCTGTGGATCGTCAGCCGCGAGGAAGTGCGCGTCGAGCGCGCGCTGATCGAGGCCGCCGCCGCCGCGCGCTATCCGGTGAAGTGCTGGGACTGCGCCGCCGGCATCACGTCGTCGTCGGGCACGACGCTCGACGCGAACATGCGCGACCCGTCGCAGGTGCTGGCCGCGATCCAGGCCAGCGACGAGCGCACCGTGTGGCTGCTGCGGGACCTGCACAAGTGGCTGGACCCGGTCGTACTGCGCAGCATGCGCAACGCCGCGCGGTCGCTGCAAGTCAGACCGAACGACAAGGCGGCGGCGATCGTGGTGCTGTCGCCTAGCGGCGAGGTGCCGCCGGAACTGAGCGGTCACGCGACGGTCGTGGAGTGGCCGCTGCCCGACAGGGCCGAGGTCGCGACGTTGCTCGACGACGTGCTGCGCGCGCTGCCCGAGAACGTGCGTGCCGACGCCGCGCCGAACGGGACGCGCGACGCCGCGATCGACGCGGCGGTCGGGCTGACCGCCGAGGAGGCCGCGAACTGCTACGCGCGATCGCTGGTCACGTCGCGCAAGATCGACCCGGTGCTGGTGGCGCAGGAGAAGCGCCGCGTGATCGCACGCGAACGCGTGCTGACCTGGACCGACCCGGATCCGCGCGGCCTCGACGCCGTTGGCGGGCTCGACGTGCTGAAGGACTGGTTGCGCGCGCGCCGCGCTGGGTTCACCGCGAAGGCTCGCGAGTACGGGCTGCCGGCACCGAAGGGCATGCTGCTGGTCGGCGTGCCGGGCTGCGGCAAGTCGCTGACGGCGAAGGCCGTCGCCGCCGCGTGGCAGATGCCGCTGCTGCGCCTGGACATGGGCGCGCTGCGCAGCAAGTACGTCGGCGACAGCGAGGCCAACATCCGCAAGGCACTGGCGGTCGCCGAGGCCGTGTCGCCGTGCGTGCTGTGGCTGGACGAGATCGAGAAGGCGCTGGCCGGCAGCACCGGCCAGCAGGGCGACGGTGGTGTCAGCGCCGACGCACTCGGCGCGGTGCTGTCGTGGATGCAGGAGCGCGCCGGCAGCGTCTTCGTGGTCGCGACCGCGAACGACGTGCGCGCGCTGCCGCCGGAACTGCTGCGCAAGGGGCGGTTCGACGAGGTGTTCTGGGTCGACCTGCCGACGCAGCTGGAACGCGCGGCCATCGCGCGCGCCGCAGTGAAGGAACGGGGCCGGACGATCAGCGACGCGGACGCCGCGCGCATCGCCGAGGCCACGCGCGCCTTCACGGGCTCCGAGATCGCGGCGGTCGTGCCCGACGCGATGTTCGCAGCGTTCGCCGAGGGCCGCGAGGTCACGGCCGACGACATCGTCGCGGCGTGCGCGACGGTGGTGCCGCTGAGCAAGACGGCGGCCGACAAGATCCAAGACCTGAGGCAGTGGGCCAAGGGGCGCGCGCGGCCGGCATCGGTGCAGGCTGCGAGCGAGTCGACGGCGCGGCAGTTGGACATCGGCTAACACGGAGAACAGAACCATGACGCAGAAGATCAGAACGATCCGGCCGGGTTTGCTGGTCGGTCTCAAGACCCGTATCGCTGGCGGCGTGCGCTACGCGCGCACCGAGATCGACGACCGCACCGAGGGACGGCGCGAGGTCGTCGAGTGGCGCACGATCAAGACGGTGGACGACGCCGAGGCGCACAAGGCCGCGACCCGTGTGCGGCTCGACGCGCGCCGCGAGATCGCGCGCGTGTGCAGCAACACGAGCTTCGGGTTGCTGTGCCCGCGCAGCGAGGAGGAGGCGCTGGACGCGGCCATCGCGCGCGCGCAGCAGATGGTGCTGCTGCACAACCAGGACGCGACCACGTCGCGAGTCGAGCTGTACATCCTCAAGGGCCGCGTGGCCGAGGACGACGAACAGGCGGCGCGCGCCGTCGCGTCGGAGATCCGCGACCTGATCGACGACATGGACGCCGCGATCAAGAAGGCCGACCCGGCCGCGATCCGCGACGCCGCCACGCAGGCGCGGCAGATGATGGCCGTGCTGAGCGAGGAGAAGCAGGAGATCGCCGGCAAGGCCATCGAGGCCGCCCGCAAGGCCGCGCGCGACCCC
>VGXW01000594.1 GCA_016873195.1 Planctomycetota bacterium | reverse complement strand
CCACGTGCAGCGCGAGGTGCTCGAGCGCTGGCAGGAGACCCGCGCGACGTCGTTCGGGCCGGTGCGGTGGAAGGTCGCGCGCTTGCCGAGCGGCAGGCTCGCGGCGCGCCCGGAGGACGACGAACTCCGGCGGCTGTGCGCCGAGCACGGCCTGGGCCGCGCCGAGGTGCTGCGCCGCCTGGGCGCTGACTGAACGGCGCGGCGGTCGGGCACCGCGGCGTCACCGGAGCCGCGGCGGACGGGTTTCACGCCCGGCCCATGAACTCGCCGGCATCGGTGCTGACCTTGACCTTCTCGCCCTGCTTGATGTGTGCTGGCACCTTGATCACGAGGCCCGTGCTGCACTTCGCGGGCTTCTGCACGTTGCTGACGGTGTCGCCGCGCGCGGCGTCCTCCGTCTCGACGACCTCGAGCACCACGATCGGCGGCAGCTGCACCGTCAGCGCCTCGCCCTCGCAGAACACCACGGTCACGTTGCTGTTGTCGGTGATGTACTGCATCGCGTCGCCGATCACCTCGGCGCCCAGCACGAACTGCTCGTAGTTCTCGTTGTCCATGAACGTGTAGCCCAGCGAGTCCTTGAACAGGTACTGGGCTTCGCGCGCGTCGAGGTAGACCGGCTCGATCTGGTCGCTGGTGTTCATGCGCACCTCCTTCTGCCGGCCCGTCTTCAGGTGCTTCAGGTAGAGGTGGTGGATCGCGCGCCAGTTGCCCGGCGTGACGTGGTCGTACTTGGTGATCTGGTACAGGTCGCCCTCGTAGCGGATGACCATGCCCTTCTTGGCTTCGGTGACGCGGATCGCCATCGTGCGTTGCGGGGTGCGGGGGAGAAGGCGGTCGCCTTCGGGGCGGGCAGGATAGCGCCTCGCGAACGGCGGGGCGAGGGTTGCCCGGCGCCGGGCCGCCTTCTCCAATGCCGCGATGCACGACCACCTGCCCCACGACGCGCATCGCCCCGGCCGTGGTTCCGGCGCGAGGAACAGCCGATGAACGACCGCCTGCGCAAGCTGCCGACCTATCCGATGGAGCAGCTGTCGGCCTGGAAACGCGACCTCGAGCGTCGCGGCGTGCGCGTGTTCGACTTCGGCACCGGCGACCCGCGCGAGCCGACGCCGGCCCTGCTGAAGCGCGCGATGCTCGAGGGCACCGCCGACGTCAGCCAGTACCCACCGACCGCGGGCACCGGCCCGTTGCGCGCGGCGGTCGCCGGCTACCTGCGGCGGCGCTTTTGCGTCGCGGTCGATCCGGACACCGAGGTGCTCGCGACGATGGGCAGCAAGGAGGCCCTGTTCCACCTGCCGATGACCTTCGTGCAGGTGCCGAGCGAGAAGGACCTCGTGCTCTACGGCGAGCCGGCCTACCCGGTCTACGAGATCGGCGCGCTGTTCGCGGAGGCCTGGACCTACCCCGTGCCGCTCGGCGTGCACAACGGCTACGCGATGGACCCGGACGCGCTGCCGGAGTCGGTGCTGCGGCGCGCGTCGGTGGTGTTCCTGAACTACCCGCACAACCCGACCGGCTTCTGCCTGCCCGACGCGCTGTTCGCGCGCTGGGTCGAGGCGCGCGAGCAGTACGGGTTCGTGCTGGTCGGCGACGAGTGCTACGTCGACCTGCACTACGAGGGGCCGCGGCCGCGGAGCCTGCTCGAGTTCGGCCGCAAGGGCTGCCTCGCCGTGCACTCGCTGAGCAAACGGTCCGGCATGACGGGCTACCGCTCGGGCTTCGTCGCGGGCGATGCCGAACTGATCGCGACCTACCGGCGGTTCCGCGCCAGCATCGGCACCGCGCCGCAGGAGTTCGTGCAGGCGGCGGCGACCGTCGCCTGGACCGACGACGCGCACGTGCGCGACCGCGTCGCGGTGTTCGCGCAGAAGCGCGAGGTGCTGCTCGGTTCGTGCCGCGCGCGCGGCCTGCAAGTGCACGGCAGCCGCGCCGGGCTCTACCTGTGGATCGAGGTGCCCGCGGGCGTCGCCGACGTCGACTACGCGGCGCGCTGCCGCGAGGTGGGCATCCTCGTCGCGCCGGGCAGCTTCTTCGGCAAGGGCCAGGAACGTTACGTGCGGCTGGCGCTCGTGCCGACGGTCGAGGAGTGCCGGGACGCCGCGGCGCTC
>VGXW01000593.1 GCA_016873195.1 Planctomycetota bacterium | reverse complement strand
CAGGGCGCGGCGTTCGGCCAGGCGCCGACGCGCGGCGACCTGCCGCTGCACGACATGACCGGCGGCAGCGCGTGGGTGACCGACGCGATCCAGTGGCTCGACACGCAGGGGCGTCTGCGCCTGGGCGGCGGCCTCACGCCCACGGAGTCGGCCGCGCTCGACCGCGGTGCCCTGCGCGCGCGCGCCAAGCTGCAGCGCGCCGCGGCGCTCGACGTCGCGGGCAACACGCTGCGCATCACGAACCTCACGGGCCACAAGCTGATCTCGGGCTATCCCGAGGGCCGGCGCATGTGGCTGCGCACCGTCTGGAAGAACGAGAGCAACGCGGTGCTGCGCGAGGACGGCAGCTACGGCAGCTTCACCTCGAACGTCGCCGGCACCAACCACACGGTGAACTCGATCACCGATCCGAACGCGCGCGTCTACGAGGCGAAGATGGGCATCTCGCAGGACTGGGCCCTGCAACTGCTGGCGCTCGGCGTGTCGCCGACCATGCCGCTGTCCTACGACCGCGCGACCGGGCAGGTCACGATGACGCTGATCCAGCTCGCGTCGGCGCCGCCCGGCACCGTGCACGAGACGTTCCACTTCGTGCTGAACAACAAGCTCACGGGCGACAACCGCATCCCGCCCTACGGCTTCCGCTACGACGACGCGCAGGCGCGCAACGCCCTGCCGGTGCCGTCGAGCCAGTACGGCAGCCCCGGGCCCGGCGGCGTCTACCGTCACTACGACGACGTGGCGCTGCAGCCGCCCGCGGGCGCCACGCGCGCCGAGATCGAACTGCTCTACCAGTCGTCGAGCTGGGAGTACGTCCAATTCCTGCGGCTCGCGAACTCCGGCACGAACCCGTTCCTGGCCACCACCGGCATCGACCTGTTCGACGCGTGGCGCAACACCGGCCAGTCGCCGCCCGAACGCATGGCGCTGGCGCGCTGGTGCGACCTGCCGGGCACCGGCGAGGACCTCGTGCTCGAGTCGGGCATCGGCGGCGCCGTGCCGGACCAGACCTGCGGCAAGCGGCTCGACCGGGGCAGCACGGCCGTCTTCCGGGTCACCTCGCCCAACAACACGTTCGCCGGCAATCTCGGCGGGCTCGTCTACCAGCTGCACGACGCCGCGGCGCCGCCGACGCCGGCGCTGCCCGGCATCCGCCTGAACCGCGCCGACGCGACGATCCTGCTGATCGGCGCCACGTCGTCCGGCACGACGGCGAGCCTGACGATCCCGCCCACGCTCGGGTCGGCGACCGCCGGCAACGGCACCTACGCGGCGAGCAAGGGGCTGGACGTCTGGATCCCGTGATCTGGATCCCGTGATGCGGGCGGCGCGGCGCGCGGGGTGCGGGGTGCGGGGTGCGGGCGCCACGGTGAATTTCGACCACAGGCGAAAACGTTGGCAGACGATTTCGACTGTGGTCGAATCCCTCCGTGGACCGACGATACCTGACCGGGCAGGTCGAGAGCGATCTCCGCCGCAAGATGGTCCTGCTCAGTGGGCCGCGGCAGGTCGGCAAGACCACGCTCGCACGGGCACTTCCCGGCGCTGACGCCGGCTACCGGAACTGGGACGTTGCCGAGCACCGCGCGCAGTTGCTGGCGCACGAACTGCCGGCGACGGACCTCTGGGTGTTCGACGAGATCCACAAGTACCGGCGGTGGCGGAACTGGCTCAAGGGCCTGTGGGACGGGCGGGGGAAGCAGCAGCGCATCCTCGTCACCGGCAGCGCGCGCCTCGAACTGTATCGTCGCGGTGGGGACTCGCTGCAGGGGCGCTACCACTCGCTGCGGCTGCATCCGCTGTCGTGCGCCGAACTCGGCATCGACAAGGCCACCGACCTCGACGCGCTGTTCCGCCTCGGCGGGTTCCCGGAACCGTTCTTCGGCGGCAGCGAGGTCGAGGCCCGGCGCTGGAGCCGCGAGTATCGCACCCGCCTCGTGCGCGAGGAGGTCGCCGACCTCGAGCGCATCCGGGACCTCGCCACGCTGGAACTGCTCGTCATGCGCCTGCCGGAACTCGTCGGATCACCGCTGTCGGTGAACGCGCTGCGCGAGGACCTGCAGCTCGCCCACAAGACCGTGGCGAACTGGCTCGGCGTGCTCAAGCGTCTCTACTCGGGG
>VGXW01000592.1 GCA_016873195.1 Planctomycetota bacterium | reverse complement strand
AGCAGGTGGCAGCGGCCGAACACCGCGAGCCACGGCGAAGGTCCGTCGGCCGGGAGCGGGAGCATGGCGAACATCGGATCGGGCACGGGCGGGGATCTTCGCCGCGGGCCCGGGCGCTGTCACGCGGCCGCGTCACCGCAGCAGCTCGAGGAGGTCGCGCACGAAGCGCGCGGTCAGGCCCCAGAGCAGGTCGCCGCCGCAGGGGAAGTGCGGGCTCGGCGGCGGCGCGGGATGGCCCGGGCGCGGTGCCGGCGTGCGTTCCTGCCAGCGCGTCTCGTCGCGCAGGTCCGCGAGCGGCACGTAGAGCACGCGCTCGACCTCGCGCGGGTCGGCGACGACCGGCACCGGCTGCAACCGCCCGACGAGGCAGTGCACGGACAGGCCCGACGAACTCGGCCGCGGCGGCAGGCTGCCGAGCGGCTCGATCGCATCGGCGGGCACGCCGATCTCCTCACGGCACTCGCGCAGCGCGCAGGCGAGCGGGCCCTCGTCGCCATCGCGCTTGCCGCCCGGGAACGCGATCTGGCCCGCGTGGCTGCGCAGGTGCCGCGGGCGCGCGACGAACAGCACGTGGTCCTGCCCGCTGCGCCGCACGATCGGGCACAGCACGGCCGCGAGCGGCAGCGGCGACGGGGCCCAGTGCCGCGGCACCGGCTGGAGCCGCTCCCGCAGCAGGTCGTCGAGGGCCGCGGCCACGTCAGCGCACCTGCAGCGCGGCGACCTTCAGGTAGCGCGTCTCCGGGCACTCGAGCGCGACCGGGTGGTCGGCGCCGGCCCCGCGCAGGTGCAGCACGCGCACGTCGCGGCCCGCCGCGGCCGCCGCGTCGCGCAGCATGCGCAGGAACCGCTCCTCGGACACGCTGCCCGAGCACGAACAGCTGACGACGAGACCGGCCCGCGCGACCTTCTCGAAGGCGAGCCGGTTCAAGTCGGCGTAGCGCTGCAGGCCCGCCTCGAGTTCGTCCTGGTGGTGGACCCACTTCGGCGGGTCGAGGATCACGAGGTCGTGCGCGCCGATCTCCGCCTGCCGCAGCAGGTCGAAGGCGTCCCCGTGCACGGCCTGCACGGGCAGGCGGTTCTGTCCGGCGTTGGCGCGCGTCGCGGCGACCATCGACTCGTCGAGGTCGGCGGCGACGACCTTGGCCGCGCCGCCGGCCGCGGCGTTCAGCGCGAACCCGCCGCTGTTGCAGCACAGGTCCAGCACCGCGCGGCCGCGCGCGAGCTGCCGCACGAGCCGGCGGTTGTCGCGCTGGTCGGCGAAGAAGCCCGTCTTGTGGCCGGCGCCGGCCTCGACCGCGTAGACGAGACCGTGTTCGCGCACCGTCGTCGCGACGCCCGCCGGCCGCGGCAGCCGGTCCATGCCCTCGCGTTCGGCCCAGTCCTTGTCCTGCAGCAGCACGAGGCGGCTTCCCGGGTAGCGGCGCAAGAGCCACTCGCCGAGCGGTTCGAGCTGCTGCAGCATGCCGAGCGAGGCGACCTGGGCGACGAACGCGGTCCCGAGCTTGTCGAGCACGAGGCCCGGGAACCCGTCGGCTTCGGCGTGCACGAGCCGGTAGGCGTCGGTCACCTTCGGCAGCTGCAGCGTCTCCTCGCGCAGCGCGACGGCCGCGCGCAGGGCGGCGACGAAGTGCGCCGGCACGTCGGCGACGGCCTCGCCAGCGAACAGGCGCAGCGCCAGTTCCGCGCGCGGATTGTAGAAGCCCGTGCCGACCAGCCGGCCGTCGCGGTCGCGCACCAGCGCTGGCGTGCCCGCGGGCAGCGGCGTGCCGGGCTTCTGCACCATCTTGCGGTAGAACCACGGGTGGCGGCCGTGCACGCGCACCTTGAGCCGCAGCTCGGGCAGGCGATCGGCGGGGTTCCTGGCGCCGCGCGTCATCGGCCGGTCTTCACGGGGTCGGGTGGGGCCACCGGCAGCGGGCGCGGGTCGGCGCGCAGCCGCTCGAGCAGCAGTTCGACGGCCTTCTCGAGCTGCGGGTCGCGGCCGGCCAGCAGCGCGTGCACGTCGTTCTCGACCACGACGTCGGGGTCGACGCCGTGGCCTTCGATGGTCCAGGAGGGCCCGGGCTCGGTGTTGCCGAACTCGGGCACGTTGACGGTGCCGCCGTCGATCAGCGGGCCACGGTTCGT
>VGXW01000591.1 GCA_016873195.1 Planctomycetota bacterium | reverse complement strand
AGAACGCAGGGGATGTACAGCGTCAGGAACACGAGGAAGGTCAGGATCTGCACCCAGTCGAGCAGCGGCCCGATCTCCATCGTGCCGAGCGCCTGAAAGATCATCAGCAGCGACAGTTCCTTGCGCAGGATGCCGAACAGGATCGGCACACCGAGCACGACCGGCAGGCCGAGCCACCAGGAGGTCACCGGCAGCAGCAGCGCATTGATGACGGCATCCGCGCCGAAATGCGCGAGCAGCGCCAGCACGACGCTGCCGGCGACCAGCAGCGGCGTGACGATCGTCAGAATGTCGCTGGTGCGCGCCCAGGTATTGCGCAGCATCGTCGCCCAGTCCGGCAGGCGATAGGCGGGAATCTCGAGCACGAGGCCGCGCACGCTCTCCGGGTAGCGCCGCCCGAGCAGGCGGCCGAGCACCGCCACGGTCAGCATCGCCAACGCGAAGATCGCGATCACGCCGGTCACGCCGAGATACTTGCCGCCGAGCGCGAGCACGATCGCGGAGCGCGCCGAGCAGGGCACGAAGGTGATCAGCAGTGAAGCGATGATGCGCTCGCGGCCGCTCGCCGTGGCGGCGACCGACGAGATCGCCGGCACGTTGCAGCCGAGGCCGATCAGGAACGGCACGGCGACGCCGCCGTGCAGACCGATCGCGTGGAAGCCGCGGTCCACGACGAAGGCCACGCGGTGCATGATGCCGGATTCCTCGAGCGCGACCAGCAGCAGCACCAGCGGCAGCATATACGGCACGACGATGCCGATCATGCCGACCAGGCCCTGGGCGACGGCCAGACCGACGACACCCGCGGTCGTCGCCGGCTGCCATTCGCCGAGCCAGGCGACCAGCCGCGCCGAGGTCAGGCTGTCGAGCAGCACGCTGACCTTGAACACCATGAACAGCACCAGGGCGAACACGGCGAGACTGCCGATCAGGCCCCAGCGCGGGTGCAGGAACAGCTCGTCGAGCCAGCGCTTCCACCACTCGCTGTCCTCGCGCGTGCCGAGCCGGGTGACCGCCTCGTACAGCAACGCGGCCCGGTAGTGACGGTCGGCGTGCAGCTCGTCCGACAGCGGGCGCGGTAGCGACTGCTGCGCCACGAGCCGCGCGGCCTCGACCTCGGGCAGCAGCGCCGGGAAGTGTTCGGCGAATTCGTGCAGGAACCAGTCGTCGTTCTCGGCGAGCTGCATCAGCAGCAGCGGCTGCGGCACGCGGAACGCCTGCTCGATCTCGGGTCGCGCCAGCAGCGCGTCGAGCGAGGCGAGACCGCGGCGGATGTGCCCGGACAGCAGTTGCGGCACCGGCCGGGTCTGCTCGCGCGCCGCTTCGAGGGCCGCGGCGAAGAGGTCGGTGAGCCCCATGCCCATGTGCGCGACGGTCGGCACGACCGGCACGCCGAGCCGCTCGGACAGCGCTTTCGCGTTGACGTACAGCCCCTTGTCACGCGCCTCGTCCATGCGGTTGAGCGCGATCACCAGCGGCCGGCCGAGCAGCGTCAGCTCGAGGCTCAGCTCGAGGTCGCGGTCGAGCGCGGTCGCATCCACGACCTGCACCAGCACGTCGGGCGCCCGGAACGGCGCGGTCGGCTGCTGTGGTTCGTGCCGCGCGATGTCCGGCCAGCGGTCGCCCCACAGCAGGTACATCAGCACGACGCGGTCCGCCTCGCGCAGGCGGTGCAGCGACTCGATCGACGGCAGATCGACCAGCGAGATTTCCTCGAGGCCGAGGCCGACCAGGCATTCCTCGTAGGCCGACTCGCCGGCCAGCCGCGCGTGGCTCGGCGCGGCGCTGGAGGCGGCACGGAAGATCGTGCTCTTGCCGGTCTGCTGCCGGCCGATCAGCGCGACCCGCGGGCGCCGGTCACCGCGCAGCAGCGGTGTGCGGAGCGGAACAGCGGTGGTGGTACGGCGCGTGTCCATCGGGCTGCGATCATAACGGATGACCGCCGGAACCCGCCCGGGTTCCCGGGTTGTGCGGCCTGACCGCCCCGCCGCGAGCCCGGCTCAGCGCCGGATCGGCTGGCCCGGGTAGCGATCCGCCTGCAGCACCCCGTCGCGCACGACCGGCACGCCGTTGACCAGCACGTGCCGGATGCCCGCGGACGGGCGCGCCGGCTCACCGTAAGTGGCGCGGG
>VGXW01000590.1 GCA_016873195.1 Planctomycetota bacterium | reverse complement strand
AGATCGAGCAGCACCGGGTCCCAGGCGGGGAAGTCCATCCGCCGCAAGCTAGCGCAACGGCACGGGGAAAGCATGCGCCGCGACGGGTGCGCCGCGCGGTGCCGCAGCGCCCCCGCGACGGACCGCCGGACCGGCGCTATCCTGCTCGCCCCGATGTCCCCCCGCCGCACCGCGACCCCCGCCGCCCTCGCCGCCCGACTCGCCCCCGCCGCCGCCGCCGTGTCGGCCGAACTGCTGGCCGGGCTGCGCGCCGACCGCTCGCGCCTGCCCGCGCTGTTCCCGGGCCTGCCGCGCCGCATCGGCCGCGAGCCCGTGCGCGGCGGCCGCACCGCGCTGGGCCCCGGCACGGTCGACCTCGACGCGTTCCGCGCCTGCGACCTCGCCGCGGCGTGGCTCCTGCTCGAGGCCGACGTCGCCGAGCCGGAGGCCCGCGACCTGTACGGGCACGGCGACATCGAGGAGCGCACGATGCTGCTGCGCGCGCTGCACTTCCTGCCCGTCGGCCCGCTGACGGTGCGGCTGTTCGGCGAGGTGCAGCGCACCAACATGGTCGTGCACTTCGAGGCGGCGGTCTGCGACGGCGACCTGTTCGCGCGCACGCTGGGCCAGCCCGGCTTCGACGAGGCGGCCGCGAACCGGCTGCTGCTGAAGCTCGCGTTCCTCGACCTGCCGCTGCGGCGCGTGCTCGGCGCCGAACGCCACGCCAACGCCGGGTTCTCGCGCATGCTGCAGGACCTCGCGACCGAACGCGAGGCCGCCGGCCGCGCCGTCTGGCGCGACACCGGCCGCATGATCGGCCGCGCGCCGGTCGCGGGCACCGCGGCGCGGCTGGTCGGCGGGCTCGAGCACGGCGACGACGCCGTGCGCCTCGCCGCCGCCGAGGGCCTGCTGGCGCTCGGGCAGGCCGACCTGCGCGCCTTCGCCGCCGAACGGCTGCCGCGCGAACCGCGCGAGACCGTGCGCGCCGTGCTGGCCCGCATCGCCGCGAGTTGATCCCGTCCCGCCGCCCCGACCCCACGAGAGAACGCCGATGCTGATCTTCGAACCGCACATCCACATGTTCAGCCGGGTCACCGAGGACTACGAGCGCCTGGCCCTCGCCGGCGTGCGCGCCGTGCTCGAGCCCGCGTTCTGGCTCGGCCAGAACCGCACGTCGGTCGGCAGCTTCGTCGACTACTTCGAGACGCTGGTCGGCTGGGAGCGCCACCGCGCGCAGCAGTTCGGCATCCACCACTTCTGCACGATGGGCCTGAACCCGCGCGAGGCCAACGACGACCGCTTCAATCGGGACGTGCTGGCCGGGCTGCCGCGCTACTGCGCGAAGGACTCCTGCGTCGGCGTCGGCGAGATCGGCCTCGACGACCAGACGGCGACGGAGGAGGAGTTCTTCGCCGCGCAGCTCGAGCTCGCGCAGCGCCACGGGCTGCCGGTGCTGGTGCACACGCCGCACCGCGACAAGAAGCAGGGCTTTCAGCGCTGCATCGCGATCGTGCGCGAGGTCGGCTTCCCGATGGCGCGCGTGCTGCTGGACCACGGCAACGAGGAGACGATCAAGGTCACGCGCGACCTCGGCTGCTGGTCGGGCTTCTCGATCTACCCGAACACGAAGATGGACCCGGCGCGCATGGTCGCGATCGTGCTCGAGTACGGCGTCGAGCGGCTGATCGTCAACAGCGCCGCGGACTGGGGCGTCAGCGACCCGATGATGGTGCCGCGCACCGCGGTCAAGCTGGAGCAGGCCGGCGTGGGCCGCGCGCGGATCGAGCAGCTGGTCTGGCAGAACCCGATCGACTTCTTCGGCCAGAGCGGCCGGCTCACCGCCGCGATGCTGCAGAAGCCGGCGCGGGCCAACCTGCGCGAGACGTTCGACGGCAACTCGGTGCTGCGCGGCCAGGACCCGGACAAGGTCTGAGGTCCCCGCCGCCGCGGCCGGCGGTCGTTTCCGCCAGCACTCCCGCTACGCTCCCTGCCCCCCCATGGCCGACCTCGCCCACGAGATCCAGAGGCGCCGCACGTTCGCGATCATCTCGCACCCGGACGCCGGCAAGACGACGCTGACCGAGAAGCTGCTGCTCTACGGCGGCGCGATCCGCGAAGCCGGATCGGTCAAGGCGCGCCGCGGCGGCGCCTACGCGACCTCG
>VGXW01000589.1 GCA_016873195.1 Planctomycetota bacterium | reverse complement strand
AAAAGCCGTCACCGGCGCGGCCGGCAGCGCCATGCCCGCGGGCGCGGCGAACGCCATGGCCTGCGGCTCCCGGCGGCGCACCCGCCAGCGCGCGCCGGCCTCCTCGATCTCCACCTCGACCACGTCCTTGTCGACCATCAGGTCGATCAGGCGTTGCAGCTGGTCGAGCCGCCCGGGCGCACCAGCCTTCTTCCGGTCGGGGGGCATCTGGGGCTTGGACGAGGAGTTCTTCGCGCTGCGCTTCTCGGGCATCGATTCGGTCTCCGTGGACGCGTTCGCTTCCGGGCGCAGAAAGTGAAGGGGCTCGGTGCGCCGGAATCCAGCCTGCGCTGGCCGAACCGCGGCACCAGCGCCCGCCCTCACAGCAGCTCCGCGAGCTGCACCGCGTTCAGCGAAGCACCCTTGCGCAGCTGGTCCCCGGTGAGCCAGAACGTGAGCCCCGGTGCGAACACCCGGCTCTCGCGCAACCGCCCGACCGCGACCAGATCGCACCCGGCCATCACGATCGGCATCGGGTAGTGCTGCCGGGCCGGGTCGTCGCACAGCGTGAGCCCCGGGGCGCGCGCCAGCAGCTCGCGCGCCGCGGCGACGGACAGCGCCCGCTCGAGCGACACCGTCACCGCCTCGCTGTGGCAGCGCTCCACGGGCACGCGCACGCAGGTCGCCTCGACGCGCAGCTCCGGCAGGTCCAGGATCCGGCGCGTCTCGTGCAGCAGCTTGTCCTCCTCGCGCGTGGTGCCGTCCGGCTGGAAGTCGAAAACCTGCGGGAACACGTTGCCCGCGATCGGCTGCGGCAGGACCTGCGGCGCGAGAACCTCGCCACGTTGCGCCGCCGCGAGCCCGTCCCGCAGTTCCTGCATCGCGCGGCCCCCGGCGCCCGACACGGCCTGGTAGGTCGACACCACGACCGCGCGCAGCCCCGCCGCGACGTGCAACGGCCACAGCGCCAGCACCAGCAGGATCGTCGAGCAGTTCGGATTCGCGACGAGGCCCCGGTGGCCGCGCAGCGCCGCCGGGTTGACCTCGGGCACGACGAGCGGCACTTCGGGATCGAGGCGGAAGGCCGAGCTGTTGTCGACGACCACCGTCCCCGCCGCGACGGCGATCGGCGCCCACTCCCGCGACACCGCGGCCCCGGCCACGAACCACGCGAGTTCGACGCCGCGGAACGAGCCGGGGCCGAGCGCTTCGACCGCGTGCGCCTCGCCGCGGAACGGCAGCCGCTCGCCGGCCGAGCGGACCGAAGCGAAGAGCCGCAGCCGGCCGACGGGGAACCCGCGCGCGGCGAGCACGTGCAGCAGGTCCCGGCCGACGGCGCCCGTGGCCCCGACGATCGCGACCGAGCGCGGGCTCACCGCGGCGCTCCGGCGGGCCCGGTGCCCGGCCGGTCCCAGGAGCCCGAGCGGCCGCCCGACTTGTGCAGCAACTGCACACGTTCGATCACGGCCTCCCGGCAGACGCCCTTCACCATGTCGTAGACGGTCAGCGCGGCGACGGCCGCCGCGGTCAGGGCTTCCATCTCGACGCCGGTCGGTCCCACGGTGCGGCACTCGGCGCGGATCGCCACCGCGTCGTCGCCGGCCGGCGCGAAGTCGACCGCGACGCGGCTCAACGCCAGCGGGTGGCACAGGGGGATCAGCTGCGGCGTGGCCTTCGCGGCCTGGATGCCGGCGATCCGCGCCACCGCGAGCGCCTCGCCCTTGGGCAGATCGCCCTGGAACAGCCGGTCGCGCACCTCGTGCGTCAGCCGCACCACCGCCTCGGCGACCGCCGCGCGCGCCGCCGGGGGTTTGGCCGAGACGTCGACCATGTGCGCCGCGCCGCGCGCGTCGAGGTGCGTGAGGCTGGGCCGGTTGTCCGCAGGGGCGGGGTCGTGCATGCGACCACTCATACCCCGCGCGGGCTCGCGGGGAAAATCGCCCTCGGCAACCCGGCGCGTTGCACGTATAGAAGCGACCAGGCGACCGCACCGGACGGATGACGGCGCCGTCGGTGGCGCCCTGCGGCCCGGCAAGGTTTCCTTGCATCCCCGCGCGGCGAACGCCGATCTCCGGTCCGTCCGCCACCCACCTGCCCGCCGCGGCGACCGCCGCAACTTCCGGGAGCCCAAGCTTGTACGCACCTCTGGCCCTGCCCTTCTCCG
>VGXW01000588.1 GCA_016873195.1 Planctomycetota bacterium | reverse complement strand
TTTTTGCCGGCGCCGAAGGTCTTGAAGCAGACGGTGCCGACCCCGAGCGCCCGCGCGCGCGGCAGCACTTCGGTCTCGTAGCGGGCCTCGACGAACGGCCCGAGCGGGAACATCACGACGTCGCAGCCGCCGCCGTCGAGCGCGCGCCGCAGCACGTCGGGGTGGTGGCTCGAGATGCCGCGGCAGCGCGCGCGGCCGCGCCGCACCTCGGCGGCGAGCTGGTCGAAGCCGCCGCCCGGCGCCTGCAGGCGGTCGAGGTCGGCGAGCGTCGAGCAGGCGTGGAACACCAGCAGATCGACGTGGTCCATCTGCAGCCGCGCGAGGCTCTGGTCGAGCTGGCCTGCGACGGGCGCGTGCAGGTGGTCGATCTTGTCGATCACGAACACGCCGTCGCGGCGGCCGCGCAGCGCCTGGCCGACGATCTGCTCGCTGAAGCCGTCCTCGTAGTTCGGCGCGGTGTCGACGAGGTTGAGACCCTGGTCGAGCGCGCGCTGCAGCGTGGCGACGCAGGTCGCGAGCGGCACGGTGCGGTCGGCGAGGTCGCCGATGCCAAGGCGCGTGGCAGAGAAGCCGGTGCGGCCGAGTTCGCGGTAGGGGAGGAAGGTCATGGGCTGCGGGCGCGCGGGCGGCGGTAGCCTACCGGGATGGCTGGCCCGGACCTCGCTGCCGACGGCTACACGATCGCAACCACCGTCGTCGCGCCCGACCTCGCGGAACGGCTCGCGGCGGTGTTCGCCGCCACCGTGCAGGACCGGCCCGGCGTGCGCACGGGCCTCGAGCATCCCGCCGTGCGCGACCTCGCGACCAGCCCTGCGGTGCGCGCGCTCGTCGAGCCGGTGCTCGGGCGCGCGGCGTTCGCGCACCGCGCGACGCTGTTCGACAAGACGCCGGCCGTGAACTGGCTCGTCGGCTGGCACCAGGACCTCGTCGTGCCGGTCGCGGCGCGGACCGAGGCGCAGGGCTTCGGCCCGTGGTCGCAGAAGGACGACGGTTGGCACGTGCAGCCGCCCGTCGCCGTGCTCGAAGAGCTGCTCGCGGTGCGGGTCGACCTCGACGGCTCTGGCCCGGCGAACGGTGGCCTGCGCGTGCTGCCGGGCAGCCACCGGCTCGGCGTGCTCCCGCCGGCGCGGGTCGCCGACCTCACGCGCGCCGGGTCGGAGGTCCTCGCCGCGGTGCCGCCGCGCGGGGCGCTGCTGATGCGTCCCCTGCTGCTGCACGCCTCGTCGCGCGCCGTCGCCGCGGCGCACCGCCGCGTGGTGCACCTCGAGTTCGCGCCGGGGCCGCTGCCGGGCGGCGTGGGCTTCCGCGCCTGCGTGCGGTGAGTCCCGCGCGCGGCACCGCCGTCACAGCAGCACCATGACCAGCGTCAGGTAGATCGCCGCGCCCGTGAGGTCCGCGATCGCCGTCACCGCCGGCGTGCTGATCATCGCCGGGTCGCCGCGCAGGCGCTTGACGAGGATCGGCGTGATCGCGCCGAGCAGCGCCGCCGACAGCACGTGACCCAGCATCGCCCCGCCGATGACGAGCCCGGCGCGCGCGACCAGGGCCAGCGGTTCGGGCTGTTCGTCGATGCGGCTCACGAGCACGGCGTCGGTGAACGCGATCGCCGCCAGCAACAGGGCCATGAGCCCGGCGACCCGCAGTTCCTTCCAGACCACCGCCGCCGCCGCCCGGCTCGCGACGTCGCCGGTCGTGATCGCGCGGATCACGAGCGCGCTCGCCTGCGTCCCGACCATGCCGCCGGTGGCCATCACCATCGGCAGCAGCGCGAGCAACAGGCCGCTGTGCAGATGCTCCTCGAACCCCTTGATGACCGAGGACGTCACCACCCAGAACAGGGCCAGCAGGCAAAGCACCGGCGCGCGGCGCCGCACCTGGTGCAGCACGGGCTGCGCGAGGTAGTCGGTGTCGCCGACGGCGATGCCGTGGCCCGTGACGCCGGCCATCTTCTCGATGTCCTCGCGCGCTTCTTCCTCGACGATGTCGACGGCGTCGTCGTGCGTGACGATGCCGACGAGGCGTCCGGCCGTGTCGACGACGGGCAGCGCGATCAGGTCGTAGTCGCGGATGATGCGCGCAGCCTCCTCCTGGTCGGCCTCGGCCGAGACCGACACCAGGTCGGTCTTCATGATCTCGCTGACCGGCG
>VGXW01000587.1 GCA_016873195.1 Planctomycetota bacterium | reverse complement strand
CAGCTCGGCTTCCCGTGCGCCGCTGGCCGCAACCCCGCGTTCGAGACCCATGCCGCGGCGGCCGGCCTTCCCGTGCTGCCGCTGCCGCTCTACCGCGTCGAGGCCGACCCCGCGCCGGCGCTGCCGCCCGAACCGCTCGACGTGCTGCTGTTCGGCGCTCCGTCCGCGGTCGCCGCGTTCCGCGACGGCACCTGGCGCCCGGCCGGCGTCCGCCACTGCGCGATCGGCCCGACCACCGCGCAGGCGCTGCGCGACGCGGGCCTGCCGGTCGACGCGGCCGCCGCCGGCGCATCGATCGCCGCCATCGTCCAAACCCTCCGCGAGGTCCACCATGTTCGACCGTCCTAGGCGCCTGCGCGCCACTCCCGCCATCCGCGAACTCGTCGCCGAGACGCGCGTCGTCTCCCACCAGCTCGTGCAGCCGCACTTCGTCGTCGCCGACGACCGCGCCGACGTGCCGATCCCGGCGCTGCCGGGCATCTCGCGCATGGGCAGCGACGTGCTGCGCGCGCGCGTCGCCGCCGACCTCGAGCTCGGCATCCGCACGGCGCTGCTGTTCGGCGTCGTCGACCAGAAGGACCCGCGCGGCTCGGCCGGCGAGGATCCGCAGGGCCCCGTGCAGCGGGCGATCCGCCGGTTGAAGCGCGAGTTCGGCGAGGCGCTGACGGTGATCGCCGACGTCTGCCTGTGCACCTACACCGACCACGGCCACTGCGGCCTGATCGACGGCAACCACGTGCTCAACGACGCGTCGCTGCCGCTGCTGGCCCGCCAGTCCGTGAGCCTGGCGCAGGCCGGCGCCGACCTGATCGCGCCGTCGGACATGATGGACGGCCGCGTGCGCGCGATCCGCGAGGCGCTGGACCAGGACGGCCGCACCGACGTCGGCATCCTCGCCTACTCGGCCAAGTACGCGTCGAACTTCTACGGCCCGTTCCGGCAGGCCGCCGACTCGGCGCCGCGCGCGCAGGGGCCGAAGGACCGCCGCACCTACCAGATGGACTACCGCAACCGCGCCGACGCCGTGCGCGAGGCGCTGCTGGACCAGCAGGAAGGCGCCGACCTGCTGATGGTGAAGCCAGCACTCGCCTACCTCGACGTGATCGCCGCGGTGAAGGCCGCCGCCGCGCGGCCGATCGCGGCCTACCTCGTCAGCGGCGAGTACGCGGCCGTCGAGGCGCTGGCCGAGAAGGGCCTCGCCGACCGCGGCGCGCTCGTGCACGAGCACCTGCACGCGGTGCGCCGCGCGGGCGCCGACGTGCTGATCACCTACCACGCGCGCGCGGCGCTGCAGCACCGCTGGATCTGACCCGCCCGGCTGCGCCGCGATCCGCGACCCCGGCCTTGCCGGCGATCCGGCCGGCCCGTCTCCTCCGCCCCATGACCGAACCCGTCCCCGTCCCCCGTTCGCAGGCCCTGTTCGACCGCGCCTGCAAGGTGATGCCCGGCGGCGTCAGTTCGCCGGTGCGCGCGTTCCGCGCCGTCGGCGGCACGCCGCGTTTCGTCGCCCACGCTGCGGGCGCGCGCTTCACCGACGCCGACGGCAGGAGCTACCTCGACTTCGTGATGTCGTGGGGCCCGCTGCTGCTCGGCCACGCGCACCCCGCGATCACGCAGGCGATCGCCGCGGCCGCGGCGCGCGGCGCCAGCTACGGCGCGCCGCACGAAGGCGAGGTCGAACTCGCCGAACTGGTCGTGCAGGGCTACCCGGGCCTCGAGCGCGTGCGCTTCACGAGTTCGGGCACCGAGGCGACGCAGTCGGCGATCCGGCTCGCGCGCGGCTGCACCGGCCGCGACCGCATCCTGAAGTTCGCGGGCTGCTACCACGGCCACGCCGACGGCCTGCTGGTCGCGGCGGGATCGGGCGCGGCCACGTTCGGCACGCCGTCGTCGGCGGGCGTGCCCGCGGCGGTCGCGGCGCTGACCTCGGTGCTGCCGCTCGACGACGACGCAGCCCTGCGCGCCTGGTTCGCGCGCCACGGCGCGGAGACCGCCGCGGTCATCATCGAGCCCGTGCCGGCGAACGAGGGTCTCCTGCTGCAGCGGCCCGGGTTCCTGCGCCTGCTGCGCGAACTGTGCACCGCGCACGGTGCCCTGCTGATCTTCGACGAGGTCATCAGCGGCTTCCGCGTCGCGCGCGGCGGGG
>VGXW01000586.1 GCA_016873195.1 Planctomycetota bacterium | reverse complement strand
CCACATCGGGAGCCCCGACGACCAGGTGCTGCGCACACCCGGCCGCGGCGCCGTGCTGGTCACCGCGCATTTCGGCAACTGGGCGGCGATGGGCCAGGCGGTGACGCGGCTCGGCGTGCCGCTGACGCTGCTGATGTACGAGGGCGTGGCGCCGGCGCTGCGCGAGCAGCTGCAGCGCGCCGAGGCGGGGCGCGCGTTCGCGGTGCTCCCCACCGACGGGTCCGCGGGCACCGCAGCGGCGGCGCTCGACCTGCTGCGGCGCGGCGAGGCGGTCGGCATGATGGGCGACCGTGGCTTCGCCGGGCGCACCGCGACCGTGCCGTTCCTCGGCGGCGACGTGGCGTTCCCGGTCGGCCCCTACGTGCTCGCGGCGACCGCCGGGGCCCGGCTCGCGGTGGCGTTCCTGGTGCGGACGGGCGCGCAGCGCTACACCCTGCACGCCGTGCCCATCGACGTGCCACCGCTCTCCACGCGGCGGGAACGCGCCGCCGCGTTGCAGCAGCTGGCCGCCGCCTTCGCCCGGACCCTCGCGGCGTGCGTGCGGGAGCACCCGCTGCAGTGGGGGAACTTCCACGACCTGTGGGCGGCGGAGGCCGGCCGATGACGCGGTGCACCGCGCTCTGGCTGCTGCTGTTCGCCGCGTGCCGTGCTGCGCCGTTCCCGGCCACGGTCCCGACTCCCGCGGCCGAGCCGCCCGCGCTGCCGATCCCGCGTGTCGACCGCGCCGAACTGCGCGCGGTCTGCCGCGGGCCGGGCTTCGGCGCCGCCTTCTCGCTGGTCGCCGCGTCGCGCGGGGGCGACGAACTGCGGCTCGCCGCGCTCGACGACCTGGGCGGCACGCTGTTCGCCGCGGTGCACGCGGCCGGCCGCGTCGAAGTGCGGACCGCCTCGCCGCGGCTGCCGCCCGAACTCGCGGACACGCTCACGCTAGCGCTCGCCGCGGCCCTGCGGCCGCCGGAGCTCGCGGCAGTGCGGCTGGCCGACGGGACGCCCGGCGGCTACGCCGCGCGCGGCGACGCACAGCTGCTGTACGGCACCGCGGCGGACGGCGTGCGCATCTGGTGCGGGCGGGCCGGCCGGTTGCTGGCCACCGTCGACCTGACCGCGGGGCCGGCGGGGCTCGGCGTGCACTTCCGCGATGTCGCGAGCGGCACGACCGTCGACGCCGCTGCCGTCGGCGGGCCGCGGGGTGCTCGGTGAAGCACGACGTCGAGCAGGCCCTGCACGCCGTCGCGCTGCACGGCGCGGAGGTGCGCGCCGAAGCCAGCTTCCCGGCCGACCTGCCGGTCTTCGCCGGCCACTTCCCCGGCGTGCCTCTGGTGCCGGGCGTCTACCTCGTCGAGGCCGTGCGCGGGGCCTGCGCGCGGGCGCTCGGCCGCCCGCTGCGGCTCGGCGAAGTGCGCGAGGCGCGGTTCCTCGGCCGGCTGCTGCCCGGGGAGACCGTCGCGATTGCCGTGCGCTGCCGCGAGGAGGCCCCCGGTCTTCGGGCCGACGCGACGCTGGTCGGGCCGCGCGGCCAGGTCGCGGCGCTGCGGCTCTGGCTGCGGTGAGCGGACGGCCCGCCGCACTGCCCGCGCTTCTGCGGTCCCGGCCGCCGTGCTAGCTTTCGCCTGGCATGCACAGAGTCGTGATCACCGGCATGGGCGCCGTCTCGTGCCTCGGCGAGAACCTCGACGAGATCTCGCGCGGACTGCGCGAGGGCCGCTCGGGCATCGTGTTCTCCCCGGAGCGCAAGCAGCAGGGGTTCCGGTCGGGCCTGATGACGAGACTGCCGGAGACCGACCTCAAGGCCGAACTCGACCGCAAGGCACGCAAGTTCATGCCCGAGGCGGCGATCTACGCCGCGCTCGCGACCAACCGCGCGCTCGCGAGCGCGGGCCTGCAGCGCGGCAGCGTCGCCGGCGACGACGTCGGCATCGTGGTCGGCAACGACTCGTCGTGCGCGCCGCTGCCCGAGCTCATGCGCATCCTCGACGAGCACGGCGAATCGCACTTCCTCGGCTCGGACATGGTCATCAAGGTGATGAACTCGACCGCGTCGATGAACCTCGGCCCGTTCCTCGGCGCGCGCGGCATCAACCTGACGATCAGCGCCGCCTGCGCGAGTGGCGCCCACGCGGTCGGCTACGCGTGGAGTCTGATCCGCA
>VGXW01000585.1 GCA_016873195.1 Planctomycetota bacterium | reverse complement strand
AGGCAGCGCGCGACGCCGGCGAGGAAGCGCTCGCGCAGCTCCGCTGGTTCGGCGGGCAGTTCGGCGGGCGGTGGCGCCGGCTGCGCCGGGACCGCGGGCGGCCGCCACTTCGTGGCCCACGCGGGCAGAGCCGCGGCGGCGAACGGCTCGCCGCGCGCGGGCACGGCGACGAGGCGCGGGCCGGGGCCGGCCGCGGCCTGCGCCGCGAAGTCGGCGAAGCCGGTGCGCAGCAGGTCGCCGAGCCAGTCGTCCGGCCCGGGCGGCGTTGCGCCGAGCGCCGCGAGCGCCGGGATCGTCGAGGCGAACGCCACGAGCGTGGTCGCGTCCGCCGGGCCGTCGACGAGGCACCACAGCGGCTTCTCGCCGAACCGGTCCTGGCCGAACACGAGTTCGCCGGAGTCGCGGTCGACGACCGCGTAGGCGTGATGGCCGCGCAGCCGCAGCAGCGCCGCCCGGTCGCCGCGCTCGACCGCGAGCAGCGGCAGCCACGCGTCGTTCGGCGGCGCCGCGCGCCGCTCGGCGCCGGGCAGCAGCCGCGACCACAGTTCGCGCGCGTTCGTGACCGCGCCGTTCAGCACGCCGGCGAAGCGGCCGGGCCGGCGCACCACGGGCTGGCGGCTGCCCCGCTGCGTGATCGCGAGCCGCGCGCAACCGAGCCACCAGGGGCCGATGCGCACGAGGCCGGCGCCGTCGGGGCCGCGCCAGCGCAGGCGCGCGAGTGCATCCCGCAACGCCGGCTCCGGCGCGAGCCCGCGCCGCAGGAGCCAGTCGTGCCGCGCGCCGACGATGCCGCACATGGCGGGGACGGGCGGCCGGCTCAGCGCCGCCGCGCGGCGCGCACGCGGTCGAGGTAGTCGACGAACGCCTGCCACTGGCGGTGCAGGTCGTGTTCGCGGCTGTCGAGCGGCTGCTTGAAGAAGCACGCGAGGTGGTGCATCGGCCCCGACTCGCCGGACCGCGCCGCGAGGTCGGCGAGGCGCACCATGTCGAGCACGAGCGGTGCGGCGAGGATCGCGTCGCAGCCGGGCCAGACGAACTGCATCGCCATGCGGAAGCCGAGGAAACCCTCGAAGTGCACGAAGTCCCAGGCGGTCTTGAGGTCGTGCAGCGACGGCACGTAGTCGATGCCGACGTGCGTGTGCAGCGGGTAGCCGAGGATCGCGGGCAGGATCGCGTCCTTGCTGGCGACCTTCGCGCGCCGGTTGTCGCCGTCGGCGAGCACGGCCCCGTCGCGGTCGCCGAGGATGTTGTAGCCCTGCCAGCTCAGCACGCGCAGGTGGCGGTGGCGGAACATCGGCGCCAGCGCGGACTTCACCAGCGTCTCGCCGGTCTTGCCGTCGCTGCCCATGTAGGGCGCGCCGGTCTCCGCGAACAGCTCGCGGATCGCCGGCAGCAGGGCGGCGTTGCTGGGCGTGAAGTGGATCAGCGGCAGCCCGAGGCTGGCCGCGGCATAGGCGTAGACCGCCGACGGGCGCACGGCGCGCACGTCGTTGCGGTCGATCGCGCGGTCGAACGCGGCCAGCGTGCGGTGCGCCGGCTGCGGCCGCAGCGGCGGCTCGGTCGAGGTCAGGTTGACGCAGACCACGCGGTCGAGGCGCTCGCGGGCCGCGAACGCCTGCAGGTCGCCCTGCACCTGCTCGACCTGCGCGCGCAGCGGCGGCGACCTGCGCGACCGGCCGGCCGCGTCGGCCAGGGCCTCGATCGTGCGGCCCGCGTTGGGCAGCACGCCCGGCACGACGTTGCGGCTCGCCCGCCGCAGGTCGTCGCGCAGCGCCTGCAGCAGTTCGGGCGGCAGCGAACCGGTGGCGCGCTGGATCTCGCGCGCGGAGGTCAGGTAGTCGCCGGACCGGACCTCGTGCCCGCCGAAGACGAGGTCGCGCAGCGGCTGCAGCCGGATGCCGGCCGCAACTTCGGTCGCGGTCGCGAGGCCCTGCGGCGGGCGCAGGCCGCGCGCGATCGCGCGCGCGCCGACCACGACCGTCGTGGCGAGGCCGCCGTAGGCGCCGAACAGCCAGACGCCGAGGCGCGGCGACGGCCGGGAGGGACGTGGGTTGGCCAAGGGAGGGCGAAGGAACATACAGGAACGGCCCGGCCGGCCGAAGGTCCGTGTCCGCGGGCGGCGGGCGCCGTGGCCGCCGTGGACTTCGC
>VGXW01000584.1 GCA_016873195.1 Planctomycetota bacterium | reverse complement strand
GCGGCTGCCTGGTGGAATCGTCCTTCGGCTTCATCGATGCCAGCGTCGACGCCCAGTTCACGGTGCTCGAACAGGCCTTGCACGCCGACGACGGGGCGCCGGCGGCGGTACGCCATGGCCGCGGCTGAGTTCTCGCTCGCCCGGCACCGTGACCTGATCCGACGGACGGATCCGATGCCGATGGCCGGGCATGTAGTGCGCACGGTCGGCCTGGTCGTCGAATCGAGCGGGCCGCGGGCGCGCATCGGCGAGTTGTGCGAGTTGCGCCGTCACGGCGCGCCGCCGCTGGTCACCGAGGTCGTGGGCTTCCGCGACGGGCTCGTGCTCTCGGTCCCGCTCGGCCCCACCGCCGGCATTCGGCCGGGCGACCTGCTCGTCGGCGGCGGCCGGGCCGCCTCGGTTCCCGTCGGCGATGGCCTGCTGGGACGTGTGATCGACGCCCTCGGCCGGCCCATCGACGGGGCGGGCCCGATCACGACCACGGGCGCGTATCCGGTGCACCCCGCTCCGCTGAACCCGCTCGATCGCGATCCCATCGTGACTCCCATCGGGTCGGGCGTGCGTGCGATCGACGGCATGCTGACGGTCGGCCGCGGGCAGCGCGTCGGCCTGTTCGGCGGCAGCGGCATCGGCAAGAGCACGCTGCTCGGCATGATGGCCCGCGGCACCGCCGCCGACGTGATCGTGATCGGGCTGGTAGGCGAACGTGGCCGCGAGGTCCGCAGTTTCCTCGAGCACGACCTCGGCCCCGACGGCATGCGTCGCGCCGTGGTGGTGGCCTCGACCTCGGACAACCCGTCGCTGCTCCGCCTGCGCGCGGCGTACACTGCGACGGCGATCGCCGAGTACTTCCGCGACCAAGGCCGGCAGGTGCTCCTGATGATGGACTCGATCACGCGGTTCGCCATGGCGCAGCGCGAGATCGGGCTGGCGGCAGGCGAACCGCCCACGGCGAAGGGGTACCCGCCATCGGTCTTCGCGCTGCTGCCGCAGTTGCTCGAACGGGCCGGCAATCTGCGCGGCCGGGGCGGCATCACGGCGTTCTACACCGTCCTTGTCGAAGGCGACGACCACAACGAACCCGTGGCCGACGCCGTGCGCGCCATCCTCGACGGCCACATCGTGCTCTCGCGCGATCTGGCGGCGGCCAACCACTATCCCGCCATCGACATCCTGCCGAGCGTCAGCCGGACGATGCCGGACGTCACGACCGTCGATCATCGCCTGAAGGCCGGTCGCCTGCGCGACTGGCTGGCCACGATCCGTCATGCCGAGGACCTCGTCAACGTCGGGGCGTACGTCGCCGGCAGCAACCCCCGCATCGACGAAGCGCTCTCGAAGCGTGACAGCATGGCGTCCTTCCTGCGTCAGGCGCCCGACGATCCGTGCAGCTTCGAGCACGCGATCCGCGACCTGCAGGCCGTCTGACCATGCGGCCGTTCGTCTTCCGTGCCCAGGCCGCGCTCGACCTGCGCCAGCGCCGTGACGACGAGGCGCGGCGCGAGCTGGCCGCGGCCAACGGGGCTGTGGCGTCTGCGGCGCGCGCCCTGGCAGCGGCGACAGCGCGGCGGGAACAGGCGCTGACAGACGCGCGTGAGGCAGAAGCGGAGGCGTCGGACACGTCGACGCGCATGTGGTACCGGAATTGGATCATGACGCATCAGCGGGACATCGCCAGCCGCCGGGATGAACTGGATCTCCGGACGGCCGAGGCCGACGCGGCCCGCGAACGGGCGACGCGCGCCCGCGTGGACGTGCGGGTGCTGGAGAAGCTCAAGGATCGCGCCCGCCGTACCTACGATGCGGCCGTCGAGCGCGAACAACAGAAGGCGATCGACTGGCTCGCCGTGCTGCGCTCCGGGCCGCAGTCCGGGGGACGGGAGGGCAGAGAATGAGCATCGATGCGGTGACCGGCTCGACCTCGACAAGCGCTGCGACGACCGCGGCCACGCCGTTCAACGGCAAGCTCGGGCAGGACGCGTTCCTGAGGCTGCTGACGACGCAGCTGCAGCATCAGGACCCCACGAAACCCATGGCGGACACCGAGTTCATCTCGCAGCTCGCCACGTTCAGCTCGCTCGAGAAGCTGACGGCCATCGCCGAGTCCACCAGTGAGCTCCGCAACCTCTTTGCGGCGCTCGGCACCTCG
>VGXW01000583.1 GCA_016873195.1 Planctomycetota bacterium | reverse complement strand
TTTTGCCGCACGAACTCGCCCGCCTGGTGCTTGCCGAGCAGCTCTATCGGGCGGGCACGATCGTCCGTCGCGAGCCGTATCACAAGTGAGCGGTGGCGCATTCCGCCGCTGGCCTCCGGGCGGTTACTTTATCCCGGCGGCGCGACGACCGCGTCGATTTGGAGGCAGGCGGCGCATGGACTGTAGCGGCATCCACGAACGCACTGGGGACGGCGGTATCGGCGCGAGGATCAACGCGTGACGCCGCCGCGGGTCGTTGCCGAGCCGATCGGCGGGGGACCGCTCGCGCGCGCCGCGGTGGAGGGCCGGACGCCGACCGGATGGTACGCGCCGCGCCCCGTCGGCGCGGCGGCCTGGCGTGCGCATGCGGAGCACGTGCGTGGCGAGGTGCGCGAGAACTGGCTCGACGCCCTCGCGCCGGCGTTCAACGCGAGCGGCGCGGCGGCTCGGCGGCTTGAGTCGGTGGCGCAGGGACGCGGCGTGGTCGTCACGACGGGGCAGCAGCCGGGGCTGTTCGGCGGTCCGGGATACACGTGGCTGAAGGCGCTCAGCGCCCGCGCACTGGCCGACCGCATCGAGCAGGCGACGGGCATCCCCGCGGCGCCGGTCTTCTGGGCCGCCACGGACGACGCCGACTTCGCCGAGGCCAGCTGGACCGCCGTGGCGTTCGACGCGGAAGTGCGGCGGCTTCGCATCGAGCGCATCGGCTTTGACGGTCAGGTGATGGCGGCGCAGCCGCTCGGTGACGTGAGCCGTCAGTTCGCAGACCTGGCCGCAGCGGCGGGCTCCGCGCCGCATCTTGAGATCCTCGAACACGCGCGCCGCGCGTATCACACGGAAGCGACCGTCGGTGGCGCGTACGTCGAACTGATGCGCTCGCTGCTCGAGCCGATGGGCATCGCCGTGCTTGATGCGTGGCACCCGGCGGTTCGCGATGCCGCCCGGCCGACGCTCGTCGAGGCGTTGCGTCGCGCCGCCGTCGTTGACGAAGGGGTATCGCTGCGCAGCGTGGCCATCGAGCGTGCCGGGTTCCGCGCGCACCCCGCTCGCGTGCCGAAGCTCTCGCTTGTCTTCCGCGTGTCGTCGAACGGGGTGAAGGAGCGCGTTCCGCTTTCTCAAGCGGGCGACGTCGCCGTGCAGCCACAACTGGTGCTCTCGCCGAACGTGCTGCTGCGCCCCGTCGTGGAGCGCGCGATCCTGCCAACGATCGGGTACTTCGGCGGACCGGGCGAGGTGGCGTACTTCGCGCAGGTGGGCGCGGTCGCCGAGGCGCTGGGTGTGGCGGCGCCGCTCGTCCTCCCGCGCTGGTCGGCGACCATCGTGGAACCGGTCATCGACCGCATGCTGGGCCGGCTGGGCATGACGTTCGACGACATCAAGCCGCCGCACCAGGCGGAGCGCCGGGTGGGCGACCGCGCGATGCCGCCGTTCATCCGCGACACGCTGGAGGCGTTGCGCACCGACGTTGACGCGCGCCTCAACGCGCTGCGCGATCACGCGGACGGTGCGGCGCTGGTGAACGCGTCAGCCATCGAAGGCGCGCGCCATCAACTCAAGTTCCGCGTGGATCGTTTGGAGCGCCGCTATCGCACGGCCACGCTGAAAGGGCAGACCGCGGCGATGCACGACCTCGGCAGCGTGCGTGCGGCCCTGATGCCGGAGGGCCAGCGGCAGGAGCGGGTGCTCAACCCGTTGCCGCTCATCGCGCGGCACGGCGAGGCGCTGCTCGACCACCTGCGCGCCGGCGCGGCCGCGCACGCCGCGCACGCCGCGCAGCTGCTCGGCGGCGCGTGACCGCGCGCCGAGCGGTTCCGGGTCGGCCCGAGGCGCTCGCATGAGCGAGCGGCGGCACGGAGCGGGCGGTGCCGCGGTCGTCGCCGCTGGCATCCTGCTGAGCCGCGTCTTCGGGCTCATCCGCAACCGGCTGCTCGGGCACTTCCTCGGCACGTCGGATGCCGGTGACGCGTTCAACGCGGCGCTGCGCATTCCGAACATCCTGCAGAACCTCTTTGGGGAAGGCGTGCTGTCCGCGTCCTTCATCCCGACGTACAGCCGCCTGCTGGCGGAGGGGAACGAAGAGGAGGCAGGGCGGGTGGCCTCCGCGGTCGGAACGCTGCTCGCGCTCACCAGCACGGTCCTGGTTCTGGTGGGC
>VGXW01000582.1 GCA_016873195.1 Planctomycetota bacterium | reverse complement strand
GCGAGATCGCCGAGGGGCGGCACCGCGGCATCGTGCTGGTCGACCGGCTGGGCCTCAGCGAACCGGCCTTCGTGCCCGAGGAACTGCTGCCGATCGTCGGCCGCTGCACGGGCGAAGCGACGCTGGCGCAGATCCGGCGCGCGGCGAGCGAACAGGTCGGCGCCGCCGTGCCCGCGGAGTTCGTCGCGGGCGTCGTGCAGCAACTCGCCGACCGGCTGCTGCTGCTCGGCGAACGGTTCGACGCGGCCGTGGCGGACGCCGCCGCGGCGTTCCTCGGCGGCGGTGCGCGCCCGGCCCGGCACGCCGGCTCGGCGGGCTATCCGGCGGAACCGGCGGCGCTGCGCGCGGCGCTCGGCGAACTGGTGCGCGGGCCGCGAGCCCTGGCGGCCCCCGCGGCACCGCTGCGCGGCCTCGTCGCGCCGCACCTCGATCTGCGGCGCGGGGCCGCCGGCTACCGCGCGGCCTACGAACGGCTGCTCGCCGCGCCGCCCGCGGACCTCTACGTGGTGTTCGGCACCGGCCACGGCGGTCCACTCGCGCCGGTCACCGGGCTCTCGCTCGACTGGCAGACGCCGCTCGGCATCGTGACGACCGACCGCGGGTTCGTCGGGGCCGTGCACGAAACGATCGGCGCGGCCCAGCCGCTCGACGTGCTGCTGCACCGGGACGAGCACAGCATCGAGTTCGAGGTGCTGCTGCTGCAGTTCGTGCACGAGCGCCGCGGCGCGGACCGGCCGTTCCAGGTCGCGGGTTTCCTGTGCGGTGCCTTGCCGTCGGCCGCGGGGAATCCGCTGGACGAGGACTGGGTGCAGCGGCTGCTCGCGGCGTTCCGCGCGGCGGAGTGCCAGGCGGGCCGGTCGGTGTGTTACGTCGCGGGCGCCGACCTCGCGCACGTCGGGCCCGTGTTCGGCGATCCGCAGGCGGTCGGCGAGCGACAGCTCGAGGCGCTCGCGGCCGCGGAGCGCGAACGGCTGCGCTGGCTCGAGCGCGGCGAGCCCGGCGGATTCCACGCCGCGGTCGCGTGCGGCGGCAACAGCGACCGCGTGTGCTCGGCGCCGGCGATCACGCTCGCGGCAGCGCTCGCCGGTGGACCGGGCGAACTGCTGCACTACGGGCAGGCGCGCACCGACGACGGCTCGCAGGCGGTGACGTTCTGCGCGATGGGCTTCCCGGGCACCTGAACCGCCGTCAGGCGCCCAGGCCAGCCTCTCACCCCTCGCACGCAGTAGCCGGCTTCCATCTACTTGCGGGCGGAGAAGCCGCCTTGCACGACTTGCCGACCCTGCGCCCCAACCAGATCCTGAGCGGGCCGCAGTTCTCGGAGCCGATGCGCATCGAAACGGTGCGATCTCTCGGTACCGAGGCATGGATCCTCGGCCTCGTCGGCCAGCGCTCCGAGCAGTTCCGCAGCGTGACCCTGAAGGCCAGCGACCTCGTCTCCATCACGATCCACGAGCCCTCTCTGGCCTACACCGGCGACGGCCGCCTGCTGCGCCTGGGCCTCCAGGCCTACGCGCTCGGCATCGCCTACGAGTTCGATCCGTTCTTCGGCCTCTCGATCTCGCGGGTCGACCCCCTGCCCCACCAGCTCGAAGCCGTCTACGACTACCTGCTGAAGTCGCCCCGCGTCCGCTTCCTGCTCGCCGACGACGCCGGCGCCGGCAAGACCGTGATGGCGGGTCTGCTGATCCGCGAGCTCGAGCTGCGCGGCCTCGCCGAACGCATCCTCGTCGTCGTACCCGTTCGCGCAGGCTCAGGACTACGCCACCGACCTCGGCCTCACCGCCGACATCGTCGTCACCGACGGTTTCCGCTACCGGCTCTGCGCCCGCAACCAGGACTACCGACCGACCGACCGCGTGCACTACAAGCTGAGCGGTGCGACCCGACCCGAATCCGTCTCGCTCGCCCGGCTGCTCGCCGAGCAGGTCGCCAGGTTCGTGGTGCCGGGGGCTCCCGCCCGCAGCGAGGATGCACTCCGCGATCCGGCCTCCATCCGCTCGAGCATCCTGGAGTCGGGCGCACCGTGGGTCAGCTTCATCAACCTGCTCGACTTCTGCTGGGCCGCCGGCGTCCCGGTCGTGCACATCTCGGATCTGCCGGCGAGCACGAAGAAGATGGACGGGATGGCCGTACCCATCGGCGGCCGCCCCGCGAT
>VGXW01000581.1 GCA_016873195.1 Planctomycetota bacterium | reverse complement strand
GTGCTCTACCTCGACGAGGCCCACTCGGTCGGCGTGCTGGGCGAGCGCGGGCGCGGTGTCGCGGAGCACTTCGGCCTCGAGGACGACGTGCACATCGTGATGGGCACGTTCAGCAAGTCGTTCGCGGCGGTCGGCGGCTTCGTCGCCTCGACGGCGCCGGTGATCGAGTACCTGCGCCACGTCTCGCGCTCCTACATCTTCTCGGCCAGCCTGCCGCCGCCGGTCGTCGAGACCGTGCGCGCCGCGCTGCGCATCATCGCCGAGGAGCCCGAACGGCGGCAGACGCTGATGGCGAACGCGGACTACGCGCGCGCGGGCCTGCTCGACCTCGGCTTCCGCATGCACCCGGGCAAGACGCCGATCCTCGGCGTCGCCGTCAGCGACGAGCCGGGCACGTGCCGCATCTTCCACGAACTGCTCGCGGAAGGCGTCTACGTGAATCCCGTGCTGCCGCCGGCCGTGCAGACGCCGCTGCTGCGCATCAGCCTGCAGGCGACCCACTCGCGCGCGCAGATCGACCGGCTGTTCGCGGCCATGGCGAGCCTCAAGAAGCGGCCGGACCTGATCACGGTCTGACCGGCCGGCGCCATGCGCTCGCCGGTCCTCCACCGCGCCGGGGGACGGCGCAACCTGCCATGAGCGATCTCCAGGTCATCGCCGCCACCTCGCGGCGCGACCGCGCGGCCTTCGTCGAACTGCCCTACCGCCTGCGCGCCGGCGACGACCGTTTCGTGCCGATGCTGCGGGCCGACGTGTGGAAGCTGCTCGACCGGCAGCGCCATCCCTTCTGGCGCGAGGGCCGGGCCGAACTGTTCCTGGCGCGGCGCGGCAAGCAGACCCTGGGCCGCGTCGCCGCGATCGAGTGCCCCGCGCACGACCGGCACCACGGCGGGCGCACGGGGTTCTTCGGCTTCCTCGAGTGCACCGACGACCGCGCCGTCGCGGCCGCGCTGCTGCGCGCCGTCGAGGACTGGCACCGCGCGCGCGGCACGCTGGTGGTGCGCGGCCCCGTGAGCCCGTCGACCAACTACGAGTGCGGCCTGCTGGTGGACGGCTTCGACGCGAGGCCCGCGCTGATGATGCCCTGCAACCCGCCGTACCTGCCGCCGCTCGTCGAGGGCTGCGGCTACGGCAAGGCGATGGACCTGCTGGCCTACCTCGCGACCAGCGAGCGCCTCGCCCGCGCCGACGAACTCGAGGCGATGGAGCAGAAGCTCGCGCAGCGCAGCAACGTGCGCGTCCGGCCGCTCGACATGCGGCGCTTCGACGCCGAGGTCGAGGTGCTGCGGCAGATCTACAACGACGCCTGGAGCGAGAACTGGGGCTTCGTGCCGCCCCCCGCCGGCGAGTTCCGCATCGAGGCCGAAGGCCTGCGCCAGCTCGCCCAGCCGGGTTTCGTGATGATCGCCGAGGCCGAAGGTCGCCCGGTGGCGTTCATCGCCGCGTTCCGCGACATCACGCCCGGGCTCAAGGCGATGCGGGGCCGGTTCTGGTCGTTCGGCCTGCTGAAGCTGCTGTGGCTCGCGCGCCACGCGAAGCACCTGCGCGTCGCGATCGCCGGCGTGGTCAAGGAACACCGGCGCTCGGGCGTGATGGCGCTGCTCTACCTGTCGGTGATCCGGACCGGCCTGCAGCGCGGCGTCGGCTCCGCCGAGCTGTCGTGGGTCCTCGAGACCAACACGGCGATGCGCCGCATCGCCGAGAGCCTGGGCGCGGTCCAGTCGCGCGTCTTCCGCATCTACGAGAAGCGGCTGTGAGGCCGCGCGCCCGCGGGCGCGCGGCAGCGCGGGGGATCAGCCGTTGCCGGCGTCGCCGGCCGGATCGCCGGCCGGCGCGGCCTTCTCGGCGCCGCGCAGCACGAGGGCCCGGAGCTTCTCCTCCTCGGCGAGCGCCTCCTTGAACCTGGCGTCGGCGGCCGCGATGCGCTGCTGCACCGCCGCGATCTTGCCCTGGTCGCGCCGCTTCGTGGCGCGCTCGAGCTGGGCCTTGAGTTCGTTCTGCTCGCTGTCGATCTTGTCGAACGTGCACAGCAGCTTCTCGAGGCCCTTGACCGCGGCGGTCGGGTCCTTCTCGTAGGCCGTCGCCAGCATGTTGGCGATCGGCGTCCACGCGACCCGCTGTTGCACCGTGCCGAGGAACGCGACGCGCTTCTTGCCGTCGGGCG
>VGXW01000580.1 GCA_016873195.1 Planctomycetota bacterium | reverse complement strand
CGCCTCGGCCTGGCTGTCCTCCTGGTAGTCGGGGTCGAGCATCGGCGCGCCGTTGACGAGGCCCACCGAGATCGCCGAGACGAGCCCGCGCAGCGGCCACTTCGGCAGCAGACGCTGCTCCTCCATCCACAGGAGCGCGTCGTAGAGCGCGACGACCGAGCCGTTGATCGCCGTGGTGCGCGTGCCGCCGTCGGCCGCGATCACGTCGCAGTCGACCCACAGGGTCACCTCGGGCAAGGCGCCGAGGTCGACCGCGGAGCGCAGCGACCGGCCGACGAGGCGCTGGATCTCGAAGCTGCGGCCGTCGAGCGGGCGGCCGGTGCGGCCTTCGCGCGGTTTGCGCGGCTGTCCGGCGCCGGGCAGCATCGCGTACTCCGCGGTGAGCCAGCCGCCGGCATGGCGGTTCGCCATCCACTGCGGCACCTGATCCTGCACGCAGACCGTGCACAGGACCTTGGTCTTGCCGCACTCGGCGAGCACCGAGCCGGGCAGGTCGGTGTAGGAGCGCGTGAACTGCATCGGCCGGTACTGGTCCGGTGCACGGTTGTTCTTGCGAGCCAGGGTGGGATCCTCCGAAGGGCCTCGCAACCTACCCGGCGGCGAGAACCGAGGCGAGCGCCTGCCGCAGTTCGTACACGCCGAACGGCTTGGCGATGCGGTGCAACTGCGGCCAGGCCTCGGGCAGCGGCTGGTGGTCGCTGCCGAGCACGCAGATCTTCAGGCCCGGGGCGCGCGTCCGGATCGTCTCGCCGAGGGCGTCGTCGCCGCTGAGCCGCCGCGGATGGTCGAGGATCAGGATCTCGAAGCGCTCGGGCGTGGCGGCGAGGAACGACTGCGCCGCCGCGCCGTCGGCGCACGCGAACACCGCGCGGCCGGTGGCCTTCAGTTCGTTCGCCAGCATCGCGCGGATCGACGGGTCGGTCTCGAGCAGCAACGCGCCGCCGTAGCGGTGCCGCGCTTCGGCCAGCGCAGGGCCGGCGGCGGCCGCCGGCGCCGCCGCGGCGACCTCGGTCGCGGCCGGCAGCGTGACGACGGCGCTCGCCGACTGGCCCGGCCGGTGCGTGAACGACACCGACCCGCCGAGGCCGTGCAGCAGGTTCGCCGCGGCTTCGTGCTCGAACGTGAACGCGACGTCGCCGGTGACGCCCGCTGCCTGGCCGCTGCGTTCGCAGGCCCATTCGAGGTCGAGCTGCAGCTGCACGGCGGGAGTCTCCCCCGCGAGGCCGAGTTCGGCATCGATCGACAGCCGCGTCGCCCCGCGCTCGGCGCGCAGCAGCGACGAGCCGAGGAAGTAGAGGGCCTCGCGCAGCACGTCGCGGTTCCCGGCCACACGCGGCAGCGCCGGTGCTGGCATCCAGCGCAGCTCGAGCCCGAGCTGCAGGTGCTGCAGGTCGTCGACGAGGCTCGGCACGAGTTCGCCGAGGTCGGTCTCGCCCGGCGCGGACGGATGTGCGCTGGCGTAGGCGACGAGCTTCCTGTGCAGGGTGCGCAGCCGCTGGATCGAGGCCAGCAGGCCCTCGGCGGCCGCCGGCAGCAGCGCGCGGTGCGGCGCGCACTCGATCAGCGCGTGCGCGCGGCCCTCGACGCCCGAGACCAGCGTGGCGAGTTCCTCGGCCAGCGACAGCGCGAAACCGTGGCAGTCGGGCTCGCTGTGCGCGGCCGCGGGGACGGGTGGCGGCGGCGAGGGCTCCTGCTGCGGCGGTTCCGCCGTTTCCGCTGCGTTGGCCTCGCCGGCCGGGTCCGCCGGTCCGGTCGCGTCCGCCGGCGCGGGCCTGCGGGCGCGCCACAGCAGCACGGTCGCCAGCGAGGCGCAGGCACCGGCGGCGAACCAGGCGAGTTCGATCACGGTGGAGACGGCGAGAGAGGTGAGCCGGGCCAACCTAGCCGGGCCGTGTGCACCTGTCGAGTGGACTCGCCGCGCACGCGATGCCCGCGCAGGGGCGCTGGCAGGCAGCGCACGCGGCCGGGCCGGACGTGAACCCTACGCGGCGGCTTCCCGTTGCTCGCCGCATGCGATGCCTCGCTGCCGTGCTGCCGGCGCCGGTCCTGTCGTGTGCCACGAGCGCCGCCGGCTCCGGCCACGCCGCGTGAACGGGCAGCGCAGCGGCTGCGCGATGCGCACGCGGGACGGTTCTGGCCCGATGCGGCAGCGCTGCCACCGGAATG
>VGXW01000579.1 GCA_016873195.1 Planctomycetota bacterium | reverse complement strand
GGTCGCGACCGCGAACGACGTGCGCGCGCTGCCGCCGGAACTGCTGCGCAAGGGGCGGTTCGACGAGGTGTTCTGGGTCGACCTGCCGACGCAGCTGGAGCGCGCGGCCATCGCGCGCGCCGCAGTGAAGGAACGGGGCCGGACGATCAGCGACGCGGACGCCGCGCGCATCGCCGAGGCCACGCGCGCCTTCACTGGCAGCGAGATCGCGGCCGTGGTGCCGGACGCCATGTTCCAGGCGTTCGCCGAGGGTCGCGAGGTGAACACGGACGACATCGTCGCGGCGTGCGCGGCGGTGGTGCCGCTGAGCAAGACGGCGGCGGACAAGATCGCGGACCTGAGGCAGTGGGCCAAGGGGCGCGCGCGGCCGGCATCGGTGCAGGCTGTGAGCGATTCGACTGCAAGGCAACTCGACATCGGCTGACACGGAGAACGGAACCATGACGACGCAGAAGATCAGGACCATCAGGCCGGGCCTGTTGGTGGGACTCAAGACCCGCATCGCGGGCGGCGTGCGCTACGTGCGCACCGAGATCGACGATCGCACCGATGGCGTGCGCGAGGTGGTCGAATGGAAGACCACCAAGACCGTCGACGACGCCGAGCAGCACAAGGCCGCGACTCGCGTGCGCCTCGACGCGCGGCGCGAGATCGCGCGCGTGTGCAGCGCGACGAGCTTCGGGCTGCTGTGCCCGCGCAGCGAGGAGGAGGCGTTGGACGCGGCCATCGCGCGCGCGCAGCGCATGGTGATCCTGCACAACCAGGAGGCGACCACGTCGCGGATCGAGCTGTACGTGCTCAAGGGCCGCGTGGCCGAGGACGACGAGCAGGCGGCGCGTGCTGTGGCGTCGGAGATCAGGGACCTGATCGACGACATGGACGCCGCGATCAAGAAGGCCGACCCGGCCGCGATCCGCGACGCCGCCACGCAGGCGCGGCAGATGATGGCTGTCCTGTCCGAGGAGAAGCAGGAGATCGCCGGCAAGGCCATCGAGGCCGCCCGCAAGGCCGCGCGCGACATCGTGCGCAGGGTCGAGAAGAAGGGCGAGGACATCGCCGCCGTGCTGGTCGAGATCGACGGCTCGGCGATCCAGGCCGCGCGCCTCGCGTTCCTCGACATGGGCGACCAGCAGGTGCCCGAGGTGCAGCCGGCCGCCGAGGCCGCGCCGCGTGTGATCGACACCGAGGAGGCCGCCGAGGCCGCGCCGCTGCCGGCGGTGGAACTGCGTCGCTTCGACGTGGAGGTCTGGTGACCATGGTCTGCGAACTTCGACTGCGTCCGCAGCAGACCAAGGAGCAGCGCCGCGCCGAGGTGGACGCGGCGTTGCGCCGGCTGGCCGCCGCGTTGACCGGCCAGACCGTGCGCGTCGTCATCGGGCCGAACGGCACGGTGACGTTCGCCGGCTGGGACCAGCAGGAGAACGAAGGGGTCAGCGACGCGTGCGCGTTCCGCACGCTGTCGGCGTGGGGCTCGCCGGAACTGCGGTTCGCCGTGGCGCGGGCCGAGGCACTGCAAGGGCGCAAGGTCGACCGCCGCGTGGCGGCCATCGGCGGCCTGCACAGTCACGACGGAGGCACGACATGGCACCCAGGGCACTGACCGACCGCGCGCGCCGCAAGACCCGCGTGCGCAACTACACGGACCTGGACAGCGCGCTGGTGCGCGAGATGGTCGCGTTCGCGCGGCCGGCGCAGGTGCGCAAGTTCGACGTGGAGGTCAAGAACCACGGGCGCGTCGGCTACCGAGGCCGCGCGTACGTGCACGGCACCCAGTACCACGACCGATGGGCGCAGCCGCTGATCGTGGTCTCGGTGCAGAAGCTGCGCATGGGCCGGTTCACGAACCCACGCGACGCGCACGGCGGCTATCTGCCGATGCCGCGAATGACGCGCGAGGAGGCCGTGCTGGTCGTGTTGGCGCACGAACTGCGCCACCTGTGGCAGCGCGAGGTCCCGAAGGGCTGGCGCGTCTGGGGTGCGCGCGGGCAGTACAGCGAGCGCGACGCGGACGCTTACGCGCTGAGGACGCTGCGGCGGTGGCGGCGCGAACGCGTCGCCGCGCCCAAGGCGGTCGAGGTCGACGAAGTGGAAGCGGTCGACCCGAAGGAGCAGCGTCGCGAGGCGGCGCTGGTGCACGCTCAGCGCATGCTGAAGCGGGCGGCCCCC
>VGXW01000578.1 GCA_016873195.1 Planctomycetota bacterium | reverse complement strand
GGCCGCCACCGAGCTGCAGGCGCAGCCCGCGCAGGTCGCCGCCGCGATCGCGCTGCTCGACGGCGGCGCCACCGTTCCGTTCGTCGCCCGCTACCGCAAGGAGGCCACCGGCGGCCTCGACGACACGCAGCTGCGCACGCTCGAGCAGCGGCTCGCCTACCTGCGCGAACTCGAGGACCGCCGCGCCGCGGTGCTCGCCGGCATCACCGGGTCGGGCAAGCTGACGCCCGAACTGGCCCGGGCGATCGCATCGGCCGACACCAAGCAGGCGCTCGAGGATCTGTACCTGCCCTACCGGCCCAAGCGCCGCACCAAGGCGATGATCGCGCGCGAAGCCGGGCTCGAGCCGCTCGCCAGGGGCCTGCTCGCCGACCCGGGGCAGGATCCCCTGGCACTCGCGGCGGGGTTCGTGGCGGCGGACCAGGGCGTGCCCGAGGGGGCTGCGGCGCTGGAGGGCGCGCGGTTCCTGCTGATGGAGGACTTCGCCGAGGACGGTGGACTGCTCGGCCGGCTGCGCCAGTGGCTCGCGGCCGACGCGCGGCTCGTCGCGCGCGTCGCCAGGGACAAGGAGAACGACCCCGAGGCGCAGCGCTACCGCGACTACTTCCACCACGACGAGCCGCTGGCGCGCATGCCGAGCCACCGGGCGCTGGCGATCTTCCGCGCGCGCAAGGAGGGTTTCGTCGACGCGTTCCTGGGCCTGCTCACGCCGGACGCCGGAGAACCGCAGGCCCTCACCGACGACCCGACCGGGGCCGGCCAGGGCGCCGTGATGCAGCACTTCGGCATCGCGCTGCGGAACCGCCCGGCGGACGCGTGGCTGGCCGACACCTGCCGGCTCGCGTTCCGCGTCAAGATCGCGCCGCACCTCGAGAGCGAACTGCTCGCCGCGCTGCGCGAACGCGCCGAGACCGAGGCGATCGTGGTGTTCGCGGCGAACCTGCGCGACCTGCTGCTGGCGGCCCCCGCCGGGCCGCAGGCGATCCTCGGCCTCGACCCGGGCCTGCGCACCGGCTGCAAGGTCGCGGTCGTCGACCGCACCGGCAAGCTGCTGGCGACCGCGACGATCTACCCGCACGCGCCGAGGGACGACCAGCAAGGCGCGCTGCGCACGCTCGCCGCGCTGTGCCGGCAGCACGGGGTCTCGCTCGTGTCGATCGGCAACGGCACGGCCTCGCGCGAGACCGACAAGCTCGTCGCGGAACTGCTGCGCCGGTGCCCCGAAGCCGGCCTGCAGAAGCTGGTCGTCAGCGAGGCCGGCGCCTCGGTCTACTCGGCCAGCGAACTCGCGGCGCGGGAGTTCCCGGACCTCGACGTGTCGCTGCGCGGCGCGGTCTCGATCGCGCGCCGCCTGCAGGATCCGCTCGCCGAACTGGTCAAGATCGAGCCGAAGGCGCTCGGCGTCGGCCAGTACCAGCACGACGTGAACCAGACGCAGCTCGCGAGGTCGCTCGACGCGGTGGTCGAGGACTGCGTGAACCACGTCGGCGTCGACCTCAACACGGCGAGCGAGCCGCTGCTCGCGCGCGTCGCCGGGCTGACGCCGTCGCTGGCCAGGAACATCGTCGCGCACCGCGACGAGCACGGCCCGTTCCCGACGCGCAGGGAACTGCTGCAGGTCCCGCGGCTCGGCCCGAAGGCCTTCGAGCAGTGCGCGGGCTTCCTGCGCATCCCGGGCGGCGCGAACCCGCTCGACCAGAGCGCCGTGCACCCGGAGGCCTACCCGGTCGTCGAGCGCATCCTCGCGAGGACCGGCAAGACGGTGCAGGCGCTGCTCGGCGACCGCGACGCGCTGCGCCGGCTGGACCCGGCGGAGTTCACCGACGCGACCTTCGGCGTGCCGACCGTCACCGACATCCTCGCCGAACTCGAGAAGCCGGGGCGCGACCCGCGGCCCGAGTGGCGGACGGCGACGTTCCAGGAGGGCGTGGCGGCGATCGCGGACCTGCGGCCGGGCATGGTGCTCGAAGGCGTCGTGTCGAACGTCGCCGCGTTCGGCGCGTTCGTCGACATCGGCGTGCACCAGGACGGCCTCGTGCACGTGAGCCAGCTCGCCGACCGCTTCGTCGAGGATCCGCGCGAGGTCGTGCGGGCCGGGCAGGTGGTCGCAGTGAAGGTCCTGTCGGTCGACGTCGCGCGGCAACGCATCGCGCTCTCGATGAAGCTGGGG
>VGXW01000577.1 GCA_016873195.1 Planctomycetota bacterium | reverse complement strand
AGAAGATCCTCGGGCTGGTGATCCTCGACTACGCGATCAACCTGCTGCTGATCGCGATCGGCTACCGTGCCGGCGGCGAGGCGCCGATCCGCACGCCCGAGGAAGAACCCGCCGCGTTCGCCGCGGCCAGCGTCGACCCGGTGCCGCAGGCCCTGGTCCTCACCTCCATCGTCATCGGTCTCGGCGCGACCATGATGCTCGTGGCGCTGGCACTGCGCCTGCACGAGCGGCACGGCACGCTCGACACGCACGAGATCCGGAGCCTGCACGGCTAGGAACGCCCATGCTCGACCTCGTCCCCCTGTTCATCGCCATCCCGCTCGGCGCGGCGTTCCTGTGCCTTCTGCTGAAGCCGCTCGGCGAACGGGTCGCGGCGGCCGTCACCGTCGCCGGCGTCGCCGGCCTGCTCGCGCTGGCGCTCGGCGCCGCGTTCGCCGGCAGCGAGGGCGCCGTGCTGGCCGGCGGCTGGGGCGCCGCCGTCGCCGGCCAGCCCCGTTACGTCGTCGGCATCGCGCTGGTGCTCGACGGCCTGTCGCGGCTGTTCCTGCTCGTCGTCGCGGTCGTCGCGGCCGCCGTCGTCGTGTTCGGGCTGCGCTACCTGTCGGGTTACACCGGGCGCACGCTCTACCACGCGCTGCTGAACCTGGTGCTCGCGGGCATGACCGGCGCGGTGCTCGCCGGCGACCTGTTCACCTTGTTCGTGTTCGTCGAGATCGCGAGTTTCGCCTCCTACGCGCTGGTCGCCTACGGCACCGGCAAGGCCGAGGTCGAGGCCGCCTTCAAGTACGTGCTGCTCGGTTCGGTGGCGTCGATCGCGATCCTGCTCGGCGTCGCCGTGGTCTACGGCGCGGCCGGCTACCTGAACATGGCCGACGTCGCGCTCGCGGTGCGCGCCGGCAAGGTCGGCCCGGCGGTGACGTACTTCGCGGCCGCGATGTTCCTGTGCGGCTTCGGCATGAAGGCCGCGATGATGCCGTTCCACGCCTGGCTGCCGGACGCGCACCCGAGCGCGCCGGCGCCGATCTCGGCGGTGCTGTCGGGCCTCCTGATCAAGACCACCGGCATCTACGCGCTGGTGCGCGTGTTCTACGGCGTGTTCGCGGTCGACGTGCGCGTGCAGCAGGTGCTGCTGGTGCTCGGCTGCGTGTCGATGGGCTGCGGCGTGCTGCTGGCGCTGGGCCAGGACGATCTGAAGCGCCTGCTGGCCTACCACTCGGTCAGCCAGATGGGCTTCGTGTTCGTGGGGCTCGGCACCGGCTCGTCGCTCGGCATCCTCGCCGCGCTGTTCCACGCGGCGAACCACGCGCTGTTCAAGTCGGCGTTGTTCCTGTCGTCGGGCTCGCTCGAACGCATCGCGGGCACGCGCCTGTTGTCGCAGATGGGCGGCCTCGCGGGCCGCGCGCCCGCGACCGCGCTGGGCCTGGTCGGCGCGTCGTTGTCGATCTCGGGCATCCCGCCGTTCAACGGCTTCTGGTCGAAGCTGCTGATCCTGATCGCGCTGTTCCAGGGCGGCTTCGCCGTCGCCGGCGTGGTCGCCGCGGCGAGCGCGCTGCTGACGCTCGCGTCGTTCGTCAAGGTGCAGCGCAAAGCCTTGTTCGGCGTCCTGCCGGAACGGCTGGCCCAGGCGCGCGACGTGCCGGCGTCGATGTCGGCGCCGGTGCTCGTGCTGTCGTTCCTGTGCCTTGGCACCGTCGGCCTGTGGCCGCTCGGGCTCGGCGGCATCGTCGAGCGCGCGGCCGCGGCCGTCGTCGCCTCACCCGGGCAGCCGCCGCCGCTCGACCACTACGTGCAGCTCGTGCACGGGAGGAGGCCATGAGCCGCTTCGTCGGTCAGTTCGTCATGGCGCTGCTGCTGTGGCTCGCCGTCACCTGGACCCTCGAGCCCGCGAACCTCGTGCTCGGTCTGCTCGCGAGCGGCGCCGCCGCCTGGGCGCTGCGCCACGTCGAGCCCGAGGAAGCACCGCTCTTGCTGCTGCCGCACCGGCTGCTGTGGCTCCTGGTCTATCTGCCGGTGCTGTTCGTCGAGATCGTCAAGGCGAACTTCGACGTCGCCTACCGCGTGCTGCACCCGGCCTTGCCGATCCGGCCCGGCATCGTGCGCGCGCGCACGAAGCTCAAGAGTCCGTCGGCGCGCGTGCTGCTGGCCAACTCGGTCACGCTGACGCCGGGCACCCCCC
>VGXW01000576.1 GCA_016873195.1 Planctomycetota bacterium | reverse complement strand
GGGGCCCGCGAGCAGTTCCGGCAGGATCGCGCGCAACAGCCACAGTTCGGCGCGCGCGCGGCCGCGCAGCAGCCACGCCGACTCGTAGGCGCGGCCGTCCTGGGCCCGGAGCCCGCGCGCCACGAGCACCGCGACGAACGGCGCGTGCGCGAGGCCGAGCAGCAGCGCGCACGGCCAGAAGCCCGCGACGTCGCCGAGGTCGGCGAACCCCATCGCGAGGAAGATCGGCGGCAGCACGAGCGGCGCCACGCCGAGCGGCCCGAGGAAGGTCCCGCCGGGCAGGTCGCGGCCTGCGGTGAGCCACGCGTGCCCGCCGCCGAGCAAGAACGACAGCGCGGTCGCGGCGAGCCCGAGCCGCAGCGACGCGAGCGCCTGCGTCGTCACGTGGGGATCGCTGCCGAGCTGCGCCCAGGCTTCCAGCGTGAAGCCGTCCGGGCCCCACACGGTCTGGCCCGCGAGCACCAGCAGCGGCAGCAGCGCGAACACGCCGAGGAACCCGAGTGCCAGCCACAGCGGCAGGCGGGTCGGCAGGGCTCGCACGGCGGCGTTCACGGCATCACAGGCCGAACTTCCTGCCGAACTCCTGGCTGCAGCGCGCCAGGTTCTGCGCCGTCCACTCGACGTCCCAGGCCATCGCGCGGAACTTGCCGGCGGCCAGGATCGCGGGGTCCTGCGGGCCCGGCACGCCCGGGCGCAGCGGGATCTGCGCGCCCGCGGCGGCCGCGAGCAGCGCCTCGGTCTCGGCGGCGAGGATCTTGTCGATCAGCCTCTTGCCGTTCTGCTGGTCGGGGCCGTCCGCGATCAGCGCGACCGAGTTCGGGATCAGCATCGTGCCGAGTTGCCCTTCACCCTGGTCGGGGAACACGCACGCGACCGGGAAGCCCTTCGTCTTCGCGACGTGGTAGTCGTCGGTGTCGGTGAAGGCCCACGCGAGCTTGCCGTCGCGCGTCTCGCGCATCGTCGCGCCGTTGCTGGCGAGGAACTTCACGTCGTTCGCCTGCATCGCCGCGAAGAACCGGTCGAACTCGGCGTCGCCGAGCGCCTTCCGCAGCGCCGTGAAGTGCGTCAGCGTCGTGCCGGTCAGCGGCCGCGCCACGGCGCAGCGGCCCTGCCACTTCGGGTCGACCAGGTCCCGGTAGCTCGTCGGCCAGGTCGTCGGATCCGGCAGCTGCTCGGTGTTCACGATCAACACGCGGGCGCGCGCGGCGAAGCCGTGCCAGCGGCCCTGCGGATCGCGCCACGGCGCCGGGATCTCCTTCGCAGCCGGCGAGTCGTACGGCGCGAGCAACCCTTCCTGCGCGAGCCGTACGGTGTGGGCGAGTTCGTTGTTCCAGAACACCGAGCAGCGCGGACGGGAACGCTCCTCGAGGATCGCGCTGACGAGGCCGACGGTCTTCGCCGCCTCGCTGTCGTGGCGCTGCACGAGGTCGACGCCGAGTTCCCTGGCGAACCGATCGAGCAGCGGGCGGCTCCACTGCTCGTCGAGCGCGACGTAGACGGTGAGGCCGGTGGCCGGCGCGGCCGGTGGGGTCGCGGGCTCTTGCGCGGCAGCCGGGGCCGCTTCTGGGTAGGGCTCGCGCCCGCAGGCGGCGAGCACGAACAGGACGGCGAGCAGCGGGTGGCGCATGGTGGTCGAGGGGGCAGGTGGTTCGGGGAAGGGTAGAGGCGGTGCTGCCGCGGGGGAGGTCAGTTGTCGCGGAAGGCCTTGTGGCACTCCTTGCAGCTCTTCTGCAGCGCGGTGAACTGCGTCCCGGCGGCCGCCGCGTCGCCGGCGGCCACCGCGGCGTCCAGAGCGCGGCTCAGCGCGAGCGCCTGCGTGAGCAGGCTCTGGTAGGCGTCGGGGTGGACCCGGCTCTCGGGATCCTGCTGGAACTGCGCGAACAGCGAGGCGAGGCGCTTCGTCTCCTTGTGCGGCACGAGGTCCGGGTGGTCCGCGGGCGTCTGCCAGCCGGCCTTCTGCACTTCGGTCACGTTCTCGAACACGGAGTCGATCTCGCTCATCGTGGCGACCATGCCGGAGACCGTGGCGACGCGCGGGAACGCGGCCAGGTCGGCGACCAGCGCGTTCGCGGGCAGCGGCCTCGCGTCGCGGACCACCTGCCAGAGGCCCTGGTAGTTCTCGCCGGTGCCGGAGACCTTCATGCGCGCCACCGCCTGCTCGGGCGAGAGCCCGCCCCC
>VGXW01000575.1 GCA_016873195.1 Planctomycetota bacterium | reverse complement strand
GATGGTCTTCCTGGCGACCGGGTCGCCGAACGCGCCGGCCGGTTCGCCGTCGAGCCAGAACTCGAAGCTGTCGTCGACGCCCTCGAACACGGCGCGGACGTCGAGGTCGCGCCAGTCCGCGGGCACTTCGACGTCGATCCGGTACCAGGCGATCCCGGTGTAGTGCTTCAGGTCCTCGCCCTGGTTCTCCCAGTGCGAGCCGGCGCGCAGATCGCGCCAGTCGGGCCCGGTGACGTCGGTCTTCGGGTCCTGCCAGTTCGCGGCGCGGCCCTCGTCGCGCGGGTCGGTGCGAAAGCGCCAGACCGGCAGGTCGAGCTTCTTCTCGGTCAACGAAGCGCGCAGCGCCTCGATCGTCGCCGGCAGGAGTTCGGCGCGTGGCTCGGGCCCGTGCCGCAGGTGCTCGCGCAAGAGCCAGGCGACGTGGTGGCCGAGCGTGGGCAGGGTGTCGCCGAGCCGCAGCGTGGTGACGAGCAGGCGGCCCTTGCCGACCTTGGTGTCGCCGGCGAGCAGGTGGAACCGCACGTCGTCGCGGTCATGGGTCTCCCAGAACGCGAGCATCGGGTCGAACTGGTCGCGCAGCAGGTCCCACGGCAGGGTGCGGCCGGACTCGAGGTCGAACGCGGCGAGGTCGAGCAGCAGGTCGCGCGGCAGGCGCCGGTGGACCGGGTGTTCGGGCGCGAACGGCGCACCCCTGAGGAACCACAGTGACTCCGTGCGCAGCGAGCCCTTGCGCTCGCCGGCGTGCAGCAGCACGCGGGCGCCCGCCGCGAGCCGCGCCAGCACCTCGGGCGTGAGCGCCTCGACCTCGAGCACGTCGCCCTGGCCCGGGTAGACCCACGTGGGCACGCGCCACAGGTCCCAGGCGTTCTGCGCCGGGTGGCTGCCGGTGAGTTCGGCGACCACGCGCACCCGTTCGAGCTGGCGCGGGGCGCCCGGCAGCTGCAGCAGGAACGGCGCGCTGAGCGTGCCCGGCGCGAGTTCGAGCGGGAAGCTCGCCGCCACCTCCAGCGACGGGCAGGACAGGCGCAGCGCGCCGCGCAACGGGCCCTCGCCGTAGTGGGAGACGCGCACCGGCACCGCGCGCTCGCCGGCGTCCAGTGCTCTGCGTGCGCCCGGCAGGTCGAGGCACAACATCGTGTCGCCGTGCCAGCGGAACTCGTCGGCGCGCCACTTGAGCCGGTCGTGTTCGTCGTAGAGGCCCATGCGGCACTTCGGGATGTCGCGCGCGACGGAGACCACGTAGCCGGCGTCGGGCATCGTGCGCCGCAGCAGCTCGATCTGGAACCTGCGGTTCTGCAGGCCGAAGTCGAGCGAGATCGGCAACAGCGAAGCGAGCGTCGCCTCGCCGAACCGCGCGCGCAGCCAGGCCTCGGCCTCGCCCTGCGCGGTCCAGCAGGTCGGCCGCCACCAGCGTGGCTCGTCGCGGTGCACGGCGCGCCACGCTTCGCGCGGCAACCAGGTGCCGGCGGCGAGACACTCGCCGAGCAGGAGCGGCTTGTCGCCCTTCTCGGCAACGTGCTTCTCGAACTCGGCGAGCCGGCCCGGCAACCACGAGTTGTTGCCGTACGGGTGCTCGTCCCAGAAGTCGGTCACGCGCTGCCAGCCGATCCACGAGCTGTCGTCGACGACCAGCGTCTGCGGCACGGCGGCCTTGCACGCGCCGTAGAGCGCCTTGACGACGTCGAGGTCCGCGCCGTGGCCGGTCTCGCAGGTGATGCTGCGGAACGCGGTCGACGGGTGGCTGCGGTCGTGCACGAAGAACTCGCCGTACTCGGTCAGCAGTTCCTGTTTGTGCGCCTGGTCCATCGTCGGGTGCCAGGTCGGGTACTCCTGCCAGACCAGCAGGCCGAGTTCGTCGCAGAGGTCGTAGACGCACGCGGGCGGCACCCACAGGCAGCACTTCAGGCAGTTGAAGCCGAGCGACCGGAAGTCCAGCAGCTGGCGGCGCCAGAACGCGGGGTCGGTGGGCGGCGCGAAGTGGGGGGGCGAGTAGCCCCAGTGCAGCACGCCGCGCAGCTGCAGCGGGGAACCGTTCCACAGCACGCGACGGCCCTCGGCCGCGAGCGTGCGGAACCCGACCTTGCGCTCGATACGGTCGAGTTCCCGCTCGCCGTCGGCGAGGCGCAGCACGACCGTGTAGAGCCTGCGGCTGGCCGGCGACCAGAGCTCGAGGCCCGGGGC
>VGXW01000574.1 GCA_016873195.1 Planctomycetota bacterium | reverse complement strand
CCGTGCCCATGAACATCAGGTGCTCGAACAGGTGCGCGAAGCCGCTGCGGCCCGGCGGTTCGTCCTTCGCGCCGACGCGGAACCAGGTGTTGATCGTGACGACCGGCAGCGAGTGGTCGACGCGCAGGATCACGGTCATGCCGTTCGGCAGCCGGTACTTCTCGTACGGGATGTCCTGGGCGAGTGCGGGGCAGGCGGCGGCGAGGACGGCGAGGGCCGTGAGGCGGGGCAGGTGGGTGGGTCTGGTCATGCGTGGGCGTGGGCCGGAAGGGAGACGACGGTAGCGCGCGGGCGCCGCCGTTGCCTCCGCACGAATGCGGCTTCGGATCCCGCCCGGGCCTGACACCGAGGCCGGACCGCGTTCCAATGCGCCGATGCGTCACACCACGATCCTGTTCGCCGCCGCGCTCGCCGGGCCCGCGGCTGCCCAGTCCCCGCCGGCCCTGCCCGAGCTGGCCCCCGCGTTCCGCGTCGAGGCCGGCGGCGTGCCGATCGAGACCGCCACCGGCCACGCCGCGCCGACCGTCGTCGACTTCGACGGCGATGGCCTGTGGGACCTCGCGGTCGGTCAGTTCGGCGGCGGCACCTGCCGCCTCTACGTGAACACCGGCACCGCGGCGAAACCCGCGTTCGGCGCGTTCACGCTGCTGCAGAGCGACGGCAAGCCCGCCTCGATGGAGTCGAGTTGATGCATCGGCTTCGATCCGCAGTTCGCGGATCTCGACGGCGACGGAGTGCTCGACGTGATCTCGGGCCGCTATCAGCCCCCGCGCGTCTACTGGTTCCGCGGCCTCGGCAAGGGCGCGTTCGGGCCGCGGCAGGTGCTGCAGCAGGAGAGCGAGGCGGCCGAGAAGGGCTACTCGATGGCGACCACGAACGCCGCCGACCTCGACGGCGACGGGCTCGTCGACCTCGTGATCGGCGACACCAGCGGCAAGGTGTTCTGGTGCAGGAACGAGGGCAGCCGCACGGCACCGAAGTTCGGCGCGCGCGCGCCGCTGCGCGCCGGTGACGCGGACCTGCGCGTGTGCCACAAGTCGGACCCGCTGCCGGTCGACTGGGACGGCGACGGCCGGCTCGATCTGCTGGTCGGCGACGAGGCCACCGACGTCGTGTTCTTCCGCGGCCTGCCCGGGCTCGACTTCGCGCCGGGCGTTTCGCTGTTCAGCAGGCAACCGATCGATCCGACCGCCGGCTACGCGAAGGCGAGGCTGGCCCTCGAGAAACACCGCGCTGTGCCCGGCTACCGCGTGCGGCTCGCCGTGGCCGACTGGAACGGCGACCAGAAGCCAGACCTGCTGGTCGGCAACTGCGAGGAGGGCCCGAAGGGCGAGAAGGGCGAACGCGGCAGGACGACCGGCTACGTCTACGTGCTGCTGCGCAAGTGACCGCGCGTGCCGCGGGCGCGAGGCCGCGGTGCGGCGTGCGGCAGCTCAGTGCGTGACGCCGAACACCGAGGAGACGAGGTTCGAGGTGGTCAGGCCGAGCGCATTGGCCGGCGGATCGTAGACCACGATCTGCTGCTGCACGGGCAGGCCCAGATAGGCGACGTCGGCCGGCGAGTCGAAGCCCCAGAAGAGCACGCCAGCGGCATCGCTGACGGCGAACAGCGACGTGATCGGCCGCACCTCGACCCAGCAACCCGGCGCGCCGAGCAGACCGAGGTTGAACGGCAGCGGCAGCGTGAGGACGCCGAGGGCCAGGAACGCGAGGCTGTTCGGCGGCAGGTTGGTGCCGTCGAGCCAGAACTGCGTGCCGAGGATCGGGACCTCGGGGCGCACGTTGGTGCCCGTGCTCGACAGGCGATTGGCCAGCAGGGGCGTGCCGCTGGTGCCCGGGCAACCGCCGGCCTGGATCGTCACCGTTCCCGCTCCGACCGGCAGCGGCGGCAGGAGGCCGAGCACGTCGAGGTGGTAGCTGCCCGCACTGGTGGCGTAGTAGCCAGACACGACGAGGTGGTAGGTGCCCGGCACCGTGATGTTCTGGGTCAGCTCCGAGTAGGGCGTGCCGCCGAAGTCGTCGTTGAAGGCGAGCCGCGTGTGCGTCGCGTCGCAGAAGTGCAGCACCGTGTCGTCGACGTTCGGCATTGGCGCCAGCGGCGTCGGCGTCGTGCGGAACACGTAGCTGCCGGGCGCCGGGATCTGGACCTCGTACCAGTCGTAGTCGCTGCCGGCCTTGGTGATGCCG
>VGXW01000573.1 GCA_016873195.1 Planctomycetota bacterium | reverse complement strand
GGGGGAACCCGATCGCCTCTCGACTCGATGCCAGTGAAGCACCACGATGCGCGACCCACCGCTCGGCGCGCCGCGCCGCGCCAGGCCGCGCGGTGGAACTGAGGCGGAGCCACCCTCTGGTCATGCGCATAGGCATTCTCGGAGACATCCACGCGAACACCGAAGCGCTGCTCGCGGTCGTCGACGCGATGCGCAGCGACCGCGTCGACCTCTTCGTGCAGGTGGGGGACATCGTCGGCTACGGGCCCGAACCCTCGCGCTGCATCGACATCGTGCGCGAACTCGGTTGCATCACCTGCCTCGGCAACCACGACGCGGCCGTGCTCGACCGCCTCGACACCGCCTACTTCAACAACTTCGCGCGCGCCGCGATCCACTGGACGCGCCCGCGGCTCCGCCCGTCGGACTTCGAGTTCCTGCGCGGCCTGCAGCTCGTGGTCCCGCACCCGGCGTTCACGGTCGTGCACGGCACGCTGCACCTGCCGGAGCAGTTCGGCTACGTGATCAGCCCGGTCGAAGCGCTCGATTCGCTCGACCACCAGCAGACGCAGCTCTGCTTCGTCGGCCACTCGCACGTCCCGTCGATCTACCTGCGCCGCAACGAGGCGCCGCAGGACCTGCACCTCGTGCCGCACTCGGAGGCGGAGATCTCCTACCGCGGCTTCGATCGGGTGCTCGTGAACGTCGGCAGCGTGGGGCAGCCGCGCGACGAAGACCCGCGCGCCGCCTACGGACTCGTCGACACCGAACAGGCGACCGCCGTCGTCAAGCGGGTCGCCTACGACATCCCGGGCGTGCAGCGCAAGATCCTCGAGGCGGGGCTGCCCGAGGTGCTCGCCAACCGCCTGGCGCTCGGCGTCTGACATGCGCCGCCTCGCCGCGTTCCTTCTGCTCGGCACGGCGCTCGTCGCGCAGCGCTGGCAGGACACCTGCGGCAAGACGCCGTCGGGCCAGGTGCAGCTGCTGCAGGCGGCGAAGGACGCCGGCAGCGACGCGCTCGTGCTGCTCGTCGCCGCGCACCCCGACGACCGCTACGTGCTGCCGGCGACGTGGATCAGATCCTGCCTCGGCGCGCGCGTCGCGGTGCTGCTGGCGACGCGCGGCGGCGGCGGCCAGAACAGCCTCGGGCCGGAGTCCGGCGACGCGTTCGAACGCATCCGCACGCTCGAGGCCGAAGCGGGCTGCTCCCACTTCGGCGCCGACGTCTACTACCTCGATCGGCCGGACTGCGGCTACCGGCGCACCGCCGAGGAGGCGTTCGCCGAGTGGGGGCGGGACGGCACGTTGCGCGACCTGGTGCGCCTGATCCGCACGATCCGCCCCGACGTCGTGGCGACGACGCACCACGCCGAAGAGGCGCACGGCCACGACCGGGCGCTCGCCGAACTGCTGCCGGAGGCCGTGGCCCTCGCGCACGATCCCGCCTTCTCGACCACGGGGCCGCCGCACCGCGTGCGCGCGTTCCTGCTCGGCGGCGGCGGCGTGAGCCTGCCGACGGAGCTGCGCGTCCCCGCCGACCGGCTCGAGCCGCTGCGTGGCCGGACGCTGCGCCGCCTCGCCTACGACGTACTGGCGAAGGCGCACGTCAGCCCCGGCGCGCTGGCGCCGCTCGAGACGATCTTCGAAGCCGAACTGCGCTTCGCGCCGCAGATCCTGCCGGGGCCCACGTCGGCTGCGTCGCCGTTCGGGCCGCTGCCGAGCCTGTTCGACGACGACCTCTGGCCCGGCGACCGTGCGGAGGTGCAGAACCTGCGCGAACTGCTCGAACGCGATCTCCCGGCTCTCGCCGCGCGCGGCGCCGCCGCGATCGAACCGGCGACCCGCGCGCTGCAGCGCCTGCGCGAACTTGCCCGCGACCGCCCGCCCGGCGATGTGGCTGCGCGGCTTGCGCGGCGCATCGAAGCGCTCGAACGACTGCTGCTGCAGCTGCACGGCGTGTCGATCGAGACGGAAGTGCCGCCGGGCGCCGCGGCGATCGCGGGCGAGGAGTTCCCGGTGGCCGTGCACCTGCACGCGCCCGACGACCTCGCGACCACCCTGCGGGCCGAAGGTCTCGACGGCATCGAGGTCGGGCTCGAGACGCTGGACGGCCGCGACCTCGCGCAGCCCGACCGCGGTCCGGTGAACGCCCTGGCGACCGTGCGCATGCCGCTGCGCGCCGCGCGCTCCGGCGATCCGATAGCTGGGG
>VGXW01000572.1 GCA_016873195.1 Planctomycetota bacterium | reverse complement strand
GGGCGATCCGCCTCGACACGCCGGCGGACGTCGGTGTCGAGGTGGAGCCGGGCCTGCAGATCGTCGGCGACAAGACGGCCCTCACGCAGGTCTTCGTGAACCTGTTGTCGAACGCCTGGAAGTACGGCGGGAACCCGCGGCGCATCCGGTTCGTCGTCAGGGCGGCCGCCAAGAACCGCGTCGCCTTCGAGGTCAGCGACAACGGGCCCGGGATCCCCCGCGCGGACCGCGCCCGGGTCTTCGGCACGTTCGTGCGCGGCGAAGCGGCGATCCGCTCGGGCACGGCGGGCAGCGGCCTCGGCCTCGCGATCGTCGAGGCCATCGTCGCCAGGCACCGCGGCAGCATCGAGATCGACGATGGGCCGGAGGAAGGCTGCCGGTTCCGCGTGCTGTTCCGCCGCCATCGCGCCGAGGCAGGGAGGCCAGCATGAACGAGCCCAAGGGGAGGCTCCTGATCGTCGAAGACGATGCCGCCATCGCCGATGGCCTGGCCCTGAACCTGCGCCTCGAGGGGTTCTCCCCGACGAAGGCGAGCAGCGGCGAGGAGGCTCTCGAGGCGGCCGGTCGCGCGCAGTTCCGCCTGATCCTGCTCGACATCAACCTGCCGTCGGTCAGCGGTCTCGAGGTCCTGCGGACGCTGCGCGAACGAGGCGACGAGACGCCGATCATCGTGCTGTCCGCCCGGCAGGACGAGTACGACAAGGTGGCGGCCCTGCGGCTCGGCGCCGACGACTACGTCACCAAACCCTTCGGCGTCGCCGAACTGCTCGCCCGCATCGACTCCGTGTTGCGCCGCGGGCCCAAGCACGCGGTGGCGCCGAATGCCGGCACGGAACTGCTCAGGTTCTCGACGGTTTCCATCGACATCGGGCAGCGCGTCGTGACCCGCCGGGGCAAGCCTGTTCCGCTGACCCACCTGGAGTTCGAACTGCTCCACCACCTGGTACGGAACCCGGCGCGCGTGCTGAGCCGGCACGGACTGCTGAGCGCGGTCTGGGGACTGCACCACGCCGGTTCGCCGCGGACCGTCGACAACTTCGTCGGCCAACTCCGCAAGAAGCTCGAGGAAGACCCCGAGCGCCCGCGGCACTTCGTGACGGTCCGCGGCAGCGGCTACCGCTTCGATCCGTGAGCCCGGGATCGCCGCCGCGGCACCGCCTGGGGCCGGCACGCTGCGGGCACTGGTCCAGTTGTGACGCGCATCTGAAGGAGCGCTGACACTCCGGGCCTACCCTGATGCCATGCATCGGATACCGCCACGCACCGACGCAGTCGAAGAGGTCGCCGCCCGCGAGGTCGACGAGATCCTCGAACAGCCACCCGCATCGCAGCAGCCGCTCGGCCGGCCTGGGTGGCGCGCGAGCTCGGCCCGGTCGCTGCGACGGGTCGGAATCCTCGGCACGGGATCCTGCCTCCCCGACCGGATCCTGACCAACCACGAACTGGAGCGGATGGTCGACACGACCGACGAGTGGATCCGGACGCGGACCGGCGTTCGCGAGCGCCGGATCGTGCGCCCGGGGCAAGCCGCCTCCGACCTGGCGGCCGACGCCGCGCGGCAGGCGCTGCAGCACGGTGGGCTCGCCGCCGGCGACGTCGAACTCATCGTGGTGGCCACCGTCACGCCGGACAACATCTGCCCGCCGACCGCGTGCCACGTGCAGCGGAAGCTCGGTTCCTGGCGCGCCGCCGGCTTCGACGTCTCGGCCGCGTGCTCCGGCTTCGCCAACGCCCTGCTCGTCGGCCACAGCCTGGTGGGCGGGGGTTCGTTCGGCAACGCGCTCGTGATCGGCGTCGACGTGCTCTCCTCGATCACCGACTACCAGGACCGCAACACCTGCATCCTCTTCGGCGACGGCGCCGGCGCCGTGGTGCTCGGGCCGGAACCCGCCGAGCACGAACTGCTGGATCACGAGGTCGGCATCGACGGATCCGGCGCGGATCTCATCGAGGTCCCGGCCGGCGGATCCGCGCGGCCGGCGAGCCCGCAGACCCTGAACGCGCGCGAGCACTTCCTGCGCATGGACGGCCGCAAGGTCTTCCGCTTCGCGGTCGCCAAGATCTGCGAGGCCGTGACCCGGATCGCGGCGCGAAACGGCATCGCCGTCGACGACATCGACCTGCTGATCCCGCACCAGGCGAACCTGCGCATCATGGAGGCAGCCGCCGAGAAGCTCGGGCTGCCCCTGGCCCC
>VGXW01000571.1 GCA_016873195.1 Planctomycetota bacterium | reverse complement strand
CCCCGACATCGCGCGAGCCGACAGCGACATCGACCTGCTGATCGTGATGCCCGAGGGGACGGATCGCCGGCGGACTGCGCAGCGGCTGTACGTCGAACTCCAGGGATGCCCACTGCCGTTCGACCTCGTCGTCGCGACTCCTGGCGATCTCGAGCGCCACAAGGACAACCCGGGGCTGATCTACGGCAGGATCCTCGGGCAGGGTCGTGAGCTCTATGCCGCCTGAAGCCGATCTGGCCGCTGCGCTCCAGGCGGCGGCGGCCGGTTCGCGACGACGGCCCGCGGCGGCACGACTTCGCGAGCGGCCGCGTGGTCGAGCACGGCCGCGACCCGCCGGTGCCGCTCACCGCACGCCGGCCTTCTTCGTGAACGCGAGGTTGCGCGCGTGCTCGATCACGTCGTACGGCGCCGGCTCGCCGCCGAGCCAGCGGTGGAAGAAGTCGAGGTGCGCGTTGTAGTAGAACGCCATCTCGTGCCACGCGGGCCAGTGGCCGGCCTCGGGGAACACGATCAGCCGCGACGGCACGTTCTGCTTCTGCAGCGCCGTGTGGTAGGCGAGGCTCTGCGTGTAGGGGCAGCGGTAGTCGCGTTCGCCGGTGATCACGAGCGACGGCGTGCGGAACCGAGCGACCGAGTTGGACGGCGACCACTTCGCATAGAGCTCGCTCGTCCACGGCGTGCCGCCCAGGTCGTGCTCGGGGTACCACAGTTCCTCGGTCGAGCCGTAGAACGACGGCAGGTCGAAGATGCCCATCATCGCGGCGATGCAGCGGAAGCGGTCGGTGTGGCCCTGGAACCACATCATCATGTAGCCGCCGAACGACCAGCCCATCGCGCCCATGCGGTCTCTGTCGACGTAGTCGAGCTTCTGCAGCGCGTCGGTCACCGCCATCAGGTCGCGGAACACGCGGCCGCCGTAGTCGCCCGCGATCGCGTCGGTGAAGTCCTGCCCGCAGCCGGTCGAGCCGGTCGGGTTGGCGAACGCGACCACGTAGCCCTTGCCCGGATAGACCTGCCAGTCGCCGCGGAAGCCGTCGGTCCACTGCGACTGCGGGCCGCCGTGCACGTTGAGCACCAGCGGATAGCGTTTGCCCGGCACGAAGCCGTGCGGTTTGACGACGAAGCACTGGATCTTCGTGCCGCCCTCGCCGGCGACTTCGATCTCCTCCGCGGGGCGGAAGTCGACCTCGGCGGCGAGCGTTTCGTTGAACGCAGTGAGCCGCCTCTCGCCGCCGCCGCCGAGCGGCGCGCGGAAGATCTCGGCGGGCGCGGCAACCGTGCGCGCGGCGAACACGACCTCGTCGCCGTCGAGTTCATAGCCATTGATCGTGCCGTGCGTGAGCACGAGCTGCGGCTCGCCGCCGTCGCGCGCGATGCGGAACAGCGGCGTGCGGCCGCGCCGGTCGGCGACGAACACCAGCGCCGACGAGTCCACCGTCCAGCGCATGTCGTTCACCCAGTCGTCGAAGCCGCCGCGCGCCGTCAGGTAGCGCACCTTGCCGGTGCTGCGGTCCCAGACCGCGAGGCGCTTCAGGTCGGACTCGTAGCCCGGCGTCGCCTGACTGACGAACGCGATCGACCTGCCGTCGGGCGACCACAGTGGGTCGCCGTCCCAGCCCGGATTGTCCGCCGTGATGCAGCGGGCACTCGCCGCGGTGACCTCGCCGTCGACCGGCACCAGCCACAGGTCCGAGTTGGTCGACTCGGCGGGCTTCGGTCCGCGGTTGCTGGAGAAGCAGAGTTCCTTGCCGTCGGGCGAGAACGTGAAGCCGCGGCCGCCGCCGAGTTCGAAGATCGGGCTGTCGAAGTCGCCCGGCGTCAGGTCCTTCACGATCCTGCCGGTCCTGCCGTCGACGAGCAGAACGTGCGTGCGGCGGCCGTCCGCCCAGCTGTTCCAATGGCGGTAGAGCAGGCCGTCGGCGACGTGCACCTTGGTGCGGCCCTGCTCGAGGCCGTTCGCGATGCGCGCGTTCTGTTCGGCGTCGATGCCGCACTCGGGGAAGATCTCGCTGGTGACCGCGACGTGCGCGCCGTCCGGCGACCACAACGGAGCGGCGACGCCGGGCCCGAAGTCGGTCAGCTGCCGCGGCTCGCCGCCGTCGACCGGCATCGTCCACAGCTGGCTCGTGCCGCTGCGGTTCGAGACGAACAGCAGCGTGCGCCCGTCGGGCGAGAAGCACGGATCGGTATCGGCGTGCTG
>VGXW01000570.1 GCA_016873195.1 Planctomycetota bacterium | reverse complement strand
TTGGAAAGACCGGCGGATGTTCGTGCGCGTGATCCGCTGCTCGGCCGGCTGCGCGTGCGCCAGCGATGCCGTAGCGTGTGCCGTGACCATGAAGAACGGCGTTGGCTCGGACTCCCCTGGTCGCCACCTCGAACCCGCGGCTCGGCAGCGCGTCGACGCCTCGCGCGCGGGGAGACCCACGCTGCGCGTCGCCTCGTCCATCGCGGTGCTCGTGTCCGCCCTGCCGCTGGCGCCGCTGCGGGCGCAGGAACCCGGCGACACACGATTGCCGAACCTTGTGATCGTCTACGCCGACGACGTCGGCTACGGCGACCTGTCCTGCTACAACGAACGCGCGGCCTACACGACGCCGCGGCTCGACCGCCTCGCAGCCGAGGGGATCCGCTTCACCGACGCGCACAGTCCGTGCACGATCTGCTCGCCGTCGCGTTACGGCCTGCTCTCGGGCAACCTCGTCTGCCGCACGGGCCGCAGACCGAGCGCGTTCGAAGGGCCCGGCGGCCCGAGCTACCTGGCGCCCGGCGTGCCGACCCTCGCCGACATGCTGCGCGCACGCGGCTACCGGACCGGCGTGTTCGGCAAGTGGCACCTCGGACTCACGTGGGTCGACACCAACGGCAAACGCCTCGCCGGCGGCTTCGACGACGCGCGCCGGATCGACTACGCGCGCAGCTGCCCGCTCGTCGACGGACCGCAGGCGCGCGGCTTCGACGTGTCCTTCGTGACGCCGAACTGTCCGACGACGGACCCGCTCTACGTCTACATCGAGAACGGCACGGTCGTGGCACCGGCGACCGAGCAGCATCGCAGCGACACGCTGCCGAACCCGGGCGGCAAGTGGCGCTGGGACAACGACGAGGGGCAGAAGGCGCCGGGCTACCGGTTCGTCGACGCCGACGTGCTGTTCTTCGACCGGGCGCTGGCCTTCGTCGACGACCACCGCGCGCACCACGGCGACCGGCCGTTCTTCCTGCTGCTGTGCACGCAGATCGCGCACGCGCCGGTGCTGCCCGCACCGGGTTTCGAGAAGGCGACCGGGGCGGGGCCACGCGGCGACTTCGTGCGCGAACTCGACACGCTGACCGGCAGGCTGCTCGATCGGCTCGACGAACTCGGCATCGGCGACGACACGCTGGTCGTCTTCTCGTCCGACAACGGACCCGAGACGCGGCACACGGTCTGGATGCAAAAGGACCACGGACACGATCCGGCGGGCGGCCTTCGCGGCATGAAGCGCGACGGTTGGGAAGGCGGCCACCGCGTGCCGCTGATTGCGCGCTGGCCCGCCCGCATCCCGGCGGGACGCGTCACGGCTCAGCTCGCCAGCGGCACGGATCTCTACGCGACGTTTGCGTCGCTGACGGGTCACCGGCTCGCGGACGATATCGCCGTCGACAGCTTCGACCTGCTGCCGGTGCTCACCGGGCTGCAGCCCGAGGACCGGCCGGTGCGTGCCCACCTGCTGACCCAGAGCTTTCGCGGCGAGTTCCAGCTGCGTGTGGGCTCGTGGAAGCTGCTCGCACACCGGGGCTCGGGCGGCAATCGGTACGACGGCGGCGAACTCGCGCCGTTCGCGTTGCCCGAACGCGCGCCCGACGCGCCGGGGCAGCTCTACGATCTCGCCCGCGACCCCGCCGAGACGCAGAACCTGTGGCTCGACAAACCGGAGCGGCGCGCCGAGATGCAGGCGCTGCTCGCGCAGTGCACGCGCGCCGATGGCGGCCGCACAGCACCCGTGGGTCGCGCGCCACTGGGCCTGCCGCCGTTGCCTCGAGCCGCTGCCGGCGGTGCGGCGGTGCCGGCGCGCACCCGGCCCAACGTCGTGCTGATCGTCTCGGACGACCACGCGTTCTGCGACTACGGCTTCATGGGCAACACCGCCGTGCGGACGCCGAACCTCGATCGCCTCGCCGCGCAGGGTCTCGTCTACACGCGCGGCTACGCGACGCCGCTCTGCTCGCCTTCGCTCGCGACGCTGTTGACCGGCCGGTATCCGCACCAGCACGGCATCACCGGCAACGACCTCGCCGGCGGCGGGGCCGATCGCAGTCCGCTGAAGGAACGACTGCTGGGAAACCCGCTGCTGCTGCCGCGTGCGCTGTCCGACGCCGGCTACCTGACGCTGCAGACCGGCAAACTGTGGAACACCACCTACCGCGACGTCGGGTTCACGCACGGCACGACCGACCAGGGCTCCCGCC
>VGXW01000569.1 GCA_016873195.1 Planctomycetota bacterium | reverse complement strand
GTTTCGACGGCGCAGCGCCGCTTCCCCGGTCAGCGGGACCGGCCGCGCGCGACGTCGTCGAACGTGAACGGCTCCGGCAGCAACCGGTCGAGCGTCGTCGCGACGACCGCGCCGGAGCGGCCCACGAGCAGCACGCGCATGCCCCGGCCGAACTCGGCGAGCACCTGCCGGCAGGCGCCGCACGGCCGCGCCGGTTCGTCGAGGTCGGTGGCGACCGCGACCGCCACGAGCTGCCGCGCGCCCGCGGCGACGGCCGCGCAGACCGCCGCGCGCTCGGCGCAGATCGTGAGCCCGTAGCTGGCGTTCTCGACGTTGCAGCCGGCGAACGTGCGCCCGTCGGCGGCCAGCACCGCGGCGCCGACCCGGAACGACGAGGCCGGCGCGTAGGCCTTCGCGCGCACCGCCACGGCCGCGCCGAGCAGGGCCTCGTCCGCGCCGGCGGGCCCCTGGTTCAAGCCGCACCTCCGCGGCCCGCCTCGATGGCGAGCAGCAGCAGCGTCGCGCCGTAGCTGCCGAGCTGCACGGCGCAGATCGTGTAGCCCGCGATCCCGCCGTGGTGCTCGAGCGCGCGGTCGAGGTCGCCGTAGCCCTGCAGCAGCACGTAGCCGGCGAGCCCCGCGACGATCGCCATCGCGATCGCGAACAGGCGGCCGTCCGCGCGCAGCCGGTCGAGCAGGCGGCCGAGCAGCCAGACGACCGGCAGCCCACCGAGCAGCGTGGGCAAGAGCCAGCCGACAGGGTCGGTGCCCGACGAGACGAGGAAGCACGCCCACACGCCGGCCAACGAACCGATGACGAACAGCTGCCCGCCGTGGCCCGGCCACAGCGAGCCCAGGGCGGCGCCGGCGGCGAACACCAGCGGCAGGAACCACGCGAAGCGCGCGCGCGCCGGCTCGGGCAACCTGACGATCTCGGTCATGCGTGGGCGGCACGAAGCCGACAGCGGATCATCGCATGCCGGTGCGCGCCCCGGAAGGCCCGCGTAGCATGGCGGCCGTGACCCGATCGGCCCACGACGAGCCGGCGACCCGGGCGGCTCTGCACGCGCTGGGCTGCGCCGATGCCATGGCGCTCAGCCTCGGCGGCATCCGCGCGCGCGAACTCGCCGACCGCTTCGGCACGCCGCTCTACGTGTTCGTCGCCGAACTGCTCGACCGGCGGCTCCTGGCCGTGCGGCGCGCGCTCGGGGAATCCTTCACGGTGCTCTACTCGGTCAAGGCCAACCCCTCGCTCGCGGTCACCGCGCGCCTCTGCCGGCTCGGGGCCGGCGCCGAGGTCGCCTCGCTCGGCGAACTGCAGCTCGCGATCGCGGCCGGCCATGCCCCAGAGCGGCTGCGCTTCGCCGGCCCCGGCAAGAGCGACGCCGAGATCGACGCGGCGCTGCGCCTCCACGTCGGCTGCTTCCACGCCGAGTCGGCCGGCGAGGTCGCGGCGATCGCCGCCGCGGCACGCGCGCGGGGCCGCACCGCCGGCGTCGCGCTGCGCATCAACCTGCCGCACGAACTCGCCGGTTCGCGCCTGCGCATGGGCGGCGGTTCCAGCCGGTTCGGCGTCGACGCCGACCAGGCCCCAGCGCTGCTGGCGGCGATCGCGGCCGCGCCGGAACTGCACCTGCGCGGGCTGCACGTCTACGGGGGCACGCAGAGCTTCGACGCCGCAGCGTGCGTGCGCCACGGTGCCGCGCTGTGCGACCAGGCCGCCGCCTTCGAGCGCGAACTCGGCCTGCACCTCGACGAACTCGACCTCGGCGGCGGCTTCGGCGTGCCGGCCTACGCGGGCGACCCCGAGTTCGATCTCGCCGCGGCCGGGGCGGGCCTCGCCGAGCTCGCCGCCCGGCACGCGCGGCCCGGCCGGTCCTGGTTCGTCGAACTCGGCCGCTACCTGGTCGCGCCGTGCGGCGTCTACCTGACGCGCGTCGTGCGCGAGAAGCAGAGCGGCGGCCAGCGCCACCTCGTGCTCGACGGCGGCCTGCACCACCATGCGGCCGCGTGCGGCGCGGGAACGGTGTTGAAGCGCCCCCCGCTGCTCGTCGCGGCGGGCGCGCTGCGCGGCGCGGCCGCGGCGCCCGTGACGCTCGGCGGGCCCCTGTGCACGCCCGCCGACCAGCTCGCCGAGCAGGTGCTGCTGCCCGAACTCGGCCCCGGCGACCTGGTCGCGGTGCTCGACGCGGGCGCCTACGGCCTGTCGTTCAGCCCGCACGGTTTCCTG
>VGXW01000568.1 GCA_016873195.1 Planctomycetota bacterium | reverse complement strand
TTTTCGAAGTCGGCGAGGTAGTCGCGCACGTCCTCCAGCGCGCGGCGCAGCTTGCGGATCTGCTGCAGGCGCCCGCCGCCGCTCGCGAGCAGCGACAGCTTGATGCCGGTGTTGCCGGCGACGGCCATGTCCTCGACCGTGCGGCCGAACGGGCGCACGACCAGGCCCGAACCGCCGAGCAGCGTCTGGTTGCCAGGCACGACGTGCACGGTGCCGACGCCGTTGCGCAGGCAGTCCTCGAACCACGTCGAAGCGGGGTCGATCGCGTCGGCGACCGTCAGCCACGGCACGTTCTGCATGTTCTCGTTGAGGCCGCGCAGGCCGCCCTGCGTGTGGGGGAGCACCCAGGTCGGCAGCACGACCTTGTCGCTGGCGTCGACGACCTTGGCGGTCCAGGGCACCTCGACCTCGGCGGCCACGCCGATCTTCTGGATCCGGCCGTCCTGGATCAGCACGGTGGCGTTCTCGAGCACCGGGCCGGCGAGCGTGATCAACTTGCCGGCCTTCACGGCGAGCACGTCCTGGGCCAGCACCGGCAGAGCGAACAGGGCCGCGGCGGCGGCGATGGGGAGTCGCGAGTTCATCGGGGTTCGAGCACGGGGTTGCCGTCGATGTGGACCGACACGGCGACGGCTGCCGGGTCGAGAGGATCGTGGGACCAGACGACGAAGTCGGCGTCCTTGCCGGGGGCGAGGCTGCCGAGCCGCCCGTCGACGCCGAGCAGGCGCGCGGGCAGGATCGTCACGGCGTCGAGGGCCTGGGTGGGGGAGAGACCGCAGCGCGCGGCGAACATCGCCTCGCGCACGAGGTCGAGCGCGGCGAGGTTGCTGCCGGTCGTGATCACGAACGGCACGCCGGCCCTCGCCAGCAGCCCGACCGTCGCGAAGCGCGGGTCGGCGCCGTCGCCGCCGGCCGGACCGGCGATCCCGGTGGCGCTCGGCGCGCCCAGCAACACGGTCGTCTTCGCCGCGGCGAGTTCCGCGATCACGCTGTGCGCGTCCTGGGCCTCGTCGATGACGGTCCGGTAGCCGAACTCGCCGGCGAGGCGCAGCGCGGTGCGGATGTCCTGGTCGCTGCGCGCGGTCGTGAACACGGTGAGCCTGCCCTGCAGCGCGCGCACCAGCACCTCGGTGCCGGGCGCCGGCTGGCCCGGCGGCGCGCCGAGCGTCTGCTGCGTTTCCTTGGCCGCGTAGAAGGCCCGGCGGGCCTCCCAGACGACGCCCATGCGCGTGGTCGGCCGCCGGTAGTACATCGAGTCGACGCTGCCGCCGCGGATCGCGCGGTTGCCCGCCGAAGGCTCGCTGCCCATCACGAGGCGCAGGCTCGTCTCGTCGGCGACCAGCATCGCCGCGGGGTCGCTGCCCGCCGTCTTGACGACGCAGCCGAGCCCGCCGATCACGTTGCGCGCGCCGGGCATCACGTGGACCGCGGTGACGCCGGCACCGCGCGCGCGCGCGAACGCCGGCAGTTCGGGGTCGAGGCTGTCGAACGCGCGCAGGTGGGGCGTCACCTCGCTGCCCTGCTCGTTCTGGTCGTTCGGGCCCGAGCCGCCGCGGAACGACGCGTCGACGAGGCCCGGCGTGATCGTGCGGCCCTGGCAGTCGACGACCGCCGCCCCGTCGGGGACCGGCGTCGAAGGACCGCCCAGCGCCTGGACCTTGCCGTTGGCGATCACGAGCACGCCGTTCTCGATCACCGGGGCGCCGCCGGGCAGGATGCGCGCGCCGCGGTAGACGGTGGCCTGCTGGGCGGCGGCGAACGGCGCGAACAGCAGGGCTGCGGCCAGCGGGACTTGGCGTGGGTTCATCGGCGGGGTCTCCGGCAGCGGGGGTCTCGGGCGCGGCTTTCGGCAGCGACTTCGCGCCGTGCGCGAGCGCGCCGTCGATCCAGGTCGCGACGTGCGCCGCATCGAGGTCGAGCGGGTCGCCGCGGAACACCACGAAGTCGGCGGCGTTGCCCTGGCGCAGCGAGCCGACCGCCGCCGACTGGTCGAGCAGCAGGGCCGGCAACCGCGTCAGCGCCTGCAGCGCGGTCCTGCGGTCGAGGCCCGCGCGCACCGCGAGCACGGCCGACAGCCGCAGCTGCTCGGGCCGTCCGGCGAAACAGAACGGCACGCCGGCCTCGGCGAGCCGCACCGGCAGGCGCAGCTGCTGCAGGCGGTCCTCGGGGCTCAGCGTGCCGAGCACGACGCCGGCCTTCTGCTGCACGAGCCGTGGGAG
>VGXW01000567.1 GCA_016873195.1 Planctomycetota bacterium | reverse complement strand
GGGGCGTGACCTCGGCGTGCAGGCCGCGGTGGCCGCGCCGGACGCCCTGCACCTGCAGGGCTCCGCCGACGAGCAGGCGATCCTGCAGCAGCTGCAGCGCGGCCCGCGGCCGAGCGACCTGCTGCAGCGCGAGTCCGGCCTCGACCGGCCGTCGTTCCTGCGCGCGCTGTTCCTGCTGCAGGGCCGTGGCGCCGTGTTACGGCTCGCCGGCGACCTGTGGGCGCGCGGGGCGGCTACCAGCCGATGAACAGGATCTCGAGCCCCCACATGCAGGCGAGCAGCGCTGCGGTCCAGACGAGCCAGCGGCCCGTGCGCCGCACGGTCCAGCGCAGCGTGTCGCGCGCGTTGTCGTGGTGCTGGCCGACGACGACGATGGCGACCAGGAACAGCACCGGCACGTAGACCGCGAGGCGGAACCAGAGGCTCACGGCGCCACCTCCGCGGGCTTGCCGAGCGGGAACGCCGTGCGTTCGGCGACCGTGAACGCGTCGACCATCACGACCAGGTTCATCAGGCCCGCGACCGTGCACAGCACGACGCCGAGGTCGAGGTTCGGCGGAGCACCCTCCATGCGCAGCGGCGCGGTGACCAGCGCCGCGAACAGCGAGCCGCCGCCGAACAGGTTCTGGCCGATCCACCAGACCGACGCGTTGGCGCGGTCGACCGCGTGGCCGTGCGCGAACAGCAGCCCGGCGGCGAACACCACGACGACCGCGAACCCCAGCAGCGCGCCCTTGTCCTTCTGCCCGGCCCTGCAGTGGCCGAGGCCCGGCACGAGCCACGACAGCGCCGCGCACAGCGCCGGGTCGGCGACCGGCACCGGCGGCGTCGCGCCGCCGTCGCGGCGCCGCCGCAGCTCCCAGTGCCCGGCGGCCGACCAGAACGCGGCGAGCATGCCCGACGCCGCGGTGAGCCAGCCGAACAGGTGCTCGAGGTCGCGCGGCATGCGCCAGAGCCGTTCGCCCTCGGGCGACGCGTCCCACGCGAGGATCGCGCCGAGCGCGTTCGCCGGGAAGTTCAGCAGCTCCGGCAGGGTGAACACGACACCGGCGCGCGCCATGCCCTGCCACGGGATCAGACCGGGGCTGCTGCCGGGCGGCGGCGAGTCGGGCGTCAGCAGGGCCCAGTAGAACAGGCGCTCGCGCACGACGAGCCAGCCGACGAAGAACAGCAGGAAACAACCGCCGAACGCGAGCACGGCGCGCTGCTTCTGGCCGAGCTGGTACTGCAGCAGCCCCGGCACGAAGCCGGCGAGGAACGTGCCCCAGCCGAGGCCCACGGCGACGTTGCGAGCGGCGCGGTCTGACATCCGGGCGAGAGGTTACCGGCCGGCCCCGCGCGGTCGAGGGTCTGCTGCCGGGAACACGTGCCGCCGGGCGGCGAAGCCCACGACGCGACCGCCGGCGACGCCGATCCCCTCGGCCCTGAGCCGCGCCGCCTGTTCGCGCGCCCGTGCGCTGCCGGCCCCGGTGAGCCGGCCCGAGCCGTCGACGACTCGGTGCCACGGCACGCGGGAGTCCGGCGGCAGGGCCGCGAGCGCGAACCCGACCTGGCGGGCGATGGTGCGGGAGCCCAGCGCCCCGGCGAGGTCGCCGTAGGTGGTCACCGAGCCCGCCGGCACGAGCCGCAGCAGCGCGTGCACGCGCGCGTGGAAACCCGGGCCGACGAGGCGCACGGGGCCGTGGCGATCGGGGTCGTAGGAGGTCATGCGAGGTTTCGGGACCTGCATCATGCCGGGACGTGCGGCCGAAGTGGCCGCCCGGCGACTCCACCCCGCCGACATCCTGCTGCGGTTCGTCCTGCCCGTGCCCGCCCGGTTGCGCCGGTGCGACCCGGCCGATCTGCCCGCGCGGCAGGGGGCTGCCCAGGATCTCGCCGCGCCGAGGCAAGCCGCGGGCCGCGGAATGCCGATGCAACGGCGTGCCACGCCTGCGCGTCTCCATCAGCGGCGACGGCCTGACGGCCGAACTGCACGCCGGCCCCGGTCCCCCGGTGAAGCCGGACGAGGTGCAGGCCGCCCTGAGGGCGCAGAAGGTCGAGTCCGGCCTCGACGCCGGCGCCATCGCCGAGTTCACCGACAAGCTCGCCGACGCGCGCTTCGGCGGCAAGGTGGTGGTCGCTTCGGGCCAGGCGCCTCGGCCCGGCGCCGACGGCCGGCTCGACGGTTCGTTCCGCCAGATCAGGCTGCCCGGCACGGAGCACCAGGACGGTCACATCGAACC
>VGXW01000566.1 GCA_016873195.1 Planctomycetota bacterium | reverse complement strand
GGGGCGAGAACGCGCTGACGGCCGCGTGGCTCGCGCTGGCCGAGGAGGACCCTGGCGCCGGCCTCGTGGCGCTGGACGCGCTGACCGCGCTCGGGGGGGACGTCGAGGTGGCGATCGCGCGCACGGCGCTGCTGCTGCGGGCCGGGCGGCGCGACGAGGCACGCGCTGCGCTTGTGCCCGTCGCTGCCGAGCCGGCGGCGCGGCTCGTGCAGGTGCAGATGGACGACCGCGATGCCGCGGACTTCGACTTCGCGCGCGCCACGCCCGGCACCGCGATCGAGTGTTTCGTGCTGGGCCTGCTCGCCTACGACCAGGTGCACCTGCACAAGAAGGACCGCAGCCTGTTCGGCGTCGCCTCGCGCTGGCTCGGCACCGCCGTAGCGATGGCGCAGGAGCCGCGCGCGTCGTTCCTGTTCTGGTGGATGGTGACCGCGGCGCGAGCCGGCGATGTCGCAGCGTTCGCCGCCGCGCTGGCCGCCTACGAGCGGCACTTCCCCCACAGCCGCGGCCTGCAGCTCGCCTACGTGCTGTGCGCGAGTTCGGTGCCGGTCGACCGCGGGCTCGCGGTGCTCGGCACCGTCGACGTCGCGGCGTTCCCGCGCGCGCACCTCGCCCTCGCGCTGCTCTACAACCGGGCCGGCCGCCTGCAGGAGAGCGAACGCGCGTACCGCGCGGGCCTCGCGGCGGAGCCGCGGAATCTGTCGGCGTGGCTGCAGCTCGCCTTCATGCTCGAGCAGCAGCAGAGGTACGCCGAGGCGGCCGACGCGGCGCGCGCCGCGACCGCGATCGATCCGCACAGCGCCGAGGCGTGGAGCCGGCTCGGCACGTCGCTGGTGCAGGCCGACCGCCCGGCCGAGGCCCGCGCGGCGCTCGAACGCGCGATCGCCGAAGGGCCGGGTGGCTGGCGGCCGCAGTTCAACCTCGGGCTCCTGCTGCGCGACGCCGGCGAGCACGAGGCCGCGCTCGCGGCGTTTCTGCGCGCCGCGGAGCTGGCCCCGACGCAGCCCGAGCCGCGCGCGTTCGCGGCGCGCGTGCTGCGGCAACTCGGCCGCCCGCAGGAGGCCCTGGTCGAGGACGTGCGCGCGCTGCAGTGCAAGCCCTCGGACTGGCGGCAGTGGTCGGTCGTGGCCGGGAACCTCGCGGCGACCGGCCTGCACGGCGCCGCGGCCGCGCACGCGCAGCGCGCCGTGGAGCTGGCACCGGAGCAGGCGCCGGCCTGGGCGCGGCTCGCCGAAGTGCTGCTCGACGCGCCGGCGGTCGACGGGCCGCGCGCGCTGGCCGCGGCTCGGCGCGGCGACGAACTCGGCAAGGGCAGGGACGCGCGGACGACCTGGCTGCTCGCGCGCGCCGAGGCCGTCACCGGCGACGCCGCCTCGGCGGTCCGGCGCCTCGAAGGGCTGCTCGCGGGCCAGGACGTGCCCGCGGCCGTGCGGAAGCTGGCGGACGAGGAACTCGGCCGGCTGCGCGCGCCGAAGTAGCTCCGGCGCCCGCCGCAGCGGGCGCCGTGGGTGGCTCCCGTCAGATCGCGCCGATCGTGATCGCGAGCGCGTTGCTGCTGGTGATCGCCGTGATGTTGAACGACAGGTCGAGCTCGACGCAGAGCGCCTGCGCGTTCAGCACCACGCCCGCGAACACCGGGGTGACCGGCATGCCGATCGACAGCGTGACGCTGCCCGCGACGGGCAGCAAGAGCAGCGTGGCGTCGGGGTTCACCAACAGGTTGCAGCCCGCACCACCCGCCGGGTGCAGCAGCGACAGCGGCGTCGACGTGGTCGTGAAGCCGACGACGCCGAAGCCGAGCGAGCCGGCCGGGAAGCCCGTGCCGGTCGCCGAGAACGTGCGCGTGGTCCACGGCAGGTTGTCGCCGGTGAGGGCCAGCGGGCCCGCCGAGCCGGTGCAGCCCGTGCCGTTCGCCGCGACGGCGGCGACGGGGTTCGCCTGGTACTCGTAGACGTTGTAGGCGGGCTTGCTGCCCGAAGCGTTCGGGTTCTGGCCGAGCGCCTTGTAGACCTTGCCGGTCGCCGCGACGAAGCCGCCGAAGTAGCGGCTGACGCGGCCGAGCACCGGGTCGTTGTTGTTGAAGGGCGTCGTGCCGGTCGTCGGGTTGGCGTAGATCACCCAGGCGTTGGTCAGGCAGTCGAACTCGCTCGTGTAGTTGCTCGGCGAGCCGCCGTAGTTCGGGCCGTAGATGTAGGTCGTGTTCGTCGTGATCGTGATGCCGTTGCCGCCCTGC
>VGXW01000565.1 GCA_016873195.1 Planctomycetota bacterium | reverse complement strand
CGACGAGCGGAGTGCAGAAGCGGTCGAGTTCGGCGGACAGGTCGGGCGGCTGGCCCTGGGCGGCGAGCGGCGCGACGAGCAGCAAGGACGACCAGACGTGCGGGCGCATGCGGGCAAGATACCCGCGTGGACGGCGGGATCGTCGTTGCCCCCATCGACAGCCGCAGGGAACCGGTCGTCCACAGCAGGCACACTGCAAGGCCGCCGATGCCCATTCCCCGCCCCACCCTCCCCGCCCTTTCCGCCCTTCCCGCTCTGCTCGCCCTGCTCGCGCTGTTCGCGGCTGCCTGCAGCCACACGATCCAGTTCGGCCGCACCGGCGCCCCCTTCGACGAGGCCTTCCCGGATCCGAGCGTGCTGGTCACGACGGACCGGCCCGCGGCGGTGCGCCAGACGCTGGCGACCACGCCGCTGCCCGCGACCACGGCCCACCACGAACGCCTGCTCGCGCTGCTGCGCAGCAGGCCCTCCATCTCGGCCGCGCACCTGCTGCTGCTCGTCGAGGCGGTTTCGCTGCCGGAGAGCAGCTACACGGTCGTCGACGACAGACCCAGGGCCTACGCGGTGCGCGGCGAGGGCGAGTTCGCTCCCGTCGCCGATCGACTGTTGACCGAAGGGGCTGACAAGCTCGTCGACGTCGACCGCCGGCTACTCGGCGAACTGCTCGGCCGCAGCCATGGCGATGCCGCGCTCGCCGCGGTGGCGGATCGGTTCCTGCCGGCACTCGACGACGGCTCGCTGGCGGCGCTGCGCGAGATCCTCGACGGCACGTCCGGCTCGCCCGCCACCGTGCCGTTCCTCGTCCGCTACCTGCTGCCCAGGGGCCGGCTCGACACGGCGCGGGGCCTAGCCTGCGTGCCGATGCTCGCGTTCGACGACGCCAGGGTCGCGCTGGTCGCAGAACTGGCGCCGCGCACGACTTCGTTGCCGGTGGAGCAGTTCGTGCAGCTCGTCCGCACGATGGCCTTCGACGAGGGTCGCGGGCGGCTGGTCGGGTTGCTGGCGGAGAAGGCCGCACCGCTGCCGGCAGAGGCCGCGCGCGCCGTCGTCGCCTCGTTCACGTTCGATGCCGGCCGGCACGAAGCCTGCGCGCGCCTGGCCGAACGGGGCGGGCTGGAACTCGCTGGCAGCGAGCTGGTCGCGCTGGTGCGGCTGTTCGCCTTCGACGACGGCCGCGTGCGCTGTGCGCAGGTGCTGGCGCCTCGCCTGCGCGGGACGTTCGACGGTCGCACGGTCCGGGCCCTGCTCGGGGCCTTCGCCTTCGACGCAGGTCGGCTCGGCGCACTGCGCGCGGTCGCGAACCGCCTCGGCGAACTCTCGGCCGCCGAGCAGCGGGACGTGCTGGCCACGTTCGCCTTCGACGACCATCGCTTGTCCGCGGCGCGCCTGCTGCGCTGACCGCCGTGCACCGCGGCGGACCTGGCGCGCGGCCCCGCGTCCGTGCCTAGGCCAAGCTCGCGGCGGCCGAAGCGAACGCGAGCACGTGCGCGTCGGGATCGAGGCAGTAGCCGACCCGGTGGCCCCAGTCGCGCGCGGCGGGAGCGCTGAGTTCCACCGCGCCGGCGGCGAGCGCGCGCCGGTGGCACGCGTCGGCGTCGCCGACGACGAGGTAGAGCTCCGCGCGCGGCACTCCGCGCGCCCGCGCCGGATCCGGCAGACGCGCACCGAGCAGCCGCCGGATGCCGGCTTCCGGCATGAGCCCGAGCACGGCGCCGTCGCCGAGATCGAACTCCGTCATGCCGGGAACGTCGAGCCGCGGCTCGAGGCCGAGGGCGCGCGCGTAGAACGCGGCGCTCGCGCGCTGGTCCGCGACGTAGAGCACGAAGTGCGCGGCCATCGGCCGGTGTTCAGCGGCCGATGCGGCGGCGCTCGGCGGGCGCGCGTTCGGCGGGCGCGCGTTCGGCGGGTGCAGGCCGCAGCTTCTTCTCGAGTTCCGTCACGCGCTCGGTCAGCCGATCGAGCCGCTCGAAGATCTCGAGGTGCACGCGGTCGTTCGTCTCGCGCTCCTCGCGCGCCTGCTGGCCGGCGCCGGCGCCGGGGACGTCGCGGCGGTCGACGCGCTCGCCGCCATCGCGGCCGTCGTCGAAGTAGACGCCGCCACCGCAGTCGCCGCGGCAATCGCGGCAATCGTGCGCCGCACCGCCACCCCGCTGGCAGCCGTCCTGGCGCGGAGCCCGGTTCTGCGGGTGGTCCTGCCGCGGCTCCTGCCGCTGCATGCAGCAGCGGCCTTCGTGCCG
>VGXW01000564.1 GCA_016873195.1 Planctomycetota bacterium | reverse complement strand
CGACGATGATCGTCAACGGCCGCGACCAGGAAGGCGTGGTGACCCGCTACGGCAACTGGGCGACGGGCACGAAGGGCAGGGCCGTGTTCGGCGAGTCGGTCGCCAAGCCCGCGCTGTTCGACGCCTGGAGCGGCGGCAAGGACCACCTGCGCTGGCGCTACGACGGGCCGGCCGTGAACCCGTACCAGATCGAGCACGACGTGCTGTTCCGTTCGATCCGCACGGGCACGAAGCACAACGACACCGAGCGCTGCGCGGCGGCCTGCCTCGCGGGCATCATGGGCCGCATGGCCGCGGAGTCGGGGCAGGACCTTACGGCCGAGCAGGCGCTCGCCAATCCGACGGAACTCTGCCCCGGCCTCGAGCGCCTGACGCCGGACAGCCCGGCACCCGTGCAGCCGGGGGCCGACGGGCGCTATCCGGTGGCGATGCCCGGCCGCACGCTGCCGGCGTAGGCGGCCAGGCCGTGATCGTCAGCGCGAGCCGCCGCACCGACGTACCGGCGTTCTACGCGCGCTGGTTCGTGCAGCGGATCCGCGCGGGGTTCTGCCGCGTGCCGAACCCGTTCTGTCGATCGCAGGTGGGCAGGGTCTCGCTGCTGCCCGCGGACGTCGACGTCATCTGCTTCTGGACGCGCAATCCGCGGCCGCTGCTGCGCTGGCTCGACGAACTCGACGCGCGCGGCCACCGCTACTTCTTCCACTGCACGGTGCTCGGCCACCCGCGCGAACTCGACCCGCGCGCGCCTGCGCTCGACGTCGCCATCGCGACGGTGCGCGAGCTCGCGGCGCGCATCGGCCCCGAGCGCGTGATCTGGCGCTTCGACCCGATCGTGCTGAGCCCGGTCAGCGGGCCCGACGAGCACCTCGCGCGGTTCCGGACCATCGCCGAACGGCTCGCCGGCGCGACGCGGCGCTGCGTCGTCAGCGTGATGGACCGCTACCGCAAGATCGAGCCGCGGCTGCGCGCGCTCGCCGCGCGCGGGGTCGCGGTCGCGGCCGCGCCGGAGCGCGAGCCCGGCTTCGCGCGGTTGCTGGAGGGCATCGCCGGGATCGCGGCGCGGCACGGCATGGCGATCCGGAGCTGCGCCGAGCAGCTCGACCTGCGGCCGTACGGGATCGCGCCGGGCGCGTGCATCGACGGCGACTACCTGCGGGCCACGTTCGGCCTCGCCGAGCTGCCGGGCAGGGATCCGAACCAGCGCGCGGCCTGCGGCTGCCTCGCCAGCCGCGATATCGGCGAATACGACAGCTGCCCGTACGGCTGCGCCTACTGCTACGCGACCGCGAGCGTCGATCGCGCCGAACAGAACCGCGCGCGGCACGACCCCGAGGGCGAGACGCTGCTGCCGTGAGGGCCGCGGGCGTCGGGACCGTTCGGCTCGCTACCGCCCCACCAGCAGGTTGGCGAGTTCGAGGACCACGCCCGGATTGACGAGGCATGCCGTGTGGTCGATGCCCCAGCCGAGCGCATAGAGCGGCAGCAAGAACACGGCGCCGCGGCGGACGGGGCGGTGCGACAGCACGCAGTCGGCGGGGTCGATCCGGGGCGCGTGGAGGCCGTGCAGGCAGACGAGCTGCAGCCCGACGCAGACGGAGTGGACGTAGAGGAAGCGGCCCCAGTCGAACGCGACGACGAACAGCGGCGCCGTGGCCAGCAGCGACAGCAGCACGCAGCGGCCGAGCCACCGCATCGCCGAGCGCAGCGCAGCATGGCGCCGCGCGGCAGCGGACAGCGGCAGCACCGCGGGCAGGAACGCGATCGACGCCAACACGACCACCGGCGGCAACGACCGGATCATCGGCATGGCGCGTTCGCGCAAGATCGCGATCCCCTGCTCGGGGCCGCACACGAGCCAGACGATGGCGCCGTCCTCGGTCGCCGAGGGTGCGACGGGCATCCGCGTCGCGGCGGCGGCGATCGTCTCGGCGACCTTCGGCACGTCGGCGGCCGGCAGGGAATGCGTCGCCGCGGCCACGAAGGCGGCCACCGACAAGGCGAACAGCGCGCCGAACAGCACGAGCCGGGGCGTGCTGCGCGGCAGCAGGCAGGCGAAGAACAACACGTGGCCCGCGTAGAGGAACAGCATCTCGTGGCTCAGCACCAGCAGCGGCAGCGCGCCGAGAGCCAGCGCCACGTCGCGCGTGCGGGCGTTCGCCCAGCCGGGGTCCGCCGGATCGGCGGGCCCGCCGCCGGCGAACCGCGCCGCGAGCCAGGCGACGAGGGCGAACAGCAGGG
>VGXW01000563.1 GCA_016873195.1 Planctomycetota bacterium | reverse complement strand
CTTGCTCGCCGCGTGCACCCACGGCGGCAGCGCCGACAGCGCCTCACCGTCCCAGTAGATGCGCGACAGGCAGCGCAGCGCCTCCTCGCTCGCGGCCGGACTGCCGAGTCTGCCCTGGCGCGCGCGCACGAGCAGCGTCGCCATCTCGCGCGGCGTCGTCTGGCCCCAGCCCCAGCGCGCCTGCTCCGCCTCGCGGCCGGGCGTGCGCGAGTTGACGCGCGTCGCGGCGAAACCCTGCGACGCGAGCCAGGCGTTGACCGAAGCGCCGGTGCCCGCGAGTTCCTGGCACCACAGGGCCGCGCTGTTGTCGCTGGTCGTGATCATCAGCATCGCGACCTTGTCGAGTGCCACCTTGCTGCCGTCGGCGAAACTGCCGAGCAGGTCCTCGCCGGGGTAGAGGCGGTCCTTCGTGTAGACGAGTTCCTGGTGGTAGTCGAGTTCGCCGGCCTCGACCTTCGCGAGCAGCGCGCCGAGGATCGGCAGCTTGATCATGCTGGCGGTCGGGAACAGCTCGTCCGCAGCGATCGCGACCTCCTCGCCGGTGCCGAGGTGGCGCACGTAGATGCCCGCCGTGTCGCGGAGCGGCGCGACGAGCCCCTGCAGCTGCGCGGCGAGCGAAGGTGCCGGCGCCGGGGCGGTGGCGCAGCCGGCGAGCAGGGCGGTCGTCGCGAGCAGGAGGGCGGACGCCGGGCGGCGGGGGCGGCGGGGCGGCATGCGGGCGCATTCTGGCGCCGTCTGCCCGGGCGCCAAGCTGCTGGCCGGAATCCCGGCCCCGTACGGCGCGACGGCCACCCTCGCCCGCGGGCGGGGGTGGCCGTGCGGCCCCGCAGTCCGCGCGCGGGCGCGGTGCGGCTTCGTCAGCTCACCACGAACGGTCGCCGATGATCATGCGGCCGTAGTTCGACATCTGCAGGCCGAGCGTGTTGGCGGCGGGGTTCAGCACCGCACCCTGCTCGTAGATCGGCAGCCCGCGCAGGCCGACGATCGGCGGCACGGTCAGGGCGAGGTCGACGATGCCGGCGCCGTCGGCGAGGTAGAACACGACCGCCATCGGGTCGACGTTCACGGTGCAGTTCGGCGCGCCGAGCGGCGTGAGGTCGAACGGCAGCGGCGTCGCGCCTGCGAACGTGTTGGACAGGCCCTGCAGGATCAGCACCGGCGCCAACGCCGGGGCGTTGGTCAGCTGGCGGAAGAACAGCTGGCTGACCTGCGGGACCTCGTTGGTGAACTGGCGCACCAGCGTCGGGAACGGCGCGACGCCGCACGCGCCGTTGGCGGCGACGATGGCGTAGCTGGCCGGGCTGTAGGGCGCCGGGAGCACCAGCCCGATCTCGAGCACGTAGTTGCCGGTCTGCGTCGCGCCGGTGCCCGGGCTGAGAACCTCCAGGTAGTACTGGTTCGGCGTCAGCGTGAAGATGTACGTGCCGCGCGCGTGGCTGGTCGGGTCGAGGATGTTGCCGCTGGTGACTGCCGTCGGCGGGCCGACCGTGTTGGTGATCGGGTCGTAGGCGCGCAGGTTGATCGTCGTGTCCTGGATCGCCGGCGCGGCGCCCTGGCCCGTCTGGAACTGCAGCACGCTCGGGTTCAGCAGCGTGATCGGGCCCCACCAGTCGCTGGGGTCGGCGCCGTTGCTGTTCGTGATGTTGCCGGTGCCCTGCTGGCCCGGCAGGATCGGCGTCGCCGTCTGGAACGTGTTGTTCGGCTCGACCTCGGGCACCACACCGAGCACGTTCATCGGCAGCTCGTAGTACTCGAGCCGGTAGTTGCCGTAGGGGATGAAGTTGTTGGTCGTCGGCTGGGTCGCCTGGCGGCGCACGACGAAGTGGTAGGTGCCCGTCGGCCAGACGCGGATCTGGCTGACGCGGCTGTTGTAGACGCTCGAGTTGCCGGCGTTCGTGCCGAGCGTCGCGGTGGGCACCAGCAGGTTGCCCGCGGCATCCCAGATCTCGTAGCGGTTCGCGCTGACCCACGGGGCATCGCCTTCCTGCACGAGGAACCAGACGCCCGTGCGCGGGGCCGTCAGCACGAGCCGGTAGACGTCGACGTCGGCGAGCCGGACGTCGAACGAGTCGCCCGGCAGCGGCGCCACCGGGAACGCGCTGACCGTGATCGTGCTCGCGGTGTTGGCCGAGATCAGCCGCTCGAGGCCGGCGTTCGCGCCGCTCGTGAAGACCACGTAGTAGGACCCACCGACGTAGGCACTCGGGGTGAGCGGCGTGGTCGCCTGGATCAGCGTCGTCG
>VGXW01000562.1 GCA_016873195.1 Planctomycetota bacterium | reverse complement strand
GCGCGCGTCGTGCGGCTTGGGCGGCGGCACCATGGCGCCAGCGAAGCACGGCGGAGCAGCGCGCACAAGCCGGCGCGGCGCGCTCGTCAGCCGAACGGCGGCAAGCCGTTCGCCACGGCGCGGCCCCCGGCGGTCGTGAACGCCATGCAGACCGGTCCCTCGGGCAGCCGGCACCGGTGCTTGCGGCACGGGCTGCAGGCCGGCGGCGCAGGGTGGACGAGCGGGACCGCCGAAGGCGGCGCCGTGCGGCGCGGGTCCTGGGCGCCGAAGCCGACGAGACAGCGCGCACCGGCCGCGGCGAGCACGTGCGTCGCGCCCTGGTCGGGCCCCACCACGATGCCGCCGGCCCCAGCCACGAGCGCACCGAGGGCGACGAGGCGCCGGAGTTCCCCGGGCGCGTGCCGCAGCGCGGGCACACCCCCGGGCGCCGCGACGTGCGCTTCCGCGGGGCCCAGCACCGCAACCGCCGGCTCCTGGCTCGCCGCCGCCTCCGCCGCGAGCGCGGCGGGGCGCAAGGCACGCGCGTCGACCGGATCGCCGACCACGAGCACCCGCATCGGCCTGTCCGGGTCGACGCCGAGCCCCCGCAGCGCAGCCCGTTCGCGCTCGACCTCCGCGTCCGTCGCGCGCAACCGCGGCGCGCGGAACGGCAACCCAGGCACGAGTTCCCTCGCCAGCGTCCAGGCGACGAGCGCCGGATGGTGTTCGCCGGGCACCGCCACCGTGCGGTGCAGCAGCCACCGGCTGCGCGGCTCCTGGCGCCATGCGGCGCCGGCACCCAAGCGCTGCCGCGCGCCGCTCGCCGCGGCCACACCGGCGCTCTTCCAGTTCCCCTGCAGGTCCAGCGCGACGTCGTAGCGTTCCGCGCGCAGTTCGGCGCGGAACCGTCGCAGCGCACCGAGGCCGCCGTGGCGCGCCAGCAACACCACGCGCGCGATTCCCGGCACACCCTCGAGCAGGGGAGCCAGCGCCGTCTGCGTCGCCAACGTGAGCCGCCAGTCGGGCCGGGCCCGGTGCAGCGCCTCGATGGCGCCGAGACCGTGCACGAGGTCGCCCATCGCCGACAAGCGGACCAGCAGGACCGACGTCACCGGCCGACTCCGGCCGCGCGTTCGCGCACGGCGAACACCTTCCCGGGCAAACACAACCGCAACCGCTCCACGTAGGCGGGCGGCACCTGCGGCGCGTCGTCGTCGTCGCACTCGTGCAGCAGCCAGCGCGTCGCCGGTTCCGTACGGGCGGCCTCGTCGCCGGCCGGCAGCAGGCCCGCCGCCAGCAGCAGCGGCGCGTCGACGTGGCCGCGCGTAGCGAGGTCGCCGAGCGCCCCGAGCGCCGTCAATTCGCGCCGCAGCAGTTGTCCGGCCGCCTGCCGCCCCTTGACTGAGTCGGGCCAACCGCGCGCGCGGTCGAGGCCGACGGTCCAGGCCCCGAGCAGCGGCAACACGAGGCAGAAGGTCACGAGTTGCCGCGGCGTGCGCACGAGCAGCGGCCCCAGGGCTGCCGCCAGAGCGAGGCCGGCCGCGGCGAGACCGATGCGGTCGACGCCGAAGGGCACCAACCCGAGCGCGAGGGCGCCCGCGGCGCCGACCGCGCGCAGTCCCCGCCGCGCGAAGCCGCCGAGCGCGCGCCGCTGGCCAGCGAAGTGTGCGACCGCCGGCGCCACGGCGAAGGTGAACAGCAGCACGTTGGGCAGCAGGTAGCGCGTCGGGCGGCCGGGGAAGAACGTCAACACGGCCACGGCCAGGACCGCCGCGCCGCTGCACATGCGCAGCGTGAGGTCCGCAGCGTCCATGCGCGCGTCCCGGGCACCGCGCCACTCCCAGAAGCACCACATCACGAGCGGCATCTGCACCAGCACGGCGCGCAGCCAGAAGCCGGGCGTCTCGGCCACGTGCGACCAACGGAAGGTGGCGATGCGGCCCACGGTCTCGGCACGGACGGCCGCCAGCATCGACTCGGGGTCGACGCGCATCGTCCACAGCGGCACGTAGTAGAGCAGCGGCACCACCAGCAGCGGCGCGAAGTGCGCGAACGCGAAGCGCAGGCCGCGGCGCCGCCACCAGACGAGGTAGGCGCCGGCAGCCATCACGAAGTACGGCGGCCCCTTCTGCAGCAGCGCGAACCCGCCCAGCACGCCGGACCAGAGGACCAGCGCGAGCCGTTCGCGCGCGACCCCCGTGGCCAGGCACCACAGGGACGCAGCCGTCAAGCTCGCGAACAGCGGATCGATCTCGGCGGTCGGCCACTC
>VGXW01000561.1 GCA_016873195.1 Planctomycetota bacterium | reverse complement strand
CAGTGGATGCGGTGCGGGAGGTGCGGGAGGTGCGGGAGGTGCAGGAACCTGCTGCGCCAGCGCGCTGGTCAGCAGCAGCAGGGGCAGGAGAGCGCGTGGCATGGAACTGCTACGCACGGACGCGAGCCATCGTTGGCAGCCGGGAGCGATGGCCACGACGTTCGGCGCCGCGTGCCGTGCGGTGCCGAGGCCCGCTCGCGGCAGCCACAATGCGTAACCGCGCGCCGACGAGTCCCCGTTCGCGCGTTCGCGGCCCTTGGCCCGTGCGCTGCCGCCGCGAACGGCCTTCGAGGGTGCGGCGACCCTGCCATTGGCGCCGCGGAGTCCACCCGATGAAGACCACCAAGACCACCCTTCTCGCAGCCCTCGCGCTGCCCTTCCTCTCCACCTCGCTCGTCGCGCAGACCAGCGACCACCTCGTCGGCCTCACGCGCCTCGTGCCCCACCTGCGCCACTTCGACCACCGGAGCTGCTCGTACAGCCAGTGCGTGGTGCAGATGCCGTCGGCCATGCCGCTCCCGCGCTGGGCCGGCGGCACCGCCTGGGACCCCGTCACCAGCGGCGCCTGGGTCACCGACGGCAAACAGCTCGGCAAGTTCTCCGACGCCTGCGTCATGCAGTGCCAGCCGCGGCCGATCCTGTCCTTGTCGCCCACCGCCTACATGACGGGCCTCGAGGTCGCCGAGGGCCGCAATCAGCTCGTGATCCTCGACAGCGAAGGCTGGCTGCACTTCTACGGCAACACCTGCCCGCCCGGGTTCCAGTCCATGTGCAACACGGGCCTCGTGCCGGCCCCGACCCAGACCAACACGTCCGGCCTCGCGATCGACGAGGGCCTCGGCCTCGTGTTCATCTCCTACTGCGACTTCGCCACCGGCGCCAACTCGATCGCCGTGTCGGATCTGCAGAACCCCTGCATGATCCTCTGCCAGTTCACGCCGCCGCCGTGCCCGTCGATCTTCGACGCGATCACGGGGCTCGCCGTCGACTGGGGCCGCCGCATCCTCTACGCCACCGACGGCAGCGGCACGATGGCGATGGAGTACACGCCCTACTCGCCGATCACCGGCTGCGTGACGATCATCAACTGGACCTGCTGCCCCGGCGGCTACACGCCCGACCACCTCGTCGGCCTCGCCGTGCGCCCGGCCCGCGAGACCAGCATGGGCCAGCCCTGCGGCAACGGCGCCTGCCCGCCGTGCCCGAACGTGCACTCGCTCGGCAACGACCCGAACCTCGGCAACGCGCAGTTCCACCTGCGGCTCGACCAGGCCCCGGTCGGCAGCCTCGCGTGGTGCCTGATCGGCGCCGGCCCGTGCTCGGCGCCCGGCGTGCAGCCGCCGCCGCTGTGCGGTCCGGTCTACACGCAGCCCCTGCTCGGCACGCTCGGCCCGAACCCGGTGATCGGCCCCGGTGGGCCCTGCACCGGCTCGACGCGCTTCGCCTTCCCGCTGCCGCTGAACGCCACCCTCGCCGGCTGGACGCTGAGTTCGCAGTGCGTCGCGATCTGCGCCGCCGCCGCGGGCATCGGCACCGCGGTCAGCAACTGCATCAGCTGGACGCTGCAGGGGAACTGAGCCGACCGCTCGCCGGTGCGGCACGACCGCGCCGGCAGCGCCGGGGAACGGCACGGGAACGCCAGCGCACGCGCCGGAGCAGCCGGCGCGTGCGTCCGTACCGGGCCAGCTCTGGCCACGGCGCCGCAAACCACGCGTCCGCCCCAACCTCCGGCATCCCGCGCGCGCCCTGGAAAGCCTCCGTGCGAATCGGCCCAGATGGCTCTTCCAGGCTACGGCGGCCCTTTCCCTACGCCGCCGCGGAGTTTCTCGATGAAGTCCACCATCCTGCTGGCAGCCGCCACGCTGCCGTTCCTCGCCGCGCCCGCCGCGGCGCAAACCCCCGACCACCTCGTCGGGCTCACGCGCATGTTGACCAACCTGCGCCACGTCGATCACTGGGCCTGCTTCGTGATGGGCCAGTGCCCGGTGCCGATGCCGTCCGTGATCGTGCCCCCGGTCTACGCCGGCGGCACCGCCTGGGACCCGGTCCGCAGTGGGGCCTGGGTCACCGACGGCAAGCAACTCGCCGAGGTCGACGACCAGTGCCTCGTGCTCTGCCCCGTGCAGCCCATCCCGGGCCTCGGCATGAACGCGTTCGCGACCGGCCTCGACGTCGTCGAGAGCCAGAACCAGCTCTGGATCCTCGACAGCCAGGGCTTCCTGCACTTCTACAGCAACACGTGCCCCCC
>VGXW01000560.1 GCA_016873195.1 Planctomycetota bacterium | reverse complement strand
GGGCGTGCCGATGGACCTCGGCGCGGGCCGCCGCGGCGTCGACATGGGCCCGTCGGCGATCCGCATCGCCGGCGTCGGCCAGGGCCTGCGCCACCTCGGCCTGCACGTCGAGGACGACGGCGACGTCGGGGTGCCGGCACCCGAGTCGCGCGACCCCGGCGACACGCACGTGCGCTACCTCGAGCCGATCTACCACGTCTGCAACCGGCTGCGCCTGCGCGTGCGGCGTTCGCTCGAGCACGGCGAGATCCCGGTCGTGCTCGGCGGCGACCACAGCATCGCGATCGGCACCGTGGCCGGCGTCGCGGAGCACTTCCGGCAGGCCGGCCAGCGCATCGGGCTGATCTGGGTCGACGCGCACGGCGACATGAACACCCCCGCGAGTTCGCCGAGCGGCAACGTGCACGGCATGCCGCTGGCGACGCTGCTCGGTCTGGGGCACCCGCGGCTGGTCGACATCGGCGGGTTCTGGCCGAAGGTCGAGCCGCGGAACGTCGCGTTGATCGGCATCCGCGACATCGACGCGACCGAGCGCGAGATCGTCAGGCGCTCGGGCGTGCACGCCTACACGATGCGCGACGTCGACGAACGCGGCATGCGCGCGATCATGCAGGAGTCGCTCGGCTTCGCGAACGACGGCACCGCGGGTTTCCACGTGTCGTTCGACCTCGACGCCATGGATCCGCGCGACGTGCCCGGCACCGGCACGCCCGTCAAGGGCGGCATCAGCTGGCGCGAGGCGAACCTGCTGATGGAGATGGTCAGCGACGCCGGGCGCATGACGAGCCTCGAGGTCGCCGAGCTGAACCCGATCCTCGACGTGAGGAACCAGTCGGGCGAGGTGGCCGTCGACGTGATCCTCAGCGCGTTCGGCAAGCGGATCCTGTGAGTCGCGCGTGGGCTAGTGGCTGGCGCGGTGCGCGTCCCACATCTGTTCCTGCCAGGGCTCCCAGCTGCGCGTCCACGCGCCGGGTTGCTCGATCTGCATGTAGCGGTCCATGTAGTCGAAGTAGGAGTCGTGCGCCCACGCGCCGCGCAGCCCCATGATGCGCGCGACCAGGGTCTGGCCGACCCACGCGTTGGCGGTGCAGCAGCGCCGGTAGGAGTCCGCGGTCCAGCTCGCGTTGTCGTTGACCGGCCAGGTTGGGTGGCTGTTGCCCCACTCCGGCAGCCCGAGGCTCGCCGCGGTGTAGCCGCCGTAGCCCCAGTTGAACACGCCGGGCGCGGTCTGCTGCACGTAGAACGTCTGGCAGTCCTCGCCGAACTGGCTGCGGTTGTTCGCGTGGCCGGGGCCGTAGTAGCCCGACGGATGCGTCGCGCCGATCGCGAGCATGGCCGCGTCGTGCAGCACGGCGCCGGCGAACAGGATCGGGAACTTGCGCCCGCTGCCCTGGCCGCCGACGCCCTCCCAGTAGCAGCCGTTCCGCACGTTGCCCCAGAAGTCGATGCCGATCTGCGCGAGGCGCACGAGCAGGTCGCGCTTCTCCGCGTTGCTGCGGGACACCTGCAGCAGCAACGCGCCGGTGCCGTAGAGCGACGTGAAGTCGCGGCCGTAGTCGGGCATGTTCTCGACCGGGTGCATGTAGCGGCTGGTCCAGCCCGGCGTGTGGTCGAGCCACACGCGTTGCAAGCGCGCCGCGACGTCCCCGAGGACGGGCGCGGTGCCGCTGGCCGGCAGGTTGGCGAGCTGCGTGTAGTCGAGGTCGGCCTCGCGGTGCCGGATCGTCTTGTCGGTGCCCGCGTAGGGCGGCCGGAAGGCGTCGGCCGGCGGCACGCTGCCGAGCACGGTCAGCACCGCTGCCGTCGCGAGCTGCGAGACCGAACCGTTCGCCGCCGGCGTCAGCTGGCTCCGCACCGAGATCAGGCTCGTGCCGGGGGCGAGCACGCGCGGCGCGCTCGGGCCCAGGCCCAGGGCGACGTTGAGGCCCGGCTGGTAGCGCCCGTTCGCGTAGGGCTCGAACAGGGTGCTGTCGTAGCCGTGCTGGCCGTCCGGCGCCGGATTCACCATCGCGCCGTGGATCGTGCGGCCGTTCAGGGTCTGGCACGGCGGCGAGATCTCGACCAGCGAGACCGGCCCGACCACCCACCAGTCGCCGTTGCAGAACTGGCCGACCTGCTCCTGCTCCTGGAAGCGCCAGGTGATGCCCCACTGCGTGACCGATTCGGCGTAGGTGCCGGTCGCGCCGCCGCCGCCGCCGCCACCCGGCGGGGTCTCGATCGTCACGCCGTCGCTGACCGCCGCGGGGCCCC
>VGXW01000559.1 GCA_016873195.1 Planctomycetota bacterium | reverse complement strand
GGGGCCGCGCCCGCTTCACTTGGCCAGCAGCTCGATCGCGCGCTCGATCGCCGAGTTCTTGCCCGCGCGCAGTTCCTCCGGCACGGCTTCGACCACCACGTCCGGCTTCACACCGTGGAACTCGATCGGCACGCCCTTCGGCCCGGACCGCGACTTCACCGAATACTGCACCGTCGCGATGCCGCTCGGCAGCGCGAACGTCTTCTTCTGCGAGGACGAACCCGCTGTCGGCTCGCCGATCAGCGTCGCCTTCACGAGGTTCACGAGGTCGCGCGCGAAGGTCTCGCCGGCCGAGATGCAGCCCGCGTCGAGGATGCCGACCACCTCGCCCTGCAGCCCCTTCACCGCATCGAGCAGTTTGTCGTCGTAGCCGCCGCCGCCATTGCCGCGCAGGTCGACGACCCAGCCCTTCGCCTCCTTGTGCGCCGCGATCGCCGCGCGCAGCCCCTCGGCCGCCGACTCGTCGATGCGCCGCAACCAGACGTAGCCGAAGCCGCCCGGCAGTTCGGCGTGCGAGACCGAGCGCGCGGCCTGCTGCAGCCCCGCCGGCAGGTGGTAGCTGTGCGGCCAGCCTCCGGCCTTCTGGTCGGCCGTCACCTCGACCTTCTTCTTGCCCTTGCCCGCGTCGACCTCGAGCACGTGCTTCTCGCCCTTCTTGCCGCGCAGCGGCATGCGGTACTCGAACAGCGCCGCGCGCTGCGGGCTCGAGAACGAGCCGCCGCGGCGCCAGCTCGCCGCAGCGCGTTCGTCGAGCACCTGACGCGCCGGTTTGCCGTCGATCGTCAGCACCACCGCGCCGACCGGCAGTTCGTCGGCGAGCCGCTTCGTGACGGCCATCACGGCGACGCGGCCGTTGGTGGCCGGCAGGAACGCGACGCCGGGAAGGTAGTCGGGCTCCGGCTCGGCGAGCTTCGGTTTCACCTCGCCCAGGAACGCGTGCCCGTCGCGCAGCGCGGCGACCGCTTCCTGCACCACGAGCACGAACTCCGCGTCGCTGCGGGCCGCCTTCGCGCGCGCGAGCAGCTGCTTCTTCGCCGCGGTCCAGTCCCCACGCATGCCCTTGCTGTCGAAGAACGGGTAGTTCGCGTCGAGTTCGGCGAACAGCGCCTCGAGGTCGGCGACGTAGGGCTTGGGCTTCTGCGCCGGCAGCGGCGCGAGCGCGAGCGCCAGCGCCAGCGCGGCGGCGAACGGCAGGATGCTCGGCATCCCGGCAGTGTCGGAGCGGTGGCGCACCTGCGCAACCACGGGAGCGGCAGACGGCCGGCCGCCGCCCGCGCGCGGCGACGAACCAACCTGCCCGACCCGGTTGCATCCGGGAACGCCTCCTGGGATCTTTCCCGCCACCTCGAAAAGGACCTCATGGCCAAGACCCCCAGCCTCCCCCAAGACAGCAAACGTGTCGCCGCCGGCGTGCTCGGCATCCTGCTCGGCGGCCTCGGCATCCACCGTTTCGTGCTCGGCGACGCGGTCGGCGGCATCCTGCGCATCGTGATCTCGTTCGTGACCCTCGGCCTCGGCAGCATCATCGGCTTGATCGAGGGCATCATCTACCTGACCAAGAGCGACGAGGAGTTCGTGCGCGTCTACCAGGTGGAGAAGAAGGGCTGGTTCTGAAGTCACCCGGCACAGCTTCGCCCCGGCCGCGCCCGCTGCTCGCGATGCTGCCGCCGCTCGCGGTGGTCGTGCTCGGCTGCACCGCGCAGGTCACCGCGCAGGCGGCTTCGTGGTTCGGGATCCACGGCCCGTGCTGCCCCCTCGGCCACTGGCTCGGCGAACACGCCTGCCCCGGCTGCGGCCTCACGCGCAGCACCGCGCTCGTGCTGCAGGGCGAGTGGCGCACGGCGCTCGACCTCAACCCCGCCGGGTTCGTCGTCGTGGCCCTGTGCGCCGGCGCCATCGCGCTGCAGCTCGACGTGTGGCGGCGCGGGCAGCAGGGCCTGCGCCACCTCGCCTGGCGCAGCCTGGGCCAGCGCGCGTTCGCCGCCGGCATCGCGATCGCCTGGGCCCTGCGGCTGCTGCGCCACGCGTCCGTGACCTGAACCGAACCCCCCTTCGACAATCCACCGACCTGCCAGCCGTGATCGCCCTCGCACCCCAGAACGACGCTGCCGAAGCCATCGGTGTCTTCATCGGCGTCATCGTCGTCTACGGCGTGTTCGGCGTGATCTGCGCCGTGATGGCCCCGGGCCGCGGCCGCAGCGCCGTCGCCTGGTTCTTCATCGGCGTCGCGACGCAGTGCCTCGGCATCACCA
>VGXW01000558.1 GCA_016873195.1 Planctomycetota bacterium | reverse complement strand
AAAATCGTGCTGTGGCTCGCCGCCGGCTGGGCCGGGTTCCCCGAGTTCGCCGTGCCGCGCGCTCCGCTCGTGCGCGGCGCGATCGACGTCACCTGCAGCGACGGCAGCGAGCTGCGCCTCGTCACCGATGCCGACTGGCGCTGGCGCGGCAGTCCGAGCCGGCGCACCGGCAGCTGGAAGGTGTGGGACTACGGCGGCGAACGCGTCGACGCGGCGGCGGAACTGCCGGACTTCGCCTCGCCGGACCTCGACGACCGCAGCTGGCCCCGCGCCGAAGCCGCCGCGGTGGACCTCGCGCTGTCGCCCGACCGCCTCGGCGGCAACCGCTGCGTCGAGGAACTGCAGCCCGTCGCGATCGAACCGCGCGGCCCGGATGGCTGGCGCATCGACTTCGGCAGGAGCTTCACCGGCTGGTTCGAGGCCGAACTGACCGGCGCGCCGGGCCGCACCGTGACCATCGAGATCGCCGAGCGGCAAGCCGACGCCAGCAACTACCGGCAGCGCAGCGAACTCGTGTTGCCCGCGTCGGGCCGCGCGCGCTTCGCGAACCGCTTCAACTACGCGGCGGGCCGCTGGTACACGCGGACCGGCTGCGAACGGCCCGAGTCCGTGCGCGGCTGCCTCGTGCGCAGCCCGTTCGCGCGCACGCTCGAGTTCTCGTGCTCGGACCCGCTGCTGTGCCGCATCCAGGCGGTGACGCAGTGGACGTTCGAGTGCCTCTCTCTCGGCGGCATGGTCGTCGACTGCCCGCACCGCGAACGCTGCGGTTACGGCGGCGACGCGCACGCGACCACGCGCACCGGGCTCACGCACTTCGACCTGCACGCGTTCTACGCGCAGTGGCTCGAGGACTGGCGCGACGTGCAGTTGCCCGACGGCAACATCCCCTACACCGCGCCCACCCGCATCGGCGGCGGCGGGCCCGCGTGGAGCGGCGTCTGCATCCAGCTGCCGTGGGACGTCTACGTGCACACCGGCGACCGCGCCGTGCTCGCCGACAACTGGCCGATGATGCAGCGCTGGCTCGGATTCCTGCGCACGCAGGTGAAGGACGGCTTCCTGCAGAAGTACGGCCACCCCGACTGGGGTTTCCTCGGCGACTGGGTGCCGCCGGGACGGGGCCAGGGGGCAGGGCAGCGCGTCGACGAGCGCTCGACGATGTTCTTCAACCACGCCTACTGGCTCCTGTCGCTGCGCACCGCGGCGAAGATCGCGCGCGTGCTCGGCGAGGACGAGGCGGCCGCGGCGCTCGAGCGCGAGGCCGCGGAACTGCGCGAACGCGTGCACCGCGAGTGGTTCGTTGCCCCGGCGAGCTATGCGAACGGCGAGCAACCCTACCTCGCGCTGGCGCTGCTGGCCGGCGTGCCGCCGCCCGAGCTGCGCGGTGCGGTGTTCGCCGGACTCGAAGCGCAGATCCGCAACAAGGGCCACATCGACGCCGGCATCCACGGCCACCGCTTCGTGATCGACGTGCTGACGCAGCACCGGCGGAACGACCTCGTCGCGTTGCTGGCGACGCGGACCGACTACCCGAGCTGGGGCGACATGCTGGCGCAGGGCGCCACGACCCTGTGGGAGCAGTGGGACGGCGTGGAGTCGCGGCTGCACAGTTCGTTCCTCGGCATCGGCGCCTGGTTCGTCGAGGGGCTCGCGGGCATCCGCGCGGATCCGGACCATCCGGGCTACGAGCTCGTGCAACTCCGTCCCGGCATCGAGAGCGGGGTCGGCGCGGCGAAGGCGGAACTGCGCTCGCCGCGCGGCGCGATCGTCAGCGATTGGTCGGTCGCGGACGGCCACCTCGCGTGGCGCGTGGTCGTGCCCGCGGGCGGCCGGGCGGTGCTGCGCGTGCCGGCGGTCGGCGCGGCCGAGCACGCACCGATCACGGTCGACGGCAAGAGCCCCGCGGCGGCGGGCCTGCGGCAACTCGGCGGCGACCACGGCGAGTTCGCGTTCGCGGCCGGGCCCGGCGAGTACCGGATCGCGCGGTAGCTACTGCCCGCGCGGCAGCCGCTCCGCCGGCTTCTCGCGGTAGAAGTCCTCGATGACCTGCCAGCACTCCTGCGCCGTCTCCGCATAGGCGATCAGGTCGAGGTCCTCGGGCGAGATGGTGCCTTCCTCGACGAACAGGTCCCAGTCGACGATGCGCCGCCAGTAGTCGCGGCCGAACAGCACCACCGGGATCGGCTGCATGCGGCGCGTCTGGATCAGCGTCAGCGCCTCGAACAGTTCGTCCATCGTGCCGAAGCCGCCCGGGAACGCGACCATCGCCTTC
>VGXW01000557.1 GCA_016873195.1 Planctomycetota bacterium | reverse complement strand
ACCTGCGCTGGCTCGGGCTCGACTGGGACGGCGAGGTGGTCGTGCAGAGCGAGCGGCTCGATCGCTACCGCGCCGCCGCCGAACGGCTCGTCGCGGCGGGGGCCGCCTACCCGTGCGTCTGCACGCGCAAGGAGGTCGAGCAGGCCGCGTCGGCCCCGCACGAGAGCCCCGACGACGGGCCGGTCTACCCCGGCACCTGCCGGGGGCGGTTTCCTTCGCTCGCGGCGGCCGAGGCGGCGAGCGGCCGGCCGGCCGCGCTGCGGTTCGCGGTCGCCGCGCGCGCCGTGCCGTTCGTGGACGGCTTCGCCGGCCCGCAGCCGGGCCGCATCGCCGGCGACTTCGTGATCCAGAAGCGCGACGGCGGTCCCGCCTACCAGCTCGCGGTCGTCGTCGACGACGCGGCGATGGGGATCACCGAGGTGCTGCGCGCCGACGACCTGCTGCCGAGCACGCCGCGGCAGCTGCTGCTCTACCGGGCGCTCGGCCTGTGCGAACCGACCTTCGTGCACGTGCCGCTCGTCGTCGGCGGCGACGGGCTGCGGCTCGCCAAACGCCACGGCGACACGTCGCTGCGCCACCTGCGCGCGCAGGGGGTCACGGCCGAGGCGGTGGTCGGCTACCTCGGGTTCCTGTGCAGGTTCCGGCCGCGCGGCGCGCGCTGCCGGCCGCAGGACCTGCTGGGGGAGTTCGGCTGGGAGAGGCTGCCGGAGGGCCCGGTCGCGGGCGACCGGCACGGGCTCTCCGGTTGAACCGCCGGGTGGCCCCGCCGATCAGAAGTCGACCGCGACGCCGCCCATCAGGTAACCCGGCAGCCGCTCGAGCAGCACCTTCTGCGCGGCTTCCTTGCGCCCGGCCTCGGTGCTGAACGCGCCGCCTTCGACGGCGACCGCCACGTAGCGCGTCTGCACCGCGGTGTTCGACTTCACGTCGAACGTGACGGTCTTCACCTGGTCGTTCAGCGAGCCGCCGCCCGCCCTGAGGCCCGTGTTGCCCGTCTGCGCGCCGCCGGAGTTCGTGTTGTTGGCCTGCTTCTGCTGCAGCCTGCCGTGACCCTCGGCGCTCGTGCGTTGCTTGAACTTGACCTCGAACGCCCAGGTGTCCTGCTGCTTGCTGAACAGGAGCCAGCCGCCGGCCGCGCCGGCCACGCCGCCGATCGCCGCGCCGCGCACGCTCCACTTGTCCGCGGCCGCGCCGCCGGCCGCGCCGCCGAGGCCGCCGACGATCGCGCCCACGGTGCTCGGCTCGAACTTGTCGTTGTTCGTCATCTCCGTGACGATCAGCTCGTACTGCGCGTCCTTCGTCTCGCCGCGCATCGACGCGTAGCGGCCGCCGCTCGCGGCGCGCATCTTCTCGGCGAGCTGGGCCTTGAACGCGTCGTCCATCAGCGACGAGTCGATCGCGATGCGCAGCCCCTTCGGCACGCAGTTCTCCGGCTGCGGCAGGTCGTCGTCGGGCGTGATGGCGCCGCCGGCACCCGAGAAGTCGGCGTCGGGGCCGGTGAAGGGTCGCGCGAGGGACGAGCACGCGGTCGAGACGGCGGCGGTGAGGAGGAGGAGGGCGGCGATGGTCGGGTGTTTCATGGTCGTGGCGAACGGACGGTTGCCGCGGTGCGGCCCCGGCGAGGCGGTCGCGCGGCAATCCCGCAGACGATACGCGGAGCGGTGCGCCGGGCCAGTCGCAAGTGGCTCAGCGGCCGGCGGCCTTCGCCAGCTCGGCGAACGGCGGGTGGACGGGCGTGCCCGCCGCGGCGAGGCGCGCGGCGAGCGCTTCCATCGCCGTGCGGAGGGCCGGCAGGTCGGTGTCGCTGCAGCGCGGCAGCGCCGCGGCGAGGCCCGCGTGCCAGGTGGCCGCGACGAAGGCCGGCCCCGAGGGCGCGGCGTCGGCGAGGGCCTCGGCGAACCGGCGCGTCCACAAGGGGACCGCGAAATCCGCGGCCGCAACCTCCTGCACGGCGGCGATCGCGCGGCGAGCGGCGGCCTCGGCAGGGTCCGGCAGCGCCTGGGCCAGCCGCAGCAGTTCGGCCACCGGCGGCGGCGCCGGGCGCGCGCCCGCCGTCACCTCGCCGAAGGGCCAGGGCCGCACCGCGAACAGCAACGCCGCGAGCACGACGGCGAGCGCACCCGCGGCGGCGGCGCGCCGCCGTCGCCGCTGCCGTACGAGCTTCTCGGCGTGCACGCGTTCGACCACGCGCTGGCACTGCGCGGTCAGCGTGCGCCAGTGTTCGAGCAGGCGCAGGATGCGGCCCGGCAGCTCGCTGCCGAGGTCGGTCGGGGTGAAG
>VGXW01000556.1 GCA_016873195.1 Planctomycetota bacterium | reverse complement strand
TGGGTGCAGCTCTACCAGAAGGGCGGGGCCCCCGAAGACACCGAGTGGGTGCGCTACGACGCGATCGTCGGCAACAAGCACCTCGTGCGCGGCAACCGCAACGCGTGGGACCGCGTGCGCTACGCGCTGACGCAGGGCACCGCGCGGCAGCGCGTGCAGGTCAACCAGGGCGGTGGCACGAGCGGCACGCCGGGCCTCTTCCAGCAGGCGCCGTGGGGCACGGTCGCGCAGACCTCGGGCTACATCGGCTACACGCCGAAGCTCGAGGCCGACTTCCCGCAGATCCGCGCGGCGCGCGTGAACCTGCGCTTCCGCGGCGACCCCTTCACGAACACCTCGTCGCACCCGCAGACGTCCCCGGTGGTGATGCAGTGCCAGCGCCTGCAGCTGACGTGGGGCAACTTCGGCGCGTTCACGGGCCGCGTGGGCCGCCACGACCGTGTCGCGATCCTGCAGGGCTCGATGGCGACCGGCACCGCGCGGCCGGTTCCCGAGTGGCACACCGTGAACTGGAGCTGCCGGCGTTTCAACGCCGACAACTACCAGCAGAACCAGCAGGGGGTCGAGCGTTACGGGCCGTGGCCGTTCCAGCTCGTCGCGTTCACCGACGGCGTGCGGGGCAGCTACATGGGCCCGCCGACCGGCACCGTCGTGCTCGAGTCGCGCATGTACGACCGCGTCGTGAAGTTCCCGAGCGGCGAACTGCCGGCGGCCTTCTGCGAGAACCCCAGCGTCGGCGGCGGCGTCGGCAACCTGGCCCCGATCGCGGGCTTCGTCGACGAGGTCGATGTCGTGATGCACGAGGCGCCGGACCTCGTCGTCGACGAGGCGTTCACGGCCTCGGCCAGGGTGTTCAAGGTGATCCCCGGCCTGACCTACACGTCGATCGGGCCGGTCTACGCGCAGGGCGATCTCGGCGCGAACTTCCCGCCGGGCGGCGGCCTGCTCTGGGTCGACGGCGAGGTGATCGCCTACCAGGCGCGCGCCAACGGCGAGTTCACGGTGGCGACCAACGGCCGCGGCCTGCTCGGCACCGAGGCGCGCGACCACGACCGCGGCGCGCGCGTGCACTTCCTGACGCACCGCCCCGCCGCGATCCTCGCGGGAGCGGTCGGCGCGCGCGAGCACGTGCTGCCGGTCGCGGCGCTCGGCGCGATGCCGCGCGCCGGCGCCCTGCTGCTCGGCCGCGAGGTGCTGCACTACACGTGGACGCGGCAGTCGGGCGACCAGGGTTCGCTCGAGATGCCGCGCTGGATCCCGCCCGACGAGGACGGCTCGAGCCCCGCGGCGCGCGGCCTGTTCCGCGGCCGGTTCGGCACCGCGCCGAACGCGGCGGCCGGCGGCGAGGCGGCGATCGGCTGGCCGATCCGCTACTGGGACCGCCACGCCGAACGCAGCGACGACCCGGAGCTCGCGTACTTCCAGCTGACGGCCAACGAGGCGCCGTCCTTCTACCGCTCGGTGCGCTGGCGAGAGGAGACGCGCGACAGCGGCGTCGACGTCGTGTGCACCGTGCGCGTCGACGGCAAGGCGCCGTGGTCGGCGGACCCCGCGGCGACGCCCGGACTCTGGCGGCTGCTGCGCGGGCCCGGCGACGCGCAGCCGACGCCGCTCGGCGCGACGGGCTCGAGGATCGAACTGCGTTTCGCCACGACCTACCAACCCGGCGTGCTCGACGTCGTGACGGGCCGCGTGCACGCCTGGAAGACCGCGGTGCGGATCGACCAGGTGCGCGTCGAATACGAAGGGCAGGGACGGATCGTCGACGAGAGGATCACGGCGCGATGAACGGGAACGGCGCAGGGCGCGGTGCGGCGGGCGGCTTCACGCTGCTGGAGCTCGTCGTCGTGATGGGCATCCTCGCCGGGTTCCTCGTGATGCTCGTGCAGCTCGTCGACGCGGGCCTGCGGCTGTTCGGCGACGGCGAAGCCGGGCAGGCGATGGCCGACCGCGCGACGCGCGCGGTGCGCGTGATCGGCGAGGAGCTGCGCGCGCTGCGCGGGGCCGCGACCGGCCGCGACCGCGACGGCGCCGAGGACCGCTTGTTGGTGCAGTGGCTGCCGATCGGCCTGCCGGCGCGCCCCGAGGCCAGGGCGACGCGCGTGCAGGTGCTGCGCGCGGCGGTGCACCTGCCGCCGGACCGCGAGGCCGAGCTGCTCCAGCAGAAGCTCGCGGTCGAGATCGGCAAGGCCGAGCCGAAACTCGGGCCCGCCGAGGTCGCGGCGCTGGTCGCGGCGCGGCTGGCCGACGAGCCGCTGCGCGGCACCGGCAACCTGCTGCT
>VGXW01000555.1 GCA_016873195.1 Planctomycetota bacterium | reverse complement strand
TTTTGTGCCGTTGACTCGCCGCGGCGCCCTCGCCACGCTGCTCCCCCCCATCCCACGCAGCCGACAACCCACCCCCGACCACCCCGTGAACGACCACTCCGACGAGCCGCCGCAGACCCCGGAAGCTCCCGCCGCCGACACCTGGGAGGCGATCCTCGACGCGCTGCGCCGCCGCTATCCGGGCCAGAAGGACAGCGTTCTGTTCTGCATCTACAAGCTGCAGCAGAACCCCGAACTCACGTTCCGGGACTTCAAGGACGAGGCGAACCTGCACGGCATCCCGACCGCCGGCCGCGCGCTGAGTTCCGCGAAGGCCCTGCTCGGGCTTCTGCGGCCGGAGCCGGCCGCCGAGGCCGCACCGGCGCGGCCACGGCGGCGGCGCGAGCGGCCAGCCGAGCCGGCGGACGACGGCGGCACGATCGAGTCCAAGGTGATCGCCGCCGTGCGGCAGATCCAGTCGGCCGTCGGCGCCGAGACCGAGCAGTTGCGGGCAGCGGTGCGGCAAGCGGTCGCGATCCTGCAGCGCGCGCTCGGGGACTGAGGTTCCCACCGCCGCCACGCGGCGACCCGTCCAGGGCGAAACGCGCTCGGCGCCGCCGCGGCGTCGCCTCGGCAGCCGCGCACCCCGCGGCGTTCAGCCGCCGCGATGCCGCGCCTGCCGCGCGGCCGGCCCCGCCGCCCGCCGCGCGCGCGGGCCGGACCCCGGCGCCACGTAGGGGCGCAGGAACTCGGGCCAGTCGTGGCGCGCGCTGCGCGCGTAGTCGGCGGCCATCGCGGCGCCGACCTCCGGACCGGCGAAGCCCCGGTGGTCGACGAGGTACTGCCACAGGAACCGCGCGAGCCGTTCCTGCGCGATGCCCGCGGTCGCCCGCGCCGCACCGTGCAGCCACTCGGCGAACGCGCCGAATGCCGCGGCGGCCGACGGGCCGCGCAGCAGCAGCGCCAGCGTCGCGGTCCAGCGCCCGGAGTTCGCGACGAGGTCCCAGTAGCGCGCGAAGCGTTTCAGCGCCTGCATCGCCGGGAACGGCACCGCGCCGGTCGCCAGCACCTCGTAGGGCGGCTCGGTCGACCAGAGCATGCCGTGCTCCCGGTCGTGGCGGCCGATCGGGGTGCCGCGCAGGCGCTTCAGGATGCCGACCTGGATCTCGTGCGGGCCGGCGGCCCACAGCGCGTCGAAGCCGCGCCGGAAGGTCGTCTCGTCCTCGCCGGGCAGGCCGGCGATGAGATCGGCGTGCACGTGCGCACCCGTGTGCTCGCGCAGCCAGCGCAGGTTCTGCAGCGCGCGCGCGTGGTCCTGCCGCCGCGCGATCCGCTCGCTGGTCGGAGGGTCGAGCGTCTGCACGCCGACCTCGAACTGCAGCACGCCGGGCGGGAACGCCGCGATCTCGGCGCAGAGCGGTTCGGGCAGCCGGTCGGGCACCAGTTCGAAGTGCAGGAACAGGCCGTCGGCGAGCCGTTCGCGGAAGAAGCGCAGGACCGCGACCGCGGCCGCCGCGCCGAGGTTGAAGGTGCGGTCGACGAACTTGAAGTGGCGCACGCCGCGGTCCAGCAGCCGCTGCATCTGCTGCAGGAACGGCGACAGCGGCGCCCTGCGCACGGGCACGTCGAGCGACGACAGGCAGAACTCGCAGGTGAACGGGCAGCCGCGCGAACTCTCGACGTAGACGACGCGGTGCGCGACGTCGGTCGCGGTGTACTCGTCGTAGGGCCACGCGAGGGCCTCGAGCGGCGGCGGCGGCGCGTCGATCACGCGCGGGATGCCGGTCTCGCCCGCCAGCACGCGCCGGCACAGGTCGGCGAAGGCGAGGTCGGCTTCGCCGCGCAGCAGGTGGTCGGCGACGGCGACGATCGGCTGGGCCTCGCTCTCGTGGCTGACCTCGGGGCCGCCGAGCACGAGCACGAGCCCGGGGCGCACCGCCTTCAGGATGCGCGCGAGCTGCAGCGTCTGGGTGACGTTCCACACGTAGACGCCGAGCCCGACGATCCGCGGCTTCACGGCGAGGATCGCCTCGGCGACGTCGGCGGGGCGCTGCGCGATCTCGAACTCGAGGATCGCGCTGTGCTCGCGCAGGTCGCCGAGGTTGGCGCGCAGACAGCGCAGGCCGAACGAGGCGTGGATCCACTTCGCGTTCAGCGTGGCGAGCACGATCGACGGCATGCGCGCGGCCTCCCGCCCTACAGCCCCGGCGACAGATCCCCCGGCCGCACCTCGGGCCCGTCGCACAGCGCCGCGAGCCGCGACATCTCGTTCTGCAGCTGCCGCACGTTGCCGGGCCACTTCGCCGCCAGCAGCACGCG
>VGXW01000554.1 GCA_016873195.1 Planctomycetota bacterium | reverse complement strand
CCCCGCCGTTCGCGGCGAGCAGCAGCGATCCGCACAGGCCCAGCGCGGCGAGCAGCGTCAGCTTGACGCGGTAGAGCCGCGCGCTCGGCGCGAGCCCCTCGGCTCCCGTGCGGTAGGACAACGGTGCGGCGGCGACCGAGACGATCTGCGGCACCATCTGCAGCAGCAGCACGAACCGCAGGCTCGCGTGGTAGCGGCCGATCTCGCCGGTGTCGGCGTAGAGGCCGAGCACCGCCACGCCGATCTGCGCGTTCAGCATCGTCGCGAGGATCGCGAACCCGAACGGCAGCGCCTCGCGCACGGTCGCCGGCAGGTCGCCGAGCCGCAGCTGTACGCGGTGCCGGCGCGCGACCGCGAGCACCGCCGGTGCTGCGCCGAGCGCCGACGCGAGCGCGAACGACCACGCCAGCGCGTGCGGGCCGCCGCCCCACCACAGGGTGCCGAGCAGCGCTCCGCCGCGCAGCAGGTGGCGCGCGACCTGCAGCAGCGCCGAGGTCGCGACGCGTTCCTCGGCTTGGCAGGCGGAAGCGCCGAGGTTGCCCGCACCGTCGGCGAGCGTGGCCAGGTAGAGCGGCAGCAGCAGCGCGGCGAAACCCGGCCCGTAGCCGGCGAGCAGGCCGAGGCCCAGTGCCGCGCCGAAGACCGGAACGGCGGTGAGCGCGCGCAGCAGCAGCGCCGCGCCGAACCGGCGGCCGAGTTCGGCCGGGCAGCGCGCGCCGGTGCAGACGATCGCGACGCTGGTGCCGAGGTCGCAGAACGGTGCGGCGAGCGTGGCCACCGCGAGCGCCAGCGAGAACGCGCCGTAGTCGACGTCGCCGAGGTAACGCGCCGCGGCGAAGAACAGCACGTACTGCAGCAGCGCCGCGGCGAACACGCTGCCGCCGAGCCAGCGCACGGCGCGCCGGACCTGCTGCGCGTTGCCGGTCACGGGCCGGCTCCGGCCGCGAGCGCGGGGACCGGTTGCGGCGCCGCGAGCGTCCGAGCCGGTGCGGCCCCGCTCTGCACCTGCAGCGCGGTCGCCGCCATGCCCAGGGCGAACATCAGGAAGTGGTTGCGCAGCAGGTCGCCGACGGCCAGCGCGCCGCCGAGCGCGAACACCAGGAGCCCGAGCGCGAACACGCCGGCCACTGCCGGCGCGCTGCGCTGGCGCCAGCGTTGCCACAGGCCCAGGACGGGCGCGGCGAGCATCGCGGCGAGGCAGCAGAGGCCGACGAGACCGAACTCCACCGCGACCTCGAGCACGAGGTTGTGCGGATAGACGCGGCCGTAGAAACCCGCCGCGCGCGCGAAACCGCCGGCGCCGGCGCCGGCCAGCGGATGGTCGAGGAACGCCGTCCAGGCCGACTGCCAGGCCTGTTCGCGTTCGCGGTAGGCCAGCGACTCCAGGATCTGCGCGGGATCGAAACGCTCCTGCACGAGGTCGGAGGCGTAGGCCTGGAACAGCGCGATGCCGACCGCGGCGCCGACCAGCGCGATGCCGAGGCGGCGGCCGCTGGCGAACGACTGCGCGGCGAGCGCGACGGCGAACGCGAGCGCGTAGCTGCGCGCGCCGGTCAGCAGCACGAGGCCGAGCATCGCGCCGGTGAAACCGAGCCGCAGCAGCCGCAGGGTCCGCGGCGACTCCGCTTGCTGGTCGAGCGCGAAGCTCAGCAGCCCCGCCTTGGCGAGGCAGAACGCGAGCGGTTGGTGCGCCGGCATCACCAGGAAGCCGAAGAACACCGGGGGCTCGGCGTAGTGCGCGATCGTCAGCAGCCGCGGATCGGTCGCCAGCGCGATCGCGACGGTCAGCAGCAGCGGCGCCATCAGCCACGGCATCGTGCGCGCGCCGGGCAGCGCCGGCGAAGCGCCGACCAGCATGCCGCAGGCGAGCGCGGGACCGAGCAGCAGCAATAGCGCGGCGAGCTTCTGCGCCGGGTACTCGGCCAGTTCGTTGCCGGTGCCCCATTCGATCGCGGCGTGGCCGAGGCCGATCGCGCAGAGCCCGAGGTAGCCGAGCACCAGCGTCCACGGCAGCCGCGCGCGCACTTCGCCGGCGAGCAGCGCGAGCGCCAGGATCGGCGCCTGCAGCACTCCCGTGACGAGGATCCAGTTGCCGGGCGAGCCGGTGAGCGCGCGCGACGCCGTCAGCGCCAGGTAGTCGCCGAACAGCAGGAGCCCGACCAGCAGGGCCAGCAGCCGGCCCGCCGCGACGTTCGCGCCGAGTTCGTCGCGCCGTCCCGTCACCGTGCGCTCCCCGGCGCCACGGCGCCGAGCCCGAGGCGGTCGCGCAGCACGGTGCCGACGTTCGTGCGCCAGCGGGCGAT
>VGXW01000553.1 GCA_016873195.1 Planctomycetota bacterium | reverse complement strand
TTTTTCGGCGCGGTGATGTTCGGCCTCGCGACCTACAACCCGGGCCTGAACCTGGCCGGCATCGGCATGCCCGGCTGCTTCCAGTACACGGACAGCCTGGCCACGCTGCTGTTCTTCCCGCTCGGCAGTTCCTCGGTGTCGACGCCGTTCGTCGTGCCGAACGCGCCGGGCCTCGTGCTCAACGCGCAGGGCCTCGCCTACGCCCCGGCGGCCTCGCCGACGACGCCGCTCGGCGCCCTGTCGTCGAACGGGCTCGCGCTGCGGATCAACTGAACTCCCCGCCCCCGGGCCCCGCGCGCGGGGCCCGGACCGCGTCCGTCAGAACAGCCGCAGTTCCGCGCCGCGCGAACTGCAGAGCCCGACGGGCACGCCGGCGTCCCAGACGAACCACTGCGCGTAGAGCGTGATTCCCGCGAGCGTGGGCTCGGGCGGCAGCGCGAACTTCACGGTGCCGTAGCCGGCGCCGGCAGCGCCCGCGGCTCCGCCGAGCTGCCGCCAGAACAACGCCGGCGTCGTGAACACCTCGACGAGCACGTTGACGCCCTGGATCTGCGTGTTCGCCGGGAACACCGACACCGCGAGCGTGCCGGGCGCGCCGCCGCGCGCGTTGGCGACGCCGGCCTTGAAGTCGACGTTGCCCAGGTTCGCGGGCACCTCGGCGAGCATCGTCGGCACGCGGCCGCCCGAACCCGCCGAGCCGATGCCGTACTGGAAACCTCCGGGCGGGATGCGCTGGCTCGCGAGGACCGGCCGGTCGAACGGCGGCTGCCCCGCGGCGATCCGCGGGTCGGTCAGCGCCGTCGTCACGAAGGCGATCAGGTCGTTGGCTGCCTGCGGCGGCACCTGCAGCGGCAGCAGCAGCGGGTCCTTGTTGTCGGGGAACGGGCCGCCGCCGTTCAGGTAGAAGCCGAACACCTGGTTGACCGCAGTGAACTGGCCATTGTGCATGAAGGACGTGCGCAGCCCGGCGTTGCGCAGGCTCGGCACCTTGAACCTGCCGCGGTCGGCCGGGTTGTTGGTCACCGCCTGCCGGCCCACGTCCTCGGCGACCGGCCGCAAGCCGAGGTTCCGGAACTGGCCGTCGCTGAACAGGGGCGGCACGTGGCAGAGGTTGCAGCGGCCGGGCCCGTTGAACACGTTCATGCCGTTCTGCTGCTGCGGCGACAGCGCGCCCGGCACGCTGCGCTGGAACCGGTCCCACGGCGTCTGGTCCGGCACGAGGGTGCGCTGGTAGGTCGCGAGCGCGTAGGCAATGCGCTGCGCGGTGATCTCGGGCGTGCCGAACGCGGCGGCGAACAGGTCGGGGTAGCTCGCACCGTTGGCGATCGCCGCCGCCATGTCGGGCGGCAGGTTCGTCGCCAGCGCCATCGGCCTGCTGCTCACGAGCTTCTGCGTCGCTTGGGCCCAGGTCCTGGCGTCGTGCGCCATCTCGTCGCCCGCGAGGATCGGCCCGAGCGCCTGACTTTCGAGCGCGCCGCCGTTCGGGATCGTCGTCTGGCCCGTCTGCGGGTCGACGAACGCCGTGCGCGCGCGGCCGTCCCAGAACAGCTCCGGGAACCAGGCGGCGGTCAGGAAGCTCGGCGAGGACCGCGGCGTCACCTGCGCGCCGAAACCGAACCGGACATCGGGCTGGTACTCGTTGCCGGCGTCGGCGCGCGGGATGCCCGGCGAGCCGAACTTGTCGTCGGGCGACGGCGTCACGCCGTCCGGCCCCGGGTGCACGGCGCGGCGCAGGTCGCCGCCGCCGGCCGCGAACGTGTGGCAGGTGCCGCACGCGACGCGGTTGTTGCTCGACATCTGTTCCTCCCAGAAGAGCAGCTTGCCGAGGATCGCCTTGCCGGGCGTGATGGGGTTCTGCGGCGGCACCGGCGGCGGCGGCAGGGCACCCTGCGCTGCGAGCGGGACCGCGAGGAGGAACGGCAGGAACGAGGGCGAACGCATGCGTGGGCCTTTGCGGAAAGAGGAGCGGAAGAGAAGCTACGCGTGCCGAAGGTGTCACAGCAACGTCACGATGGGTACGGAACCCACGTGCCGGTGCAACATCCCGGAGCCGGCCCGCATGACGAAGACGAGAGTCCGGTTGTTCTGGTGGCTCGCCGCCGTGCCCCTGGCAGCGCTGGCGGCCTTCTGGCTCGTCGTCGCTGCCGAACGCGCTGCCGATACCACGCCGGCCCCGCCCGCGAGCGACGAAGCCGGGCCCGCAGCGGCCGCGAGCCTCCCGCCCGCCCCGCCGCCCGAACCCGCCACGGCCCGCGTCGCGCACGATGGCGGCTGGTGGACCAGGAGCCTCGACGAGGGCGCGGAA
>VGXW01000552.1 GCA_016873195.1 Planctomycetota bacterium | reverse complement strand
CCGCCGGCTCCGGCGACGCCGCGTGAACGGGCAGCGCAGCGGCTGCGCGATGCGCACGCGGGACGGTTCTGGCCCGATGCGGCAGCGCTGCCACCGGAATGGCGAAGCTCGCGATCGTGGGCGGATGAGCCCCGGGCCCCCCGCGCGGCGTGTCCTGTTCCGGTGCCCCGCTTGACGGGCTCGTTGTCCGGGGGACACTGAGGCGTGCGCTGCGTGCCCGCGCCAGCGTGTCTTCCTTCCCACCCCGATCCACACCTCCCCTGACTTCCACCATGAGAACCCCGCTCGTTCCGTTCGCCATCGCCCTCGCCCTGCCCGCTGTGCTCGCCGTCGCGCAGCCGCCCCTGCCGCGCGTCGCGCTGTGCGCCGCCGCGAGCAGCTCGATCACCGCCTGCCAGTGGACCACCGTGCAGAGCGCGCTGGTCGCAACGAACCGCTTCGCGGCCGTCGACATCATCGACGTCACTGCGGCGGGCGGCGGCACGCCGGCGCTCGCGACGCTGCTGCAGTACGACGCGCTCATGTGCTGGACGAACACCACGCCGGCCAACAACGTGACGTGGGGCAACGTGCTCGCCGACTACGTCGACGCGGGCGGCGGGGTCGTCGTCACCGTGTTCGCGAACAGCTCGCTCACCGCGGGCCGCAACATCGACGGCCGCTGGCAGATGGGCTACGAGGTGATCCTCGACCGGACCGGCAGCACTTCGAGCGCGGGCGGCAGCCTCGGCACGGTCGCGGTGCCCACGCACCCGGTGATGGCCGGCGTCGTCCTCTTCGCGGCTGGCTCGCTCGGCTCCCGGCCCGTCGGCACCGCGCTCGAGGTCGGCTCGACGCTGATCGCGAGTTGGAACACCGGCCACGTGCTCGTCGCCGAGGGTGCGAACCCGCGCCGCGTCGACCTCGGCTTCTATCCCCCGACCGCGACCTGCACGCAGTCGGGCTGGGTGTTCGGCGGCGACCTGCTGATGGCCAACGCGCTGGTGCACGTCGCCAACGGCGGCCGCTTCGTACCCTACGGCGCCGGTTGCGCCGGCAGCAACGGCGTGCCGACGCTCGCGCCCGCGCCAGGCTCGCGGCCGGCGATCGGCACTTCGTTCGTGCTGGAGCTCGGCAACCTGCCGGTCGGCGTCGGTCTCGTCGGCACGGGCCTGTCGGACAGCATGTCGGGCCCGTGGACGCTGCCCCTCGACCTGACGATGTTCGGACTCACGGGGTGCATGCTCTACGCCGACCCGCTCGTGACGGTCTTCGTCGTCGGCGCCGGCACCACGGCGACCTCGACGCTGGCCATTCCGAACGACCCGACGCTGCAGGGCCTGCGCCTGTTCACGCAGGGCTTCTCGCTCGATCCGCCGGCGAACGCGGCGGGCCTCACGGTCAGCAACGCCGGGCGGCTGCAGATCGGCGTCTGAGCCGGACCCGCTAGCCGCTACGCGCCGGCAAGGTCGACGAGCCACGCGCCGGGAACCGCGACGACGACCGCGCGCGCGAGGTTCACCCAGCGCGCGCTCCGATCGAGCACGGCGCTGTCGGCCGTGGCGACCGGCACCGGCGCGTCGACCAGCACGCGGTCGGGGCTCGGCACGGTCTCGACGCGCCACGGCAGGCCGCGCGCGCCGGCGAGTTCGCGCAGCGCCTTGGCCAGGCGCCCCGAGTTGCCGACCGGCGCGTCGAGCCAGAACACCACCTGCGCGACCCCGGCCGCGGCGAGCCGTTCGCCGACCAGTGCCGCCGCCGGGCAGGTCTCCAGCACTTCGCGCCAGGTGCCGTGCAGGCTCGCGAGGTCGCGCCGGCAGCCGTCGGCGCAGCCCAGCACGACGCCGCCGGCCAGCGCCGCCTCGACCGTGGTCAGCACGTTGAAGCCGTCGATCCAGAGTTCCGGCAGCGGCCCGAGCGGCAGTTCCCGGTGCTTGCGCGCGGCGGCGACCTCCGGCGCGGCACTCGCGCGCGCGACGGCCTGGCGCTGGCGCAGATCGAGCGCGAAGCGGTCGCCGACGAGCTGCAGCGCGGCCTTCGGCGGATAACCGCGCGCGGCGAGCCAACCGAGGTCGGCACAGGCAAGGCGCAGCGCGGGCAGCTGCGCCGCGGCGAAGCGCTCGAGGTCGCCGGGATGCGGGCCGCGGTGTCGGCGCCGGTCGGGCATGCCGGCGCATGATGACCGCGCGCGGTCCGGCCGTCACGAGGCGCTCGTCAGCCGAGGCGGAAGCCGTGCTCGATCGTGCCCAGGCACTGGGCCGCGGGCACCGCGACGGGCTCGCCGTCGACGAGCAAGGTGCCGCAGGCGCGCACCAGCGTGAACGCG
>VGXW01000551.1 GCA_016873195.1 Planctomycetota bacterium | reverse complement strand
CCTCACCGGCGATGCGCTCGACCTCGATCTCGCGCGCCGGCGCTTCGCCGGCCGGCGCGATCTCGACGAGCGCGATCTGCTGACCCTGAACCTGCTGGCCCGGGACGGACGCAGCTGTGTGCCTACGACCGGTGCGATCCTCCTGTTCGGCCGGGAGCGCCTCCGGCACTTCCCTGACGCCCGCATCCGGCTGGCGCGATTCGCCGGAACCAGCCGGGCCAACCTCGCGGACCGCCTCGAGGTCGAATCGGATCCGATCCAGGCCATCGAGGACGCCATCGCGTTCCTCGGACGGAGCATCCCGGTCGGCATGGCCCTCGCAGGGGCGAGACGGCGCGATCTGCCGCAGTTTGCCCCGACCGCGCTGCGCGAGGCAGTCGTCAACGCCGTCGTCCACGCCGACTACTCGCAGTCCGGCAGCCCGATCCGCATCGCCGTCTTCGACGACCGTGTCGAGATCGAGAATCCCGGTCTGCTGCCCTTCGGGCTCACCATCGAGGAGATCCAGCGCGGTGTTTCCAAGCTGCGGAACCGCATCATCGGGCGCGTGTTCCACGAGCTCGGCCTGATCGAGCAGTGGGGCAGCGGAATCCGGCGGATGACCGAAGCGTGCGAGGCACTGGGCGCCCCGCCGCCGACCTTCGAGGAGATCGCAACGTGCTTCCGCGTGACGCTGCATGCGGCCGCCGGCAAGCAACGCCTCGCGCTCTCGGGCACCGCCGAGCGCATCCACCAACTCATGGCGGACGGCAAGTCGCGGTCGACCGCCGCCATCGCGGGGAAACTCGGGATGTCGCCGCGCACGGTGCGAACGCACATCCTCCGGCTGGTCGAGCAGGGGCTGATCGTGGAGATCGGGAAGGGCCCGACCGACCCGCGGCGGGTCTACCGTCGCGCCGGCCTGCGGTAGCGCGGCCGAGCCCCTCGATCCCCCCGCCCGCCGATCCCCACGCCGTGTTCGCAGCCACCCGAATGGCCAGCGCGCCTTCACGGGATGGATCGCCGAGTCCGCCTTCATTGCCCTCCATCCACCCACGGCACTCGACCTCGGGACCGCGCTCGCCGAGGACCTGCTGCAGGACACGGCCCTCGTCGCTTGCCAGCGGCCCGGCGACGGACGCGACACCGCCGCGCAGGCCGCGCCTACTCGTAGACGAGCCACAGCGGGCCCGGAAACAGGAACGACAGCCCCTCGCGCAGCCGGTCGCGCCAGTTCTCCCAGTTGTGCCCGTCGTTGGCCTCGCGGTAGCGCACCGTCATGCCGGTCTCCTGCAGCAGCGGGATCAGCGAGCGGTTGTAGTAGATCAGCGACTCGTAGACGCCGCAGCTCGCGAACACGGTCTCGGCCGGCCGGCCGGGGTTGCGGCGGAACTCGTTGACGAACCGCACCACCGGGTCGAACGTCGGCCCGCGCCCGTGCTCGCCGATCTCGGTGAACACGAACGAGCCCGACTGCAGCAGCAGCTTGCCGAACACGCCCGGGTGCCGCCACGCCGCCGCCAGCGTCGCGACCGCGCCGAAGCTCGCGCCGACCAGCGCGCGCGCCGACGGTTTCGGCACCAGCGGCAGCAGCGCCTCCATCGCCGGCAGCAGGTCCTGCACCAGGAAGTCCGCGTGGCGCGGGTCGTCCCCGTACTCCTGCACGCGCTGCTCCGGCTGCGTCAGCACCGCGCACAGGGGCGGGATCTCGAGCCGGTGGATCAGGTTGTCGAGCACCGTCTGCAGGTTCGCGTAGCCGAGGTAGTCGAAGCCGTCGTGCACGACCAGCAGCGGGTAGCGCCGCGTCGGCCGGAACCGCGCCGGCCGGTAGACCTTGACGGGCCGCCAGCCGCCGAACGCCTTGCTGTCGACGTGCCGGTCCTCGACCGTGCCGCGCCGCGCGTCATGGTCGTCGACGGTCCAGTCCGGCGGCGCGTAGCCCTCGCCGTAGACGACCGAGTTGGCGCCGAACGGATCGCGCGCGACCTGCTGGTTCAGCGGGTCGCGGATCAAGGTGCCGCGCCCGTACATCGCCACGCCGAGCTTGTATTCCATGCGCGAGCCGGGCGGCAGGTCGATCTGCAGCACCCAGCAGTCGCCGGGGCGCAGCCGCCGGAACGGCAGCTGGCCCGGCAGGCCGTGGATCCAGTGGTGCAGCGTCACCTCCTGCGCCTCGCCGCGGAACAGGAACGTGACGGTGCGGCCCTCGACGTGCGGGAACGGTGCGCGCTGCAGCAGCCGGTCGACCGAAGCACGGCCCTCCTGGATCGCGGCCTCGAGGTCGTGCAGCAAGGTCATGCGCCGACCTCCTGCGCCTGCCCGTTCGCGCCGAAAC
>VGXW01000550.1 GCA_016873195.1 Planctomycetota bacterium | reverse complement strand
GGGTCAGATCGAGGGCCTGCAGCTCGGCGCGACGACCGCGGGCATCCTGGGGCTCGGCCTCAACTACGCGGCCTACGAGGCGGAGATCTACCGCGGCGCGCTGCAGGCGATCCCGCGCGGCCAGCGCGAGGCGGCGCTGGCGCTCGGCTTCACGACGGCGCAGTCGCTGCGCCAGGTGGTCGTGCCGCAGGCGCTGCGGCTGTCGCTGGCGCCGTCGACGAACGACTTCATCGCGCTGTTCAAGGACTCGTCGATCGTGATGGTGATCACCGTCGTCGAGCTGACCAAGCAGTACCAGATGCTCGCCAACAGCTCGGGCCGGTTCATCGTGCTCGGCCTCGCGACCTCGGCTCTCTACCTCGCCATGAGCCTGCCGCTCGCGTTCGCCGCGCGGCGCTTCGAGCGCCTGCTCGACCGGGACCACGCATGATCGAACTGCGCGGCATCGGCAAGTCGTTCGGCGGGCGCACGCTGTTCCGCGGGCTCGACCTCGAGCTCGTGCCGGGCACGACGACCGTGATCCTCGGCCGCAGCGGCAGCGGCAAGAGTACCCTGCTGCGCATCGTGAACCAGCTCGAACGGCACGACGAGGGCACGGTGCGCGGGGCCGGGGTCGAGATCCCGGCCGGCCTGCCGCACCGGCAGTGGCTGCGGGCGGCGACCGCGCTGCGGCGGCGCACCGGCATGGTGTTCCAGGGTTTCCAGCTGTTCCCGCACCTCACCGTGCTCGACAACGTGACGCTGGCGCCGCGGGTGGTGCATCGGCTGCCGCGCGAGCCGGCCGAGGCGCGCGCACGGGAGCTGCTCGAACTGGTAGGCATGGGACTCGCCGCGAACCGCTACCCGGCGCGGCTGTCGGGCGGCGAGGCGCAGCGCGTCGCGATCGCGCGCGCGCTCGCGACCGAACCCGAGGTGCTGCTGCTCGACGAGCCGACCTCGGCGCTCGATCCGGCGAGCACGTTCGACGTGGTGCGCGTGATCGCCGACCTCGAGAAGCGCGGCTTCACGCTGGTGATCGTCACGCACGACCCGGACCTCGGCCGGGACCTCGCCGACCGGGTGGTCGAACTCGGCGGGCCGGCGGGCGCGGGTGCGGCGCTTCAGCCCGCGTAGCCGATTTTGATCACCTCGACCGGGCAGTCCTTCGCCGCCTGCTCGATGTCCTCGCGCTGCGCGGCGAAGTGCTGCGGGGCGTCGGGCAGCACCACGCAGTCCTGGCCGTCCTCGACGCGGAAGACCTGCGGGGCCTGGTCCTGGCACAGCTCGCAGCTGATGCAGCCGGCTTCGATCCAGACCTTGGTGATGCGGGGTTCGGCCACGGGGCGCGGCAAGGGGCGCGGCATCGTGGGTCGTGGCCGGCGCGCGCGCAAGGGGCCGGCTGGTGCGGATGCCGCTGCCGCGGTCAGCGGTTCTGCAACTGCTCGCGCTGCTGCTGCTTCTCGCGTTCCTTCGCCAGGGCCTGCGCGTTCTCGGCCGCCTTGGCGAGTGCTGCCGCGGGCACCTGCAGCGCCACGCTGCCGGCCGTCGCGAGCACGATTGGGCCCGCGAAGGCGACCCGGGCGCGGGCGTTCTTGCACCGCACGTGCAGGGCGACGCGGTGCGGGCCTTCGCCGATCGGCAGCGTCACCGCACCCTGGACGATCGGCTGGGCCTGCGAGGGGGCGGCGGTCAGGTTCGCGAGCGAACCCTCGCCCCAGCCCGAACGGTAGCGCCGCGTCGAAGCCGGTTCGGGTTCGAGGCTGGCCTGCAGCGCGCAGCCTTCGGGCAGCCCCGGCAGATCGGGGAACACGAGCTTCACGGTCGGCCACGGATCGAGCCGCACGTCGAGCGGTTCGCCGGTGGCGCGCACCTCGCGCGGCCGGAAGCCGCGCACCGCGGCGAGCAGGTCGATCGGGCCCGGCGGCACCGTGATGCGGCGTTCGCCGCCCCAGCATGGGAAGCCGTGCAGTTCCTTGTCCGGATCCTGGCCGAGCGGGAACAGCGCGGCCTCGGCGTCCTGGATCGGCTTGCCGTCCTGGTCGAACAGCCGCACGGTCTGCACGCGCAGCAGTGCGCGCAGGTCGATGTCGACGAGCCGTGGGTCGCCGCCCGGCGGCGCCGGCACGGCGACGTCGGCGATCTGCAGGATCGGCCGGGGCAGGCCCGCGACCGAGACCTCGAGCCGGTAGGTGCCCGCGGGCAACGCCGGCCACTGCACCTGCACCCGTTGGTCCTCGCGCCGCCACGCTTGCGACGAGAAGCTCAGCCATGGAGGAACAGGCATGACTGGATGACCTGAGAAACCATGGACAGGAGCCCAGCGGGACGAATCCGCC
>VGXW01000549.1 GCA_016873195.1 Planctomycetota bacterium | reverse complement strand
GCTGCATCGGAGGCGTCGAGGCTCGGTTCGGGGGGCGGGGAGTATAGGGAGGCCCCGCGTTGCGTTGCACGCAAAGACCGGCATCCTGGTGCCCGCGATGGCCCGGAGGTCCGGTTCCTGATGCGCGTGCTCGCGGCGATGTCGGGCGGCGTCGACAGCAGCGTCGCGGCCCTGCTGCTGCAGCGGCAGGGCCACGACGTGGTCGGCGTCTTCATGCGCAACGGCGTCGCGGGCGCGCCGGCGCAGGCGCGATCGTGCTGTTCGGCGTCGGACGCGCACGACGCGGCGCTGGTGGCGGATCGTCTGGGCATACCCTTCTACTCCGTGGACTATGGACCGGAGTTCGGCGCGCTGATGGACCACTTCGCGGCCGAGTACCGCCGCGGCCGCACGCCGAACCCCTGTGTGCTGTGCAACCAGCAGCTGAAATTCGGCAGGCTTTTCTCGCTCGCGGACGACCTCGGCGCGGAAATCGTCGCGACGGGGCACTACGCACGGGCCGCCGCGGGGGAACTGCGCGCGGCCCACGACGCCGGCAAGGACCAGAGCTACTACCTGTTCGGCATCGCGCGGCAGGCTCTCTGCCGCACGGCGTTCCCGCTGGGCGAACTCGACAAGGCCCAGGTCCGCGCGCTGGCCGCCGCGGCCGCGCTGCCGACCGCGGAGAAGCCGGAGTCGATGGAGATCTGCTTCGTGACGTCGGGCGACTACCGCGACGTGGTGCGCGCGCGCGGCGGCGGCGGCAGACCCGGCCGATTCGTCGACCGACAGGGCCGCGAGCTCGGCCGCCACGACGGCGTGCACGGCTTCACGGTCGGCCAGCGGCGCGGGTTGCCCGCGCTCGGCTCGCCGCACTACGTCGCCGCGATCGACCCGGGCACGGGCGACGTCACGCTGGTGCCCCGCGATCAGCTCGGCGCGAGCACGGCGCTGGTGCAGGCGGTCAACTGGCTCGTCGAGCCGCCGCAGCCTGGCGAAGCCGTGCCGGCGCACGTGAAGGTGCGCGCACGGTCGGTGCCGGTGCCGGCGACGCTGCTGAGGGGCACCGCGGGCGAGGTCCGGATCGAGTTCGCCGCGCCCGTCGCGGCGGTCACACCCGGCCAGGCGGCGGTGTTCTACCGCGGCGACCTGGTGCTCGGTGGCGGGTGGCTCGACGGCTGACGCAGGCGCCGGCCGGAGCGGGTCCGGGGGCCGCGTCCGGTGGCGATCAGACGCTCGTCTTCAGCGAGGCGCCCGCGCGGAAACCGACGGTGCGCGACGCCTTGATCTGCATCGGCTGGTTCGTCTGCGGGTTGCGGCCCATGCGGGCCTTGCGGTTCTTCACGGCGAACGTGCCGAAGCCGACGATCTGCACCTCCTTGTCCTTCTTGAGGCCCTTCTGGATCGACGCGATGAGCGCGTTGACCGCGCGCTCCGCATGGGCCTTGCTGCACTCGCTGCCGAGCTGCTTGCGGACTTCCTGGATCAGGTCTGCCTTGTTCATGGGATCCTCCGACGAGACGCTTCTGGACGATGCCCGCCCGACACCGGGAGGGACTTCCGGGCATGGAAGCGAGCCCTGCCGGCCTTGGCAAGGGCGCCTCGTGGGGAAACCCGCGCCCAGCGCGGCTTCCAGACCGCCCGCGGGGTGGGCTCCGGGCCGCTCGCGCAGAACGCTCAAGCCGGGTCGATGCGGCAGCCGATGACATCGGGGCAACGGCGGGCACCGCCGTGCTCCCCCGAACCCGACGAGGACTTCCATGAGGACCGCGGCCTTGTCCGCATCATTCCTGCTCGCTCTCGCCGCCTGCACGACGACGTCGGAGCAGCCGAAGAGCGACACCTTCCTGCAGCCCAACAGCCTGATGGCGGGAGAGATCGACCGGCGAGTCGAGCAGATCCCCTACCAGCATCGCGAGGAACTGCTGCAGAGCCTGCTGTGGCTGGCCCAGACCGGCGAGCAGACGGTGCCGGCCCTGCTGAAGGGGCTGCAGCACGAGAACACGAAGGTGCGCAGTTCCTGTGCATGGGTGCTCGGCCGCATCGGCGACCGGCGCACGATCCCGAACCTGCAACAGGCCGTGCGCGACAGCGACCCGACGGTGCGCCTGGAGTGCGCGCGCACCCTCGTGCTGCTCGGCGACCTCTCGTGCTGCCCGGCCCTGATCGAGGGCCTCGACAGCGAGCGCAAGGAGGTGCGGTACCTCTGCCACGAGGCGCTGAAGAGCTCGACCGGCCGCGACTTCAGCTACGACCACCTGAGCGAGAGCAAGGACCAGATGCAGCTCGCGGTGCTGCGCTGGCGGCAGTGGTGGAGCGACTACTCCGGCGACGCGCA
>VGXW01000548.1 GCA_016873195.1 Planctomycetota bacterium | reverse complement strand
GGAGAAGAAGCCGTTCGGCATCTCGCTGGACGCGGTGCTGCCCGAGCAGCGCCTCCAAGGCTACAAGTCGCTGAACCTCAACAACGCCTACCTCGACCCGACCTTCGTGCGCGAGGTGCTGTGTTACCACGTGTTCCGGCGCTACATGCCGGCCTGCAAGGCGAACTTCGTGGTGCTGCGCATCAACGGGCAGAACTGGGGCGTCTACGTCAACGTGCAGCAGATCAACAAGGACATGCTGCGCGACTGGTTCGTCGACGAGGACGGCGCGCGCTTCGAGGCCGACGCGCTGCTGCCGGGCGCGGTGCTGAACGGCTCCTCGTTGACCTGGCTCGGTTCGTCCCCGTCGGCCTACTACAACAACTACGAGCTCAAGACGCCGCAGCTGGCCAATCCGTGGGACCCGCTGGTGCAGGCCTGCGGGGCGCTCAACAACGGCCCGCTCGGCACGCTGAACGCGGTGCTGCAGCCCGAACTCGCCGTCGATTCGGCGCTGTGGATGCTCGCCGGCCAGATCGTGTTCGTGAACCCCGACAGCTACGTCGTCACGGGCCACAACTACTACCTCTACCACGACGTCTTCCACGACCGCCTGCAGACGCTGCCGTGGGGCGTCAACCTGCCGCTCGGCGCGTCCTTCCTCGCCGGCTCGACGGTGACGCAGCGCACGACCTGGAACCTGTTCACGGGCTCGACCAACGCGGGCCGGCCGCTGATGAGCCGGCTGTGGGCCGTGCCGCAGCTGCGCGAACGCTACCTCGCGCACGTGCGCACGATGGTCGACGAGTGGTTCTCCTGGGCCGTGCTGCAGCCGAGGATCGCTGCCTATCAGAGCCTGATTGCCGCGGAGGTCGCGGCCGACACGAAGAAGCTCTACTCGACGGCGGCGTTCACCTCGAACGTGACGCAGAACTTCACGACGGGCACGAACACCGTGGCCGGACTGCAGGTGCTGGTGAACGGCCGGCGGCCCTACCTGCTCGGCCACGCCGAGGTCGCCAGACCCGCGCCGACGGTCACCAACGTCGCGCACCAGCCGCAATCGCCGCCGCTCGGCGCCACCGTCTGGGTCACCGCGGCGGTGGCGGGGCCCGCGGCGCCGGTGGGCGCCGTGACGCTGTATTCGCGCGCGGTGGGGCCGTTCCAGGAGTCGCCGATGTTCGACGACGGCCAGCACCAGGACGGCGCTCCGAACGACGGGGTCTTCGGCGCCGCACTGCCGGTCTACGGGCCGGGTTCGCTCGTGCACTACTACGTGGGCGCCGCATCGGCGGCCGCCTCCGGCGGGGCCATGACCTTCGGCCCGCGCACCGCGGAGTTCGCGCCGCTCGCGGTGCAGCTGCCCTACCTGCCCGGCTCGGGGCCGGTGCGCATCAACGAGTTCCTGGCGCTCAACAACTCGGTGATCCAGGACCCGTTCGGCGAATGGGACGACTGGGTCGAACTCTGCAACCAGAGCCCGCTGCCCGTCGACGTCAGCGGCATGTGCCTGACCGACGACCCGCAGAACCCGACCAAGTTCCAGCTCCCGGCCGGCACGATCGTGCCGCAGCTCGGCACGCTGCTGGTCTGGTGCGACGAGGACGGCAACCAGGGGCCGCTGCACGCGAACTTCAAGCTGTCGGGCAACGGCGAGAGCATCGCGCTGTTCGCCGCCGACGGCGTCACGCTGCACGATGCGTTCACGTTCGGGCCGCAGGCGACCGACGTCGCGACGGGGCGGCTGTTCGACGGCGGTGCGCCGTGGGTCACGTTCCCGGTGCCGACGCCGGACGCCGGCAACGAGCTGCCGGGCTGCGGCGCGCGCGCCTACTCGGCGCAGAGCTACGCGAGCCACACGATGGTGCTCGCGGTGGCGGGCTCGCCGCGCGTGGGCACCACGTTCTCGCTCGCGGCCCAGGGCCACCGGCCGCTGGCGCCGGGCGTGCTGGCGCTGTCGCTGGCGCCGACCTACGTCGCGATCCCGTGGCTGTCGCTCGCGATCCTCGTGACCACGGACCCGCCGGCGTTCCTGCAGCCCGTGGGCTTCGACGGCTCGGGCGCGTTCGCGCTGCCGATCACGCTGCCGGCCGACCCGGCGCTGGCCGGGTTCCGCGCCTACGCGCAGGCGGTGGCGCTCGGCGCCTGGCCCGAGGCGAGCAACGGCCTGGAAGTCGTGCTCTGCCCGTAGGGCGGGCACGGCCCCGACCGCCGCGGCCGTCCGCCCGCCGCACGGCGGACGAAGTCCCGCCCCGCACGGACCCCACCGCGCCGACCACGCCCCCCCACGGCCGCGCACCCGAGCGCCCACAGCGGTGCGCCGAGCCCCGTGTCGTCGCCCG
>VGXW01000547.1 GCA_016873195.1 Planctomycetota bacterium | reverse complement strand
TGATTGCAGCGAACGCGTCGTGATGCCGGACGGCGTGCGGCATGGCACCGCGATCGCCGTGCCCGAGGCGCTGGTGGGGTCGCTGCTGCGGTGAGCCTCAATCGCCGATCGTGATGCGGAGCCCCGCGGTCAGCGTGATGGTGCCGAGCGTGCTCGCGGGCGGGTCGACCACGGCCGCCTGCGCGTGCAGCACGAGGCCGGCGAAGCCCGTGGCGTTCGGGATCAAAAGCGCGTGCCGGAACTCGCCGGAGGCGGCAGCCATGCCGAACAGGCTCGCGACCGGCTGGTCGACGAGCAAGGCGCAGCCACCGCCGAGCGGGAGCGATTGCGTCGCGAGGCCCAGCACGAGCAGCACCGGCGCGTTGCCGGCGCGCGTGCTGGCCAGCAGCGCGAAGTCGTTCTGACCGAGGCGCGGCTCCTGCACGGCCGTGAGGCTCGGGGCGGCGTTGCGCGCGCAGCCGTAGCCGACCGTGGCCAGCGCCGCCGGACGGGCCGTCGACACGGAGATCTGCAGCTCGGGATAGCCGAGCCCGAGGCTCAGCAGCCGGTTGCCGCGCGGTTCGGGCAGGATCGTGCCGCTGCTGGACCAGGCGCTGGACCAGGGCACCCAGGCCGAACCCGTCCAGAGCTGCGGCGTCGGGTAGGCCCAGAGCACCAGCCCACCGGCATTCGGCACGTAGGGGAGCGCACCGGATGGCGCCCACACGAACACGTTTCCTGCGATGGTCGTGCTCTGCTGGGTCCAGTTGCTGCCGTCCCACTCCCACACGTCGAACGTCAGCGGTTGCGTCGCGGTCCGGACGGCGAGCACGATCCGGCGGCGGGCTTCGTCGAAGCCGTAGAAACCGCGCCAGACCTGCGGGCGGAAGGCAGGAGTCAGCTGTTGCCACGTGTTCCCGTCCCAGCGCCAGTGCTCGTTGGTCTCGGTCTGCGTGGGCGCGAACTGGCCGCCGAGCATCGAGACACCGCCGCTCGGATCCTCGAGGAAGGCGAACTCCCAGCGTGGCGAGGGCGCCTGCGCCGCAGGGCGCTGCAGCCAGTCGCTGCCGTTCCAGAGCCAGGTTTCGGCACGGAAGGTGGCCTGGGGGTCGTAGCCACCCCACAACAGGACGCCGCCGTCGACCGGCGACCACACGACCCGGCCCCCGCTGCGCTCCACGGGCACGTGCGCTGGGCTCGTGCCGCGCCACTGCGTGTCGAACAGGACCACCCCGTTCCCCATCTGGCCGGGACCCTCACCGCCGAACACGACCCACTGCTGGCGAAGCTTGTCCTGTGCGACCGAGATCGGCGCATGCCTGCGGAGCGGCACGCCGAAGTGGCCGACGGGCACCCAGTCCGAGCCGGTGAAGCGGTGACCGAGCGATGCGCCGTCCGGATTGCCGCCGGTCAGCAACATGCCGCTGCCGTCGAAGGTGAGCCTGGCGCCGATGCGCGGGCCAGGATTGCGCGCGGTCGGCAGCACGGTCCAGACCGTGCCGCGCAGTTCCCAGGTCGTCGTGTCCGTGTCGTGTCCGCCGTAGAGCAGGAGGCGGCTGCCGCTCGGGTCGAAGGCGAGGGCCGCGGCCTGGCGCGGACCGGGCGGCGGATTGCCGAGAGCGGTCCACACGCTGCCGTCGAAGGCCCATGCGTCGCCCAGCACGGTCATGAAGTCCAAGCCGCCGTAGAGCACGGCTCTTCGATGCACGGGGTCGTAGGCGAACGCCGCGCCGGGGCGGTTCGCCGGGCCGCTCGGCGGCGCGGTCTGCCACCACTGGCTGCCGTCCCATTCGAACAGCACGTGGTTGCCGCTCGGCGGCATCGCGAGCACGCGGCGGCGGAAGCTGTCGAACGTGGCGCACGCGTTCGTGAGGTTCGGAGCACCGGCCGACGTCGACCAGCGCCAAAGGCCGCCGTCCCAGCTCCCGACGCTTGCGATGGTGGAGCTGAGCCCGACGAGTTGCCGTGCCGCTGCATCGAAGAACAGGTGATGGATCACCGGTTCGGCCCGCACGTCGAGCGGGCGCAGCAGGGCCTGTGCGCCGTCCCATTCCCACATGCGCTGGCCACCTTCGGTGCCGACCATGACGACGCGCTGCAGGCGCGCGTCCCAGGCCGCGGCGACGGGGTCGGGAGTGGTGGGGAACACACGCCACTGCGGGTTCTGCGCCGCCGCGAACGGCGCCGTGCAACTGGCGATCAGGAACATCCGCGCGAGAGGGTGCAGCATCGTGGCCACCTCGATGGCTTGGTGCGGGCGGGGGGTCAGTCGCCGATCCGGATCGTCAGGCCCTCGCTGAACGTGAGCCCGAGGTACACGCTGCGCGGCGGGTCGCGCGCCGCGA
>VGXW01000546.1 GCA_016873195.1 Planctomycetota bacterium | reverse complement strand
GGGGCGGTCGGCTCGCCGTCGGTCAGCAGGTAGATCGTGTCGACGCTGCGGTCCGCGAACGCCTTCTCCAGCGCGTCGTGGATGTTGGTGCCGCCGGCCGGCGCGAGTTGTTTCGTGCGCGCGAGCAGTTCCGCGCGGTTCTTGTCGTCGAGCGGGCGCAGTTCGTCCCAGACCGGATCCACGCCGCTCTCGTAGACGATCAGGTTGACGTCGTGCGTCTTCGGCAGGGCCTGCACGACGCGCGCGAACTGCTCCTTCGCCGCCTCGAGCCGCGTGTACTTCGCGTCGGTGCCCATGCGCGCGCTCATCGAACCGCTGTGGTCGATCAGGAACGCGGCCCGCGAGCTGACGACCGGGATGTCGTGGTAGCTCACGGTCGTGGTGCCGCCGCCGGAACCCCTGCCGCCCTTGACCGTCTCGGGGTGCGGCAGCACGAAGGCGACGCGGCGCCCGGCCCACCACGCCTCCCACTCCTTGCGCTTCCAGAACCGCGTGCCCGTGTGCACGAACAGCGCCTCGGCGAGTTCGGCGGCGAGCCGGCCTTCCTCGCGTTCGCAGCGCGCGATCAGCAGCGGGATCGAAGCGACGTCGCGGAAACGCGCGAGGTAGCGCAACGCGATCGACCGCAGTTCCCACGACTTCGCGCCGAGCGCCTGCTGCGCGTACTCGATGCCGCTGTCCGAGCCGAGCTCGAGCAGCAGCGTGAGCCCGACGGTGCGCACCTCGGGCTCCTTCGCCGCCGCGAGCAGCGCGCACTCCGTTCGCCAGGTCGGGTCCTTCGCCAGCAGGTCGTGCAGGCCGACGGCGAGGTCGAGCGAGCGTTTGTTCGGCTTCTGCAGCGCCGCGCGCACCTTGGCGAGCAGCGGCCGCACTCCGTCCTGCGGCGCCTCGCGCAGCAGCATCAGCGCCACGTCGCGCACGGCCGGCGACTCGTTCTCGAGGCCCTTCGTGGCCAGGAAGCGCACGAGTTCGGGGTCCTTGCCGGCCAGCGGCGCCACGGCGCGCAACGCGTTCCGCACCGGCGCGGCCGTGCTCGCGCCCAGGCGCAGGATCGCGGGGTAGAACTCGGGCAGGCGCACGAGGCAGAGGCCGAACACGAGGTCCCCGGCGATCGCCGGCGGCGGCTCGTCGGCCTGCCGCTCGAGCACCTGTGCGGTCAACTCGCGGGCGCGCGGGTGTCCTTCGGCGGCGAGCTGGCGCCACGCCAGCGCCGCGAGCGCCTCGTCGCCCTCGGCGACGAGCCGGATGCGCGCCAGGCTGACCTCCGCGACGCCCTGCGCGGCGTCCATGCGCCGCAGCATCCTGAGCCGCTCGGCCTGCGTCCCGGTCAGCAGCCGCGGCGCCAGGCCGGCCAGCGCGCGGCCGCCGCCGCCCTGCACGAGCGCGGTGACCGCGAAGTCGCGCGCCGCGTCGGAGATCGTGTCGTCGTCGCTGCGCACGAGGTCGAGCAGCCGGTCGACGCCGGACTCGCCGCAGCGCACGATCGCGTTCGCCGCGGCGATCCGCGCGGCGAACGGCGCCGCGTCGCGCCGCAGCACGCGCATCGCCGCGTCCTGCAGCTGCGGCCGCGCCTGCCGCCCGATCGCCTGCAGCACCACCGCCGCGAACGGTGAGTCGCCGGCCGCCGTGAGCTCCTTCGCCAGGTAGTCGGTGACGCGCGGATGGTCCAGGTCGCCGAGCCACAACAGCGCGCGGTTGCGGCGCGCCTGCTGCTTCGGGTCGCTGCTCGCGGCCTCGTAGTCGGCGATCGCCTTGTCGATCCTGGCCTCGATCGACAGGACCGCCGCCGGCAGTTCGACCGGCGGCTCCTGGGCGCGCGGGAAGCCGGGCCCGCCGAAGGCGAGCGCGGCGGCGAGAAGGGCGGAACGGAAACTCGACACGGCGCGGGGAGGGGCGCCGAGGTTGTAGCCGATCGGCGCCCGCGGCAGGAGCCCTGGGCCACTGGGCGGGGGGCGGCGCGCAGCGCGCTCATACCGATCTTGGGGCAGTTTATGGGATTCTCGTAAACTCACCCAAACTCGGCATTCCGCCGCAGCTCTGACGGCTGCGGCATTCCTGGCGCGCCCTTCGCCTACTCGCCCAGGAACTTCGCGCCGAGCAGCCGCTCCGCGGTCGCCGCGAGCACGGCCGGCGCGTCGAGCCCGCCGTTCTGCAGCTTCGTGCGCGCCGCCTCGACCACTCCCGCGCGCTCGCTGCCGTCGCGCCGCGCGCGCTCGGTCAGTCCCTCGACCGCGGCCGCCGTCTCGCGGCTCTTCTGGCTGATCTTCGCCTCGTCGCGCGCCACCGACGGGATCACGTAGTCGCGCGGCGCTTCTGTCCGCTTGGG
>VGXW01000545.1 GCA_016873195.1 Planctomycetota bacterium | reverse complement strand
GCTGACCGAGCACGAGCTGGGTCGGCGCAGTGATCTCGATGCCGATCGGCCGCCCGTCGGCGGCGAAGTCGACCACCAGCCCACCGCTCGCTCGTTCGGTACGCACGCTCGAGTCGCCATCCCGCCGTGGCAGGTAGTAGTAGGCCGCCAGCGGGCGCCCTCTGCGGAACGTCACTTCGAGGTAGGAGTGCTTCATGGTCCATCCACAGGGAAAGCAGTGATCACGATCAGCAGTCTCTCGAACTCGTCGGGCTCCACGATGACGTGCCTTGCGCCGAGCCTGGTCTCGACAACCCAGCGGCCTGGCTCAGGGTCGGCGTGGAAGGAGATGGCGCTGTCCAGCATCTCCCGGAGATCGGTTTCCGAGAACCCCCGGTCCACCATCCTCTTGAACAGGTGAGGACTGAGCTCGAGTTCCCATTGCCACCACGCAGGCCATCTCACCATCACGGCCTCCGGAACCAGCCTTCGTCCACCGGCCCGCCCTGCAGCGCGGCCACGCTCCAGCCCGCCTCGGCCACGCCATCGACGACCACTCTCACCTCCCGGCCGCGCACGTGCCACTCGACCTTCGCGCGGCGGATCGGGTCGCGGAACGTACACCCCGCGGGCGTGCCGTCGGCGAACAGCCACGCTTCGCATTCGCCGTCGCCGGGGAACTCGAACCGGAAGGCCGGTGCGCCGTGCACGACCACGCCGCCCGCGAGCACCGCGTCGCCGAGCCGCGCCGCGGAGCGGCCACGCGGCCACAGCATCGGGTTGCACAGCCACTCGCGGTGCAGCCGTGCGCGCTCGGCGGCCGACAGCTCGCGCGCCTTCCCACCCTCCACGGCGAAGCCTTCACCGGCCGACAGCCGCACCAGCACGAGTTCGCCGATTTCCAGCCGCAGCCGATCGCCGTCGCCGGCCGCACGCATGACGCCGCCCGAGCCCTGCACGGTCCAGCCCACCCCCGCCTCCGCCTCCACCCCCGCCGCGAACCGCCGCACCACCGCCTGCGTCGCGAGCCGCCGGTTCTGCCGGCTCGCAAGCCGCGCGTCCGCGCCGGTCCCATCGCGGCTCGAGCCTGTGTCGAGTTTCGTCAGCTGCAGGTGCACGCGCCGTTCCTCGCCGAACGCCGTCTCGCCGCTCTTCGGCCGGTAGCCCAACCCCACCCACGTCCCCGCGGGCAGCACGCCGACCAGCGTCGCGAGCTGATTGGCCGAGCGCACCTCCGTGCCGTTGAACCACGTGATCTCGTCGCCGAGGCCGATGCCGGCCGTCGCCACCACCGAGTCGCGGAACAGTTGCTGCACGAACACGCCTCTTCGCCGCGCTTGCCCCCCGCCCTGCGTCATGAACCACGCACTCATGTCGAGCGTGCCGTGTTCGGCGTGCCGACCCGCGAGCAGGTCGCCGAGGAAGTTCCTGATCTGGTTGCTCGCGATCGCGAAGCCGACGCCGACGTTGACCCGGCCGCGGTCGCCGATCGAGATGCGGCCGTTGATGCCCACCACCTCGCCGCGCTCGTTGAACAGAGGCCCGCCCGAGTTGCCCGGATTGACCGGCGCGTCGACCTGGATGCAGTCCGGGTAGACGAGCATGCGGTTGCCCTGCCCTTCCTGATAGCGGTGCGTGCCCGAGACGATGCCGAACGTCACCGTCGGCGTGAAGTCGGTCGCCAGCAGGAACGGGTTGCCCATCGCGAACACCGTCTCGCCGACGAGCAGGTCGTCGCTGTCGCCGAGGTCGCAGGCGGCCCACGTCTGGCCCGGCGTCTTCGGCAACAGCCGCAGCAGCGCCAGGTCGCTGCCCGGGTCGATGCCGAGCACCTCGCCTTCGTAGAGCTGGCCATCGGGTAGGCCGACCTTCTTGTTCTTGTAGTGCGCCACGCCGCGCGGCTGGTGCTCGTCGCGCCAGGCGGCCTGCCAGTCGGCGACGAACTTCTTCTCGTCCTCGGCGGCAGCACCCGGGTGCGCTGCGCGCCAAGCCTCGAGTTCGGCCGCGGGCGGCGGGGGCGGGGCCGGCAGTTCGTATTTCGGGTCGGCCGCACCGACGACGTGGAAGTTCGTCAGCACGAAGCCCGCGGGATCGATCACCACGCCGCTGCCGCCGCCGGGCTGATCCATCGCCATCACCGAGCAGACCGCCGGCGCGCAGCGCGCGACGACCGCGGTGCGGCGCGCTTCGTCGGCGAGCACGGCGGCGAGCTGGGGGTCCTGCAAGCCGCAGAGCGCTGCGGCGACGGCGAGCATCATGGCGGGGCGGAGGGTGGTGGCTACCGCCGCACGACGCGGGCGTCCGCGAACGCGCAGTGGTCGCCGAGATCGTAGTTCTTGCCGAAGTCGA
>VGXW01000544.1 GCA_016873195.1 Planctomycetota bacterium | reverse complement strand
TCCGGGCGTCAACGCGTTCGGCGCGACCACGAGCAGCGGCGGCGAGTGCTACGTCTACTGAACGGCGCGGCGCCCGGTCAGCCCTCGCAGTGCGCCACCTGGGCGCCGGCCAGCGGCAGATCGGCCGCCGCAGCGCTGGATGGTACGGTGCCACTTTGGCGCCTCACGCCAGGATCGTGCCATCTTGGCGGCCAAACCTTGCCTTGGCACTGTCGACTGGTTGACGTAACATCAATTGCAACAATGGAAAAGAAGCTGTCGTCTCCGATGGCACGCCTTCTGCCCTGCGGCGGGCTCGCTGCGCGACCCGCGCCGGCGACGCACTCCCCATGGACCTACAGAAGCTCACCCAGAAGTCGCAGGAAGCCCTGCAGCTCGCCCAGACCAGGGCCGTCACCTTCGGCCACCAGCAGGTCGACACGCAGCACCTGCTGCTCGCCCTGATCGAACCCGCCGATGGGCTCGTGCGCCGGCTGCTGCAGCGCATGGAGGTGCCCGGCGACAGCCTGCTGAAGGCCGTGGAGCTCGAGCTGCAGAAGCTGCCGAAGCTGTCCGGCCCGGGCTTCGCGGCGGACAAGATCTACCTGACGCAGGATCTCGCGCAGGCGCTGGCCGCGGCCGAGCAGCAGGCCGCGAAGATGCGCGACGGCTACGTCTCGGTCGAGCACCTGTTCCTGGCGATCCTGCAGGCGGCGAAGAACGGCCTGCGCGAGCTGTTCCGGAAGTTCGCGATCGACGAGAGCCGCTTCCTCAACGCGCTGAAGGAGGTGCGCGGCAACCAGCGCGTGCAGAGCGCCAACCCGGAGGCGACCTACGAGGCGCTCGAGCGCTACGGCCGCGACCTCGTGCAGCTCGCCAAGGCCGGCAAGCTCGATCCGGTGATCGGCCGCGACGAGGAGATCCGGCGCGTGATCCGCATCCTGTCGCGCAAGACGAAGAACAACCCGGTGCTGATCGGCGAGCCCGGCGTCGGCAAGACGGCGATCGCGGAGGGGCTCGCGCAGCGCATCGTGCGCGGCGACGTGCCCGAGGGCCTGAAGGACAGGACCGTGTTCGCGCTCGACATGGGCAGCCTCGTCGCCGGCGCCAAGTACCGCGGCGAGTTCGAGGAGCGCCTGAAGGCCGTGCTGGCCGAGGTCGAGAACAGCGAGGGCCGCATCCTGTTGTTCATCGACGAACTGCACACGGTGGTCGGCGCGGGCAAGGCCGAAGGCGCGATGGACGCCGGCAACATGCTGAAGCCGATGCTCGCGCGCGGCGAACTGCACTGCATCGGCGCGACCACGCTCGACGAGTACAGAAAGCACGTCGAGAAGGACAAGGCGCTCGAGCGGCGCTTCCAGCCGGTGCTCGTCGAGCAGCCGACCGTCGCGGACACGATCTCGATCCTGCGCGGGCTCAAGGAGCGGTTCGAGGTGCACCACGGCGTGAAGATCCAGGACGCCGCCCTCGTCGGCGCCGCCGCGCTGTCGCACCGCTACATCACCGACCGTTTCCTGCCCGACAAGGCGATCGACCTCGTCGACGAGGCCTGCGCGACGATCCGCACCGAGATCGACTCGCTGCCGGCCGAACTCGACGCCGTGGGACGCCGGCTCGTGCAGCTGCAGATCGAGGAGGCGGCGCTCGGCAAGGAGAAGGACGAAGCGAGCAAGGCGCGCCTGCAGGAACTGCGCAAGGACGTGGTCGAGCTGCGCACGCGGGCCGACGCGATGCGGGCCCAGTACGAGGCCGAGAAGGGTGCCATCGCCAAGGTGCGCGCGCTGCGCGAGCGGCTCGAGGCACTGCGGGCCGAGCAGCAGCAGGCCGAGCGCCGCTACGACATGAACAAGGCGGCCGAACTCAAGTACGGGCTGATCCCGGCCACGGCGAAGGACCTCGCCGCGGAGGAGGCCCGGTCGGCTGCGGGCGGCGCGTCGGGGCAGCGCCTGCTGCGCGAGGAGGTCACGGCCGACGAGATCGCGCAGATCGTCGCGCGCTGGACCGGCATCCCGGTGACGCGGCTCGTGCAGGGCGAACGCGACAAGCTGCTGCAGCTCGACCGGATCCTGCACGAGCGCGTGGTCGGCCAGGACGAGGCGGTGCAGGCCGTCGCCGACGCGGTGATCCGCGCGCGGTCGGGCATCAAGGACCCCAAGCGCCCGATCGGCAGCTTCCTGTTCCTCGGCCCGACCGGCGTCGGCAAGACGGAGCTCGCGAAGACGCTCGCGCAGGCGCTGTTCGACAGCGAGGACAACCTCGTGCGCATCGACATGTCGGAGTACATGGAGAAACACGCGGTCTCGCGCCTGATCGGCGCGCCGCCGGGTTACGTGGGCTACGACGAGGGCGGG
>VGXW01000543.1 GCA_016873195.1 Planctomycetota bacterium | reverse complement strand
CGAACTGGCCCGGCTCGCGGCCGAAGCGGACCGGCTCGCCGCGTCGGTGATCGCCGGCATCGGATCGGTCGCCGAGAACCTGCATCGCCGCGCGCAGTACCACGAACGCGACCTCGCGGGCCAGCAGTTCCTGATGAACGTGGCCTCGTGGATCGCGGCGCTCGTCTACGCGGCGATCGTGCTGCTGTCCTGGTTCTGGTCCGCGCACAAGATCGTGCGGCCGATCGAGCGGCTCAGCGACGCCGCCGAACGGGCGCACCTCGACAGCGACGCGTTCGCCATCGAGGAGGACGGCCCCGACGAGGTGCGGCGGCTCACCCGCAACATCCACGCGTTCGTGCGCACGCGCACGGAGTTCCTCGCGACGATGTCCCACGAGCTGCGCACGCCGCTCAACGGCATCATCAACCTGAACGAGCTGATGCTCGGCACCGAGCTCGACGCCGAGCAGCGCGACCTCGCGAAGTCGGCGAAGGCCGCCGGCGAGTCGCTGCTGTCGATCATCAGCGACATCCTGGACTTCTCGAAGATCCAGGCGCACAAGCTCGTGCTGGAGCAGGTGCCGTTCCCGCTGCGCGACCTCGTCGACGGCGCGGTCGACCTCGTCGCCGCCGCTGCGGCCAGGAAGGGCCTGCTGCTCGCGGCCGTCGTCGACCATCGTCTGCCGGCGAACTGCACGGGCGATCCGACGCGCCTGCGCCAGGTGCTCGGCAACCTGCTCAACAACGCGCTCAAGTTCACCAACACGGGCCGGATCGTCGTCGCGGTGGGCCCCGATCCGGCAGCGCCGCGCCTGCTGCGCTTCGAAGTGCGCGACAGCGGCGTCGGCATCGCGCCGGAGGTCCAGGGCACGCTGTTCCGCGCCTTCCAGCAGGGCGACTCGTCGACCACGCGCAGGTTCGGCGGCACGGGCCTCGGCCTCGCGATCAGCCGCGAACTCGTCACGCTGATGGGCGGCGCGATCGGCGTCGACAGCACGCCCGGTGCGGGATCGACGTTCTGGTTCACCGCCGACCTCGGGTGGAGCGGCGAGCCGGCGGCACCTCCGGCGCGGCCGGCGACCGGTTGCCAGCGGCTCGCCGTGCTCACGGCCCGCCCGATCGTCGGCGAGAGCGTGCGCGAGCGGGCTCTCGCGGCCGGGCTCGCCGAGACCGCGGTCGTGGTGCTCGGCGACCCCGCGACCTCTGCGGGCAGCCTGCAGCCCGGCGACTGGGCCGTCGTCGATCCCCAGGGCCTGCCGGACGTCGCGGCGCTGCTCGCGAAGCTGCACGATCGCGTCGGCGCGACCGGCCGGCTCGCCGTGCTGGAACAGCGCCTGGCGGAGCCCAACGCCGCTGCCGCGGGCCTCGGCCGCCTGCCGATCGTCACCGCCACGGGGCCGTTCGTCTGTTGGCTGCAGGCCGCCGAGGCGGGGGCTGCCTCCGGCGCCGCCGACCCGGTCGCCGTGGTCACGAAGCTCCGCGGCCGCGTGCTCGTCGTCGACGACAACCCGATCAACCGCCGGGCCGCGCGCACGTTCCTCGAGCGCGCCGGTTGCGAGGTCGAAACCGCCGAGGACGGCCAGCAGGCGATCGACCTGCTGCTCTCGCGCCCCTTCGGCGCCGTGCTGATGGATTGCCAGATGCCGCAACTCGACGGGCTCGAGGCAACCCGCCGCGTCCGCCAGCTCGAAGCCGAACAGCGCCTGCCGCAGACCACGGCGCGGCCCCTGCCGATCCTCGCGCTGACGGCCGCGAACGACGCCGCGGACCACGATTCCTGCCGCGCCGCGGGCATGGACGACGTGCTGCCGAAGCCGTTCACCGCCGAACTGCTGCTGCGGGCCGTGGCCCGGGCGCTCGCTCCGGCGACGGCCCCCGGGGCTGGCGAGTCGGACGCCGCGCCCGCCGCGGGCAAGGGCAGGGTCCTGGTCGTCGACGACAACAAGATGAACCAGCGCGTGCTCGACGCGATCGTGCGCAAGGCCGGCTACGAGACGGTGCTCGTCGACGACGGCCAGCAGGCGGTCGACCGCGTGCGGTCCGCACCGTTCGACCTCGTGCTGATGGACGTGCAGATGCCGGTGCTCGACGGCTGGGAGGCGACGCGTGTGATCCGCGAGCTCGAGGCGCTCGGCCAGCTGCCGCGCGGCAGCCGCCGGCCGCTGCCGATCCTCGCGGTGACCGCCAACGCGATGGAGGGCGACCGCGAGAAATGCCTCGCGGCCGGCATGAACGACCACCTGACCAAGCCCGTCAAGGCGCAACGCATGATCGACGCGATCGCCGAGCAGCTCGGCGGCGTCGCCGTGGGCCGCGCGCCGGCGGGGAACGTGTGACCAGCCGCCCGGCGCGCGACGGCACA
>VGXW01000542.1 GCA_016873195.1 Planctomycetota bacterium | reverse complement strand
TGGTTCGAGTTCGGCACCCTGTGCGCGCTCGGGCCGTACACCGACGCCGAGCTGGCGCTGGACGCGTACCGGCGCGCCGTCGCGCAACCGCTCCGCGGGCCCGAGGCCGTGGCGGTGCGGGCTGCCTTCGCGAACAACAGCGCCTGCATCCTGGCCTGCGCCGGCGCCGGTGCGGCCGCCGCACGGGCGCTGCGGCTGTGCCGCGACGAACCCGCGGCGGCCCGCAACGTGGTCGCGCTGCAGCGGGCGGCCGCGGCCGGCCGCACCCCGCGCCTCCGCGACTTCGACTTCGTCGAGATCGCGCACCCGGTCGTCGCGGCGAGCCGGACGACGCGCGGCCTCGCGATCGGCCCGGACGGCCGCGCCTGCTGGAGCATTGCGCACCAGCAGCGGCCGTGGGACGTGTTCGACGGCCCCAGCGGCGTGCCGGTCGAGCCCACCGAGAAGGTCTGGTCGCTGCCGGCGCCGCGCCCGGCGGCGCCGCACGTGCTGCTGGTCATGTACGGCTGGGCCGACAGCGGCGGCGGCACGATGCTGCCGCGGCACTTCGCGCGCGAACTCGCCGCGCGCGGCCAGCGGGTCTCGGTGGTCTACGCGGCAGCGCAGCCCGCCCCGGACCTGCCCGCCTACGGCCTGCGCCGCCACGAAGAGGACGGCGTCGCCCTGTTCGGCATCCACAACCGGCCGAGCGGGTTCATGGACCTGCAGCACCCCCACCGCGAGATCGACGACCCCGCCGTGCGCGAGCGCTTCGCGGTCCTGCTCGACGAACTGCGGCCCGACGTCGTGCACTTCTGGAACCTGCACAACCTCGGCATGTCGCTGCCGGCCGAGTGCAGGCGCCGCGGGCTGCCGACCGTGCTCAGTTCGAACAACTACTGGGCGATCTGCCCGCGGCTGTACCTGGTCAGCGAGCGGCTCGAACCTTGCGCGGGCAGCAGCGGCGACGGCAGCGCCTGCGCACGGTGCCTCGGCACGCCGGGCAGCGCCGCGGCGCACGCGGCGCGCAAGGCCGCCGGCGTGTCGATGCTGCGCGAGCACTTCGACGTGCACCTTGCCGTCTCGTCGCGGGTGCGCGACCTCCACGTGCAGAACGGCGACGACCCGGGGCACGTCCGCGTGCTGCGCCAGGAGCCGCACGGCGTCGCTTCGATCTGGCAGCAGGTGGGCGCCGTGCGCCAGCCCGTCGACCGCCTGCAGCGGCCGCTGCGCGCCGCGTTCCTCGGTTCGGTGCTGCCGCACAAGGGCGTGCACGTGCTGGCCGAGGCGCTGCAGGCACTGCCGCCGGGCGCCGTGCACTGCGTCGCCCTCGGCGACGTCGCCGCGGACTACCGCGCGCTGCTGCAGCGGATCGACCGGGCCGGGCGGCTCTGCTGCACGGGCCGCTACGATCCCGCCGCGCTGCCGCAGCTGCTCGCGAAGTTCGACGTGATCGTCGTGCCGTCGGTCTGGGACGACTGCGCGCCGTTCGTCGTCGCCGAGGCGCTCGCCGCGCGCTGCCCGGTCGTCGGCAGCCGCATCGGCGGCATCCCGGACTTCGTGCAGCACGGCCGCAACGGACTGCTGTTCGCCGCCGGCGATACGCGCGAGCTCGCCGCGTGCCTGCTGTCGTTCCAGCGCGACCCCTGCCTGCTCGGCCGGCTGCAGCGCGGGATCGGCCCGCCGCGGGGGCTGCCCGCGTTCGTCGACGACGTGCTCGCCGTCTACGGCGAACTGCTCGCCGCCGCACCCGCCGGCGTCGGCTGAGCCGGCGGCGGCCGCCCTCAAGCGCCTGGGCCGAACGGCCGATAGCACCGGCGCATGCGGATCGAGGCCACGCAACTCCACGGCGTGAAGCTCATCGTGCCCGAGGTGTTCACCGACCACCGGGGCCGCTACGTCGAGCTCTTCGACACGGCGAAGTACCGCGACGTCTGCCCGGACCTCGAGTTCGTGCAGGACGACGTGTCGGTGTCGCACGAACGCGTGCTGCGCGGCCTGCACGGCGACTGGGCGACGACCAAGCTCGTCAGCGTGTTCCACGGCGAGGGCTACGCGCTGCTCGCCGACAACCGCCCCGAGTCCCCCACCTACCGCCTCTGGCAGGCCTTCACGCTCAGCGACAGCAACCACCACCAGCTGCTGATCCCGGCCGGCATCGGCAACTCGGTGCTCGCCGTGCGCGGGCCGCTCGTCTACTGGTACAAACAGAACACGCACTTCGTGCCTGGGCGGCAGTTCACGATCCGCTGGGACGATCCGGAGTGGGGATTCCGCTGGCCGATCGAGGACCCGATCCTCAGCGCGCGCGACCTGCAGGGGGACTATGTCACCTCCTCCTAGGGCCCTGATCACCGGCTTCAC
>VGXW01000541.1 GCA_016873195.1 Planctomycetota bacterium | reverse complement strand
CGCGCCGCCAGGTCCTGGCCGAGCCAATCGAGCAGCGCCGCCTCGCGGCGCCGCGGCGCCCACTCGAGCCAGGTCGCGAACTCGTCGCCGAAGACCGATACGTCGCCGTGCGCGGCGACCCGCAGCAGTGCTGCGGCGGCGAGCCGGTACGTGCGCAGCGCGGCCACCCCCATCGCGGCGGCGACGACGAGCGGCACGATCGCGAGCACGAACGGCCACGATCCGGCCAGCAGCCACGCTGCGCCGAGTGCCGGGGCACCGAGGGCCAGCAGCGTCACGGCGCCGGCCCGGGTCGCCGCGCCGCGCGCGAACTGGCGCCGCAGGCGCGCGTGGAAGCCCGCGAGGCGCGACGCGACGGCCGCGCCGCCGGGATCCGGGCTCACGGTCGGTACCACGCGCGCGATCATGCAGCCGCGCCCGGCCGAAACAACCGGGGGACGGTGCGCGGGTCAGGTCACCGGCCGCCGCCCGGCGTGGTGCCGCCGGGCTGCTGCGTTTCCTTCGGCGCTTCCTTCGCGGGTTCCTTCGGCGCTTCCTGCGCCGGCTCCTTCGGCGTCTCCTTGGGCGGAGCCGGATCGAACCACGACTCGGCCGGGCTCGTCTCGAACTGCGTCGCCATCGGCGCCGGCCACGTCATCAGGAACGACGACTCCGAGCAGGTCAGGTAGACCTCGTTCTTCTCCTCGATCTTGCTGCCGACCGAGAACTTCGCGGACTTCGCCACCTCGCCGTCCTGGTAGCCGATCTCGAGCTCGATCTGCGGCGGCGACAGGCCGAGCGCCTGCAGGTTGCCGGCGCGCTGCAGCGGCATGCGGAAGTCCTGCGCGGCGATCCAGCGCAGCCGCTGCAGGAAGTTCTCGACCTCGGTCTGCCGCAGGGCCCCGCGGTCGGGCGGCGGCTCGGCGCAGGTCCACGAAGCCTTGCCGTCCTTGCGCTCGAACACGAGGGGCTTGGGCCCGATCGCGGCGTTGCGCAGCGACAGGCGCGTGACCTGCGTCGGGTCGAGCTTCAGCAGCACCTTGTCGAGCCACGGCTCGGTCTGCACGGCGAGGTTCCACGGCCGCTCGTACTCGTAGAGCACGACGTCGTTGCTGTCCGCCTTGCGCACGAACAGGCCGCGCACGCCCTCGCCGCCGGTGAACTTCGCGCCGGCTTCGCTGCCGACGTAGAGCTCGGCGACGACGACCTGGTTGCCGCGGTCGGTGACCTTGACCAGGGTCGCGTGCGCATCGTCGAGCCCGAAGCCGGCGAGCTGCTCGGGCGTCGCCGCGCGCTGCACCAGCGCGTCCTTGTCGTTGCGGATCCGCTGCAGGTGGAAGAACACGTCGTTCTCGACCTTGTCCTTGCCGACCGGCGCGCCCGCGAGGTCGATCGCCGGTGGGCCGTACGGCTGCGCGATCGTCCAGCCCTGGTCGGTGCGCTGCAGCGCGAGCTGGTCGTACTGGATCGCCGGCTTCTGGTTGCCTGCCTGCGGGTTCGGCGCCGGCTGCTCCTTCTTCGGCGTGCCGATCACGACCGCGCCGACGTTCTCGGGCGTGAACCCGTCGAACAGGAGCGGGATGCGGCTCGTGTCGACGAACGACTCGGCGTCGGCGAGGAGTTGCACCGTCGTCGGCACCGCGAGCGCGCCGGCGACCACCAGCAGGACCACGTTGAGCTTCTGGAGGTTCATCGTCGGGGCCTCACGACTGCAGCGATGCGAGGAACGCGCGCTTCTGCGCGCGGCGGAGCAGGAACACGACGAGCCCGAAGGAGGCCAGCAGCACGGCCGGCAGCACGATGTTGAGACCGCGCAACCAGCGCGTCTTGCCGGCGATCGCCTCGTCGGCGACGCGCGGATCCTCGCCCGGTCTGACCTCGTCGGTCACGAACTTCATCGTGCGGTCGACCTGGGCGCGCGCCTGCAGGTCGACGAGGTCCCGGTCCTCGGCGATCCAGTCGAGCAGCAGCTGGAAGAACTGCGGTCCCGACTGCGGCACCGACCACGGCCCGCCCGCCTGGCGGTAGCTGCCGTTGACGAAGTCGTCGCGCACGAAGTCGCTGTCGCCGATCATCACGATGCGGCCGGGCTTCTCGCCCGCGGTCAGCATGTCGGGCTCCGGTGCGGCCTTGCCGGCCTCCGCGTCCTGCGCCGCGTCCTTCGGCGGCTCGGGGCCGATCAGCGGCTTGTCCGCGTCGGCCTTCGCTTCGCCTTCCTTGGCCTCCGCGGCGGCCTTCTTGGCCTCTTCGGCGGCCTTCTTCGCCTCGTCCTCCTTGATCTCGGACGGGCGCCTGGGCCGCGGCTGCCCGGCGAAACACGACGTGAACCGGCCGCGCACGTCGACCATCAACGGCGCCTGCTGGCGGACC
>VGXW01000540.1 GCA_016873195.1 Planctomycetota bacterium | reverse complement strand
CCCCCACCAGCGACCCGAGGACCACGAACAGCACCAGCAGCAGCAGCACGAAGTCCATGGTCACCTCCAGAAGACGAGGACCACCAGCAGGGCCGCGGCGCCGAGCACGCACCACGCGACGTAGGCCGTCGCGCTGCCGCCGTGCAGCCGCCGCAGCAGCGCGATCGTCGGGCGGCCGACGCGGATCGAGCCCTCGAACGGGTCGAAGGCCTGCCGGTCGGCCGCTTCCAGCAGCGGGCCGATCCGCGGCAGTTCCTGCACCGTGCGGTAGAACTCGGTGCCCGGGAAACGATGCACGTTGCGGTCGATCGCCTCGCCGCCGACGAACACCGAACGTGTGCGGCGCCAGCGCAGGTTGCCGAGGTGGCCGAGGAACAGCGCCGCGAGCGTGCCGAGCAGCAGCAGCACCGTGATCGTGCCCGGTGCGAACGCCCCGGGCGGATAGGCGAGCACGGCGGCCGGGGCCCCGACCGCCGCCGACGCCGCGGGCGCGCCCGCGAGCGCCGCCGCGGCACTGCCAGCACCGGCGGCAGGCAGGCCGATCGCCGGCCCGATGCACGGATCGAGCACGAGCCCGGGCACGACGCCGAGCACCAGACACGCCACCGCCAGCGCGACCAGCGGCAGCCGCAGGCCGAGCCCCGGCTCCTCGGCGACCTGGTCGAGGTGCGGCGGCCGCGCGCCGAAGAACACCGAGTGCAGGACCTTGACGAACGACGCCAGCGTCAGCGCCGAGCCGAACACCGCGGCGACCAGCAGGAGCGGCAGGCCGGCCGCAGCGCAGCCCTGGTAGACGAGCCACTTCGAGGCGAAGCCGTTCAGCGGCGGCACGCCCGAGATCGCCAGCGCGGCGACGAGCATGCTGCCGAACGTGACCGGCATCGTGCGCGCGAGCCCGCCGAGCCGGCCGAGTTCCATCGTGCCCGCCTCGCGCTCGACGCTGCCGGCACCGAGGAACAGGCAGGCCTTGTAGATCGCGTGGTTCACCATGTGGAACACGCCGCCGAGCACGCCGACGACGGTGCCGGTGCCGATGCCGAGCAGCATGTAGCCGACCTGGCTCACGGCGTGACAGGCGAGCAGCTTCCGCAGATCGTGCTGCACCATCGCCAGGAACACGGCGCCGAGCATCGTGACCGCGCCGACCAGCATCACGAGCGCGCGCAGCCACGGGGCCGGCACGAACCAGTCGAGCGAGACGCGCACCAGCAGGTAGATGCCGAGCACCTTGTCGAGCGAACCGGGCAGGAACGCCATCACGACCGGGTTCGTGCCCTTGGCCATCGTCGGGATCCAGCCGTGCAGCGGCATCGCGCCGGCTTGGGCCGCGGCCGCGGCGAACAGCAAGAGCCACGCCGCGGTCGCGGCCCCGCCGGTCGCGAGCGGGCGGCCGCGCAGGGCGCCGAGGTCGAGCTGCAGCAGTTCGCCGGGCCCGGCCTGCTGCAGGCCGACCAGCACCGCGCCGACCAGCAGCGCCAGGTCGCCGAGCCCGAGCATCACGAACGCCTTGGCCGCGCCCTCGCTGCCCGCCGGCCGGCGGTTGACCACCAGCAGGAACAGGCACAAGGTGACGACCTCCCAGCCGATCACGAGCAGCAGCAGCTGGTCGGCGAGCAGCACGGTCGCAGCACCCGACTGCGCCAGCAGCAGCAGCGCGTAGTGGTGTCCCGGCGCACCGCCGCGCCCGCGGAACCAGGCGACCGAGTAGATCGCGCACAGGAGCGTCAGCAGCGCCGTGAACGCGGTCGCCCAGTTCGAGAAGCCGTCGGCGCGCAGCAACAGGTCGAGGGCCAGCGGGCCGATCGTGATGCCGCCCGCGCGCACGGCACCGAGGTGGCCGACGAGGTCGAGCGCGGTGGCCGCGGCCGCGACGGCGCCGGCGACGCCGAACGCCGCGCGCAGGGCCCGCCAGCGCGCCGGCACCAGGAGCGCCAGCAGGCCGGCGATCGCGGGCACCAGGATCGGCAGCAAGAGCGTCTTCATGGCAGCTCCGGCAGGTCGAGGTCGGGGCGCCGCCCGAACTCGCGGGCGAGTGCCTGCGTGCGTGCGCGGCTCTGCTGCAGCAGGTCGCGGAAGGTGCCGACGATCCGGCCGCCACCGTCCACCACGACCGCCGTGCGTTCGGTGCACGAGTAGCACGGGTCGCACGCGGCGAGCGTGATCGTCACGTCGGCGATCGATGCGCCGAGGCAGCTGGCCTGGAACGACGCGATGTTGGTGAACGACGGCGCGCGCACCTTGAGCCGCTCGGGCATGTTCGTGCCGTTGCTGCGCACGTAGTGCACGTCCTCGCCGCGCGGGGCCTCGTAGCGGCCGAGGCCCTCGCCGCGCGGCACGTGCAGGAGGCCCAGGTTCAAAA
>VGXW01000539.1 GCA_016873195.1 Planctomycetota bacterium | reverse complement strand
CGGGCCGACAGGCCCGCGCGCAGGCCGACCATCATCGACAGGAACATCATCGCGACGTGCGACACGAGCCACGCCAGCGGCACGGGGTCCTTGAAGCGCAGCACGATCTCCTCGTCCGCGGCGGCGGGGATGCGCGCGGGGCCAGCGGGCGTCGTGAGCTCCAGGTGGTACTCGAGTTTGCCCGCGGCCGGCTGGCGCGGCAGCGTGGCCGTCAGCGTGGCCGCGGCGGCGTCGGCCTGCAGCGGCACCTGCTGGAATGGACCGTCGGTCGGATAGCGCCGCCAGTGCAGCGTGCCGCCGAGTTTGCCGCCTGGGTTCGGCACCACGACCACGACGTCTCTCGTGGTCTCCTCGCTGCGCAGCAGCCGGTAGGCATGTTGCTGGCCGTCGACGGTGAGGGCGCCGCGGTAGTCGTAGGTCGGTCCGGTGCGGCGCTGGTAGGCCCCCGCGCCGAGCATCAGCAGCAGCGCGACGAGCCACAGCAGGATGCTGCGCAGGCGGGAGGGGCGGGCGGGGGTCGGGATGCGATCGGGGCGTTCGTTCACGGTGGTTCGGCTCGGGGCGTCCATGCTCCCGACGGTGCCGCCGAGCCGCAATCGGCTGCACGCCCCGCGCCGGGAACGGCCTCCGTCACCTCGGCTTCGCCACGTGTTGGTCGATCAGGATCGGGTTGCCGTCGGGATCGACGAGCACCAGGCTCGCGGGCCCGGTCGACGCGGGGTCGGCCTCGGTGGTCAGCGCGAGTCCGGCCTGCCGCAGTTTCGCCTGGATCTCGCGCACGTCCGTGAACGCCGGCAGCGCGGTCGCCTGCTGCGTCCAGCCCGGATTGAAGGTCAGCATGTTCTTCGGGAACATGCCTTCGAACAGGCCGATCACGTGGTCGCCGTTGCGCAGGATCAGCCAGTTCTGCGCGGCCTCGCTGCCGTCGGCCTGGAAGCCGAGCTTCTCGTAGAACGCGCGCGACGCGGCGAGGTCCTTCACCGAGAGGCTGATCGAGAACGCGCCGAGCGGCAGCGCGGACGGCGGGGCGGCGGGCGGCGCTGGCCCGGGCGCCGCAGCGACTGGCGGCGACGCGCAAGCGGCGAGCAGGCAGAACGACAGGGCGACGGGGAGCGTGGTCTTCATGGATCGTCCCGCGCCCGGCGCGGCAGATGCCACGCGGGCGGGCCGGGAGTATCGCCTGCGGACCACCCCGCGCCAGCCGTGACTGCTCGACGTGTCGCCGCGTTGCGGCGTTCGGGGGACTCAGTAGGCGGCGATCGGCGCGTCGACGGCGTTCGTCATCGCGAACGTCGAACCGAGTACACCGTTCTGCAGGAAGACCTTCACGCCGACCAGGGTCGGGTCGTTCGGGATCGTGAACGTCAGCGCACCCACACCCGTCGGGTCGAGGAAGGCGCCACCGTAGATGACCGGCGACAAGAGCCACAGTTCACCGGCGAGCCCCGGAATCGGCAGGCCGACCGGGCTCAGGCCGAAGTCCGCAGCGGCGAGGTAGAACTCGTTGGGCAGTCCCCGCGTGGTCAAGGTCCAGACCGCGCCGAGGTGGAAGTAGCTGCGGGACGCGTTGCCCGTAATGTCGCGGGTGCTGTTGATCGCCAGCGTCGGCGTGCCGAGCCACTGCAGCCGGAACAGCATCTGCGTGTTGTAGGACGTCGTCGCCATGGCGGCGTTCGCGGCGCCGCTGCCGTAGGCGCCGTAGGCCCAGATCGGCACGGGCAGGTCGGCGCGGCGCGGCCACACGAGCACGCGGTGCGAGACCGTCGAGGTCGGCGGGTTGTTGGGCCGGTTGATCTTCTTGCGGACCTCCATCACGAGGTTGCTCTGGCCGTCGTAGGCGAACGGCGTCTGCAGCACGAACTGGTTCCAGGTGCCGCCGGTCCACTGGATGCTGCCGAGGCTCGCGGAGTAGACCAGGATCTGGTTGCCCGAGAGGTTGTTCGCGAACGTCGTCGACAGCGTGCTGTTCTGCGTGTGGTCGAGCCAGATCTCGAACTGCTCGTAGGGCGTCGAGCCCGTGACGTTGGGGACCAGCTCGATGGCGGTGAGCAGGCCGCCCGCCGGCGGCAGGAACGGCGCGGTCCACAGGAACTGGCTGCGCGCCTCGTCCCACGAGGCGCTGTTGCCCGCGATCGGGATGTTCTGCGACGTGCTGCTGGCAAGGTTGTCGATCGGGTGGGCCGTGTAGGTCTGGGCCGTCGCGACGGGCAACGCGGCGAGCAGGGAGAGCAGGGGAAGGGTGCGTGGCATGGTCGGTCTCCGCGGAGGTGGACGGGAGGGGCGCGCTCCGGACCTTCCGGAGGGCAGAGCAGTAGGATCCGACGAAGCGCCGCGGCGGTCAACGCCCCTGCCCCACCCGCAGGCGCCCC
>VGXW01000538.1 GCA_016873195.1 Planctomycetota bacterium | reverse complement strand
GAGCCGCCCGCCCGACCGCCTACTGCACGACCAGGATCCGCGCGTTGCTGAGCACGAAGCCGGCGAAGCTGTTGTCGAGCGCCGCCGACTGCCAGACGAGCATCGACCCGGGGAACCCCGGCGGCAAGCTCACGGGCGTGGCGCCGCTGCCCGCGGCGAGCGCGAGCACGGAGAAAGGTCGCAGCATGCGCCCGACGGAGCCGACGGGTGGGAACATGGTGGGCGGAGGATGGCTGGCGCCGCCCGCGGCGTGAGTCCCCCCGGGGTCGTCACAGGCCCGGGAACGGCTCTTGCCGCACGAACAGGCGGTAGCCGCCGATCCGGCCGTTCTTGCTGTCCTGCCGCGGCAGCGCGCGCAGGCCCGCGACCGTGGTCTCGGCGCCGAGGTCGAGCACGAGCTGGTGCGGGTGGCCCGGAGCAGCGCCCTGCCACTGCGTGTGCCAGAAGGTGTCGCGCGCGTTGTCGATCGCCCGGGCCGCGTTGCCGTCCTCGGCACCCAGTTCCTCGCTGTCCGCGTAGACGATGCGCCAGGCGCCGCGCGGCAGGGGCTTCTGGTCCTCGCCCAGCAGTTGCAGCTCCGCGCACGTCGTGAACGCATCGTCGGGCAGCGAAGAGGTCGCCTCGAGACAGACGTAGCGGCCGCGCACCGGCGCGAACGTGGCGCTCTGCCAGTCCTTGCCGGGCGCGAACGTGCCCGTGTGCACGGGCTCGATCCCCTCGCGGCGCAGCTGCTGGCCGTCCTTCTGGTGCGCGACCGGCGCATACGGGTCCACGCCCACGCGGTCGAGGATCGGCCGATCGCGGCCGGGGAGCACCGGCTCGCGCGCGTCGCCGGTGACGTCGAGCACGAGGATCTCGTTGTCGCCCTCGCGCAGCCAGCAACCCGGCAGGTACAGCGTCTGCTGCGGGCCGAGATCCCAATAGCGGCCGAGCCCGTGGCCGTTCACCCAGACGGCACCCTTGTGCCACGCGGAGAGGTCGAGGAACGTGTCGCCGACCTCCCGGACGCGCAGCACGCCGCGGTAGATCGCCGGCTCGCGCACGAGGCCGGCCCAGGGCTCGTAGGCGAGATTGGCGAGGAACGCCGCGTCGAGCGGCAGCTGCTGCATGGAGAAGCCGAGCAGCGGCGCCTTGCCCAGTTCGACCGTCCCGACGAGGCCCTTGTTGTCGTGGATATCGCCGCCGTAGTTGATCCGGCCGAACGCCTCGACGAGCACCTCGAGTTCGCCGCGCGCGTTCGCGGGCAGCTCCACTTCGCGCTGGCGGTGCCGGCGGTCGAGGATCGCGAGCCGCTGGCCGTCGAGGGAGATCTGCGCGTAGTCGCGGGCGTCGAGCTGCAGCGTGCCGCCGCGGTCGATCGGGGTCCGGTAGCGCACGAGCCCCGTCGCCTGCCCGAGCTGCTCGAACGACAGCGGCACCGCGCTCTCGCGCCACGGCAGCGGTTGATCGCGCAGCCGCGCGACCTCGCGGAACTCGGCGGTTGGCACGGTCACCAGCGGCATCGCGGGCCGCGGCACGTCGGGCAAGGTCTCGCCGGGCAGCAGGTGCTGCTGGAACAGTTCGCGGATCGCCCAGTACTTCGGCGTGGTGTGGCCCGATTCGTCGATCGGCGCGTCGTAGTCGTAGCTCGTGCTCTGCGGCGAGAACGGCGGGCTGTTGGCGCCGGCCGTGAAACCGAACGAGGTGCCGCCGTGCACCATGTAGATGCTGAACGACACCCCGCGCTCGAGCATCCAGCCGAGGTCCTGCAGGACGTTGTCGGTGTTGCCGCGATGGTGGGGTCTGCCCCACGAGTCGAACCAGCCCGGGTAGTACTCGCCGCACATCAGCGGGCCCGTCGCGCGGACCTTGCGCAGCGCGTCGAAACCGCCCTGCGGGTCGCCGCCGAAGTTGACGACGCTGAACAGGTCGTCGCGCGTGCCGTTCGGCAGCTGCGAGGGGCCGTCGCAGGTGAACATCGGCACCTCGAAACCGGCGGCGGCGAGTGCGTCGCGCACGAGGCCGATGTAGTGCTTGTCGTTGCCGTAGCTGCCGTACTCGTTCTCGACCTGCACCATCAGGATCGGCCCGCCGCGCGTGACCTGCAGCGGTGCGAGCTGCTCGCCGACGGCGCGCAGGTAGCGGCGCACGGCGGCGAGGTAGCGTTCGTCCTGCGTGCGCACGGCGATGCCCTCGTGCTGCAAGAGCCACCACGGGAAACCGCCGAACTCCCACTCGGCGCACGAGTAGGGGCCCGGGCGCAGGATCACGTGCAGGCCTTCCTCCTGCGCGATGCGGCAGTAGCGCGCGACGTCGGCCGGGCCGGAGAAGTCGAACACGCCGGGCGCGGGCTCGTGCTGGTTCCAGAACAGGTAGGCGCAGACGGTATTGCAGCCCAT
>VGXW01000537.1 GCA_016873195.1 Planctomycetota bacterium | reverse complement strand
CTCGAGCAGGCCGAGCACGTTGGTCTCGACCATCTCGCGCCAGGCCTCGCCGGTGCCCTCGGCGATCTTCTCGACGCCGCGCGCGAGGCCCGCGTTGTTGACGAGCACGTCGATCGGGCCGTGCGCGGCGACCGCCGCGGCGACGAAGCGCTCGACGCTCTTGCCGTCGGTGACGTCGAGGGCGTGGCAGAACGCGCCCGGCGAGATCGCGGTCAGGCGGTCGGCGCGGCGCGCACCGAGCGAGAGGCGGTCGCCCAGCGCGGCGAAGGCGCGGGCGCAGGCGGCGCCGATGCCGGAACTGGCGCCGGTGACGACGACGTGGCGGCTCATGCGCGCACGATAGGAGCGGGCCCGGCGGGCCGCGACGGGCCGTTCAGCCGAACGCGAGCGCGATCTGCCGCAGCTGCTCGAGCAGGGTCAGCACGGCGACCACGACCACGACGCGGCGCACCGCGTCGGCGCCCTTCTTGACGCTCCAGTGGCTCGCGAGGTAGCTGCCGAGCGCCGCGCCCGCGGCGAGGCAGCCGGCGGGCAGCCAGGCGATCGCGCCGTGCGCGACGAAACTGCCGACGCTGGTCAGCGAGGTCACGATCACGACCACGCTCTTCGCCGCGTTGACGACCAGCAGGTCGCGGTGCAGGCCGGCGAGCACGAGCGTCGCGACGAGGCCGGTGCCGACCTGCACGTAGCCCATGTGCAGGCCGATCAGGAAACAGCCGCCCCAGCGCAGCCAGCGGGACCGCGGTGCTGCGGCCCCGGCGCGGGCCGGGCCGAGCTGCTGCCACAAGAGCAGCGCGAGCACCGCGGCGAGGTAGATGCGGAACACGAGGTCGGGCAGCCCGCGCGCGAGTTCGGCGCCGAGCAGGGCGCCGGGCAGCGCGATCAGGGCCTGGCCCCAGGCGCCCGCGGGCGCTGCGCGGCCGGCGCGGCGGAAGCCGAGCCACGCGAACACGCCGATCGCGACCGCCGCGAGCCGCGTCGAGGGATTCGCCTGCGACAGCGGCATGCCCCAGGCGTACTCGAAGGCCAGCAGGCCGAACACGCCGGCACCGCCCGCGAGGTTGTTGATCCACCCCATCGCGGTGCCGGCGACGACCGTGATCGCGATGGCGAGCAGTTCCACGTTCTCGATGGCAGCCGCCGCAGCGGCGCCGGTTGCCTTGTTCCGCCCGCGGCAGGTCGCCGCGTCGCGGCGGTGGGGACCTCAGTAGAAACCGCCGCAGCGGCGCCAGTTGCCTTGTTCCGCCCGCGGCAGGTCGCCGCGTCGCGGCGGTGGGGACCTCAGCCGAGCATGTCCTTGACCATCTCGCGCTCGTCGCAGAGTTCCTTCCACGTGACCGCGGCCTTCTGCTTGCCGAAGTCGTCGAGGCCGAAGCCCTGCACGATCTTCCAGTTGCCCTTGCCGTCGGTCGTGCACGGGAAGCCGCTGATCAGCCCCTCGGGCGCGCCGTAGCTGCCGTCGCTGACCACGCACAGCGCGACGCTGTCGTCCTTGTTCGTCACCGTGTAGAGCGAGCGCACGTGGTCGATCGCGGCCAGCGCGGCCGACAGCGCCGACGACTTGCCGCGCGCCTCGATGATCGCCTTGCCGCGTTCCTGCACCGTCTTCATGAACGGGCCCGTGAGCCAGGCGTCGTCGGCGATGGCCCGCGCGGCCGGCACGCCGTCGATCGTCGCGTGGTGCCAGTCGGGGTACTGCGTGTTGCTGTGGTTGCCCCAGATGATCACGTTCTTGACGGTCGACCAGTGCTTCTTCGCCTTGCCGGCGAGCTGCGCCTTGGCGCGGTTCTGGTCGAGCCGCGTCATCGCGGTGAAGCGGTCGGTGGGCACGCCCTTGGCGTTCTTCATCGCGATCAGGCAGTTCGTGTTGCACGGGTTGCCGACGACGACCACGCGCACGTCGGGCCCGGCGACCTCGGCGATCGCGCGGCCCTGGCCGATGAAGATCTTGCCGTTCTCGGTCAGCAGGTCCTTGCGCTCCATGTCCTTGGTGCGCGGCTTGCTGCCGACCAGCAGGCACAGGTCGGCGTTCTTGAACGCGACCTTCGGGTCGTCGGTGGCGACGATCTCCGTCAGCAGCGGGAACGCGCAGTCCTCGAGTTCCATGCGCACGCCGCCCAGGGCGGGCATGACGGGCGTGACCTCGAGCAGTTGCAGGGCCACCTTGACGTTCGGCCCGAAGATGCCGCCGCTGGCGATCATCGGCAGCAGGGAGTAACCGATCTGACCGGCGGCGCCGGTCACCGCGATGCGCTTGACAGTGGTCATGTGGCCATTCCAGCCGCGCGAAGGGCGGATTCAAGCCGCAGCCGCGGTGGCCGAAGGGAGAAGGGCGGGGGGTCGCCGGGGACCCGCTCGGGGCGTCACGTCAGCCGCCG
>VGXW01000536.1 GCA_016873195.1 Planctomycetota bacterium | reverse complement strand
ACGCCGCCCCCGCGCAGCCAGCCCAGGCAGCCGCGCGCCCTCACCACGGGATGCCTCCGCGCACCTGGCGCTGCTGCCGCGTGCGCCAGTCCTGCATGCCGCCGAGGTAGAGCCGCAGCCGCGCCGCGGCGACGCCGTAGTCGTCGCGCAGCATGCGGCACAACAGGTAGCCGTCCGGGCAGGTGTCCGACTCGCAGTAGACCACCAGCAGCGGCAGCAGCGGCTGGTCCGCCGCGGGTTCGCCGCCGGCGCCGAGCGGCTGCCAGACGAAGTGCCGCAGGAACGGCAGCGACGGGCCGATGTCCTGCCGCACGTTGAAGTAGTCGAGCTGCAGGGCCCCCGGCAGGTGGCCGGCCCGGTAGTGACCGCTGCTGCGCGCGTCGATCAGCACCGCGATCGAGGGGTCCCCGCCGGTCGCCAACACGAGCCGCAGCACCTCGTCGGCGTCGACGAGCTGGAACTCGGCCCCGGCCTGCGCGGCCAGCGCTTCGGCGGCGGCGCGCGCCGAGGCCGGCGCCGCGCCGGCCGCGGGCCCGGCACCCGGGCCCGGCGGCGCGGCGAAGTAGGCGCGCCCGAGCTCGATGCCGTTGCGCGGGCGCAGCGCGTTGAACGACAGGCCCAGCGCCGCGGAACCGAACAGCACCACGCCGAGCGGGATCAGTTCACGCCACATCGGCTGCTCCGGTGGGCGCGGGCGGGTCCGCAGCGCCCGGCGCCGGTGGGGCGGCTGCGGCGGTCGGCCTCACGACGGCGCGGCCGGTCCCGCTCCGGAGGCCCCGCCGGCCTCGGCGCCGAGGATCACGAGCTTGTCCTTGCCGCGCTCGAGTTCGAGCGCGTGCTCGTGCTGCATGCGGGCCAGGGAGATCCTGCCCGTGAAGATGCTCTTGTCGATCGGGAAACAATCGGGGTTCAGGTGGGCACCGTACATGTGCCAGATGACGATCGTCAGCAGCGCCATCATCGCTTCGTAGGTGTGCGCTGCCTTGGCGACCGGGATGAACTGACCGGGCAGATACTCCGCGAACAGCAGCGGGAAGTAGAGCACCAACCCGGAAACCACCATCACCGCGCTGCCGACGACCATGCCCCAGTACTCGAACTTCTGCCGGTAGTCGTAGCGGCCGAACTTCGGCGGGGACGGTGCGAGCCCGATGTAGTACTTGAGGTTCTGCACGGCGGCCCGGAAGTCCGCCTTGTCCGGGACGATGTTCATCTCCATGCGGCCGGACAGCACGCCGAACAGCGCGGTCGAGAGGTGCACGAGGCAGAGCCCCGTGAACACGAAGCCGGTCACGCGGTGGATGGTCCGCATCAGGTCGATGCCGCCGAACAGCTGCGTCGTCCAGACCGCCCAGCCGCTGTCGTGGAACTTCTGCGGCAGGCCGGTCAGCAGCAGCAGCACGAAGGTCGCCATCACGAGCAGGTGCTCGAGGCGCGAGCGCAGGCCGAAGCGCACGACCTGGCGGCCGTCGTCGTGCGGGTGGTGGACCACGTGGTGGCCCGCCGCGATCCGGCGCCGCCGCACGCGCGGGAACAGCACGAGGTGCGCGAAGATCTGCAGCGACAGACCGACGATCACGAACGGGATGAACACCCAGTAGCTCAGCTTGACCGCGAAGACGAGCGGCGCCTTGGGGAGGCTCGGTTCGTAGTGCGACAGCCACGCGTCGGGGAAGGACGTCGACGCGTCCTCGTGGCAGCCGCGGCAGACCTGCTGCAGGTTGTCCTTCATCAGGCGCGCGTTGTTCGCGTCGGCCGGCCCGACGTCGTGGATGCCGTGGCAGTCGGCGCAGACCAGCGTCGGCATGCCGGCCCGCTTGCCCTCCTCCCGGTAGAACTTCACGGTCATGCCGTGGAAGTCGTTCAGGTAGGTCGACACGACCCCGGTCGACAGGCCGTGCCGCTGCATCATCGCCTTGTCGCCGTGGCAGTTCATGCACGGCTGGCCGAGGCGCACGGCGTTCAGCGCGCCGGCTCTGCCCTCGGACTCGTGGCCGCGGTGGCAGTCGGCGCACGCGGGCGAGTCGGACCCGGGCTCGGTGAGGCCCTTGCCGTGCACCGACGCGGCGTAGGCCGCGTAGGCCTTGTCGTGGCAGTTCGCGCACGAATGCGAGGCCATGTCCCGGCCCGGCTCGCCGCGCAGCACCGAGTGCGGCGGGTGGCAGTCGCTGCACAAGGGCGACTTCGGCTTCGCCGCGGAGTGCAGCATCGGGCCGACCTTCCGCTCGGAACGGCCGGCGACCGCCGCGTGTTCGGCGGCGCCGCTGTGGCAGGGCACGCAGCGCTGCGCGAGTTCCTTGCGGTACTCGGCGTAGGGCGGTCGGTCGGCGGACGTGTGCTCGAGGAGGTCGAGACCGGCGTGGCAGGTCGTGCACTTCC
>VGXW01000535.1 GCA_016873195.1 Planctomycetota bacterium | reverse complement strand
CCCCCTCGTCGTCGTGCGCGGCGGCGCCGGCACCGCGGCGCTCACCAGCGCCGCGCAGCCCGTGTTCCTCGACGAGTACACCCCGGCCGGCACGCTCGTGCAGTCGCTCGCGCTGCCGACGGCGGCGAGCGGGGCGAACCAGCCCTACGCGAACTCGGGCACCGCGACCTCGGAGGGCCTGCTGACGCTGTCCGGCGACGGCCGCTACTTCGTGGCCGCGGGCTACGGCGCGATCCCGGGCACGGCCAGCGTCGCCTCGACGGCCAGCGCCGTGACGCCGCGCGTGATCGCGCGCGTCGGCCGCGACGGCTCGATCGACACGAGCACCGCGCTGAACAACGTGTTCAGCGCCAACAACGTGCGCGGCGCCGTGACGCAGGACGGCCAGTACTTCTGGGCCAGCGGCGCCAACAGCGGTGCCGTGCTCACGACGCTCGGCGCCACGACCGGCACGTCCCTGAACACCGCGGCCCCGACCAACCTGCGCAGCATCGACATCTACGAGGGCCAGCTCTACTGCACGAGCGGCAGCGGCAGCACGCGCGGCGTGATCACGGTCGGCGCCGGCCTGCCGACGACGGCGGGACAGATCCTGGCCCTGCTGCCGGGTTTCCCGACCGCGACCGCGTCGCCGTACGACTTCTGCTTCGCCGATCCGGACACCGTCTACGTGGCCGACGACCGCACCAGCGGTGCGGGCGGCATCCAGAAGTGGACCTACGCGGCCAGCACCTGGACGCTGCAGTACACGCTGAGCCCGTCCGCGACGACCGGCTGTCGCGGCCTCACGGCCGACCTCACGGGCGGCACCGTGCAGCTCTATGCGACGACGACGGCCAACGCGCTCGTGGCCGTGACCGACACCGGCAGCGCGCCCGGCGTGTTCACGACGCTGACCACGGGCAGCGCGAACGTCGCGCTGCGCGGCGTGCGCTTCCTGCGCGTGGGGGCGGCCGTGAGCTACCTCGGCGCCGGTTCGCCGACGTCGGTCGGCGTGCCCGCGATCGGGCCGCTGAACGGGCTGCCCGCCATCGGCAACACCGCGTTCGCGATCGCCGCCGGCAACCTCGTGCCGAACGGCTTCGGCTTCGGCCTGCTCGGCCTCGGCCAGCTCGGCTCCGGCGTGCCCGTGCCCGGCGCGCCGGCGACGGTGCTCGTCCACGTCGCGCCGCTGAGCACGCAGCTCGTGATCGCCGACGGGTTCGGCGACGCAAGCTTGCCGTTCGGCCTGCCCGCCAACCCCGGCTTCGTCGGCGTACTGGTGGCGGCGCAGTTCCTCGCGTTCGACCCGGCGATGCCCGATCCGGTGCCGATCGGCGGTTCGCCCGGCATGCAGCTCGTGGTCGGCTGGTAGCCCGCGCGCGCTGCGCCGAACCCCGGCGTGGATCCACCGGCGCGCGGGGCTAGCCTTGCCGCCCCATGACGCGCCAGATCCTCGTCACGAGCGCCCTGCCGTACGCGAACGGGCCGATCCACCTCGGCCACCTCGTCGAGTACCTGCAGACCGACATCTTCGTGCGCTTCCAGCGCCTGCGCGGCCACCGGGTCGCCTACGTGTGCGCCGACGACACGCACGGCACGGCGATCATGATCCGCGCGCAGAAGGAGGGCCGCACCCCCGGACAGCTGATCGCCGAGATGTCGGTCGCGCACCAGCGCGACTTCGCCGCCTTCGGCATGTCGTTCGACCACTACGGCTCGACCGACAGCCGCGCGAACCTCGAGATCGCGTCGGGGATCTGGCGGCGCCTGCGCGACGCCGGCATGGTCGTCGAGCGCCCGGTCGAACGGCTCTACGACCCCGTGCAGCAGACGTTCCTGGCCGACCGCTTCGTCGTCGGCCAGTGCCCGCGGTGCGGCGCCGCCGAGCAGTACGGCGACAGCTGCGAGAAGTGCGGCGCGACCTACGCGGCGACCGAACTGGTGGACCCGCGCAGCGCGCACAGCGGCGCGCGGCCGGAGCTGCGCGAGAGCCGGCAGCTGTTCGTCACGCTGGCGGGCCTGCAGGGTTTCCTGACCGAATGGACGCAGCGCAGCGGGGCCCTGCAGCCCGAGGTCGCGAACTACCTCGCGGGGCACTTCCTCGACAAGCCCCTGCAGGACTGGGACGTTTCGCGGCCGGCACCCTACTTCGGCTTCCCGATCCCCGACGCTCCCGGCCAGTTCTGGTACGTGTGGTTCGATGCGCCGATCGGCTACATCGCGAGCACGCGCGAGTGGTGCGAGCGGACGGGGCAGTCGCTCGCCGACTGGTGGCAGAACCCGCGCTGCGAGATCGTGCACTTCCTCGGCAAGGACATCACCTACTTCCACACGCTGTTCTGGCCCGCACTGCTGAAGGTCGGCGGCTACCAGCTGCCCAGGCGCGTGCAGATCCACGGCTTCCT
>VGXW01000534.1 GCA_016873195.1 Planctomycetota bacterium | reverse complement strand
TTTTTCACCTTGCTTTCGGCCTTCGCGGGCGCCGCGTCGCCGCAGCAACCGCCGGTCTTCGGCGCGCCCTTGCCGGGCTCCTGGGCCGTGGCGGCAGGCTTCTGCGCTTTTCCGGCGTCCGGCCCGACGTCGGCCGCTGGCTTGGACTGGCCGAAGACCGCGCCGGTCAGCGCGGCGCAAAGGATCCAGGAGAACAGGGAGGTCGAGAGTTTCGTCATGTTGGCTTGCCTTGCAGTTCCGATGTCGCGAGCAGCCCATCAGCGTGCAGCAAGCGGCACGAATCTGGAAGGGCCGGGTGCCGGTTCCCGCTCCCGCGGCACGTTCCATGCCATGGGACCGGCCGGTCCAGGCTGCGGCGACGCCCTACAGGGCCGAGGCGCACTGCGCGAGCCAGCCTTCGGGCACGAGGCCGACGAACGCGGCATCCGCCGAGGCCCGGAAGCCAGCCCATTCCCGCGCGCAGCGGGTGGCGTCGATCGGCTCGCCGAAGCCGGTCGCGTGCAGCAGGTCGGATTCGATCCGGACCTCGAACCGCGCGAACACCAACCCCTCGTCGCGCATCGTCCGCGCCACCGCGTCGAGCCACTGCGCCAGCAGGTGCTGGCTGTCCGTGGCCCCGCACGAGAAGTCGACGCGCCGCCGCTCGCGCACGCGGCCCGGGTCGGTCGACAGAGCCGTGAGGCCGCGCGCGGCCTGCGCGAAGGCCTCGGCCACGGTCGCGCCGAAGCCGCGCACCCCCACGTGGTCCTGCTGTTCGAACAGTTCGAAGTGCGCGCGCAGCGGCGCCGCCGCCGCGACGAACGGCACGAAGCGAACGCCGAGCACGTCGCGCCGTTCGGGCCGGCCGTCCACGCCGACCGTGACGTCGAGCAGCCGCTGGTCGTGTTCGGGGCCGACCGGCATCACGAGGTGGGCGCCGGGAGCCAGCTGGTCGAGCAGCGCCCCCGGAACGCGCTCGCCGCCGCAGGTCACGACGATGCCGTCGTAGGGCCCGTGCTCGGCCCAGCCGAGATGCCCGTCGCCGACGCGCACGTGCACGTTGCGGCAGTCGAGTTCGCGCAGCCGCACGATCGCCTGCGTCGCCAGTTCGGGCAGCCGTTCGACGGACCAGACCTCGCGCACGAGCCCGGCGAGCACCGCCGCCTGGTAGCCGCTGCCGGTGCCGATCTCGAGCACGCGGTGGTGCGGCTGCGGGCGCAACAACGAACTCATCAGCGAGACGATGAACGGCTGCGAGATCGACTGGCCCGAGTCGATCGGCAGCGCGCTGTCCTCGTAGGCGCGCGGCACGAGGTCGGGCGGCACGAAGCGTTCGCGCGGCAGGCGTGCCATCGCCGCGTGCACGCGTGGGTCGGGCTCGCGCAGCCCCGTGCGGTAGGCGTTGCGCGCGAACTCCTCCGCGATGCGGGCGAGCATGTCGGAACGGTCGTCGTGCTTCATCGCGCGCTGGACTGGGGCCGCCCGGCGCGCCGCGGCCGCAGATCGGGGACCACGGCGGCAGCCGGCAGCACCCCGGCATCTTGCCAGAAGGCGGCCCGGCGCGCGCCGTCGGACCTGCGGTCAGAAGCGCACGCCCTGCGCGTTCGACCAGTTCGCGAGGGCGGTGTTCGGGTCCCAGACGAGGCCCTGGAACGCCAAGGTCGTGCCGACGATCGCCGGCGGGATCGAACCCGGCGTCGCGACCGTGAGTTCGCGCACGCCGACCTGCAGCGTCGACACCAGCAGCGAGATCGTGTCGGGGCCGTTGCCGATGTAGCTGAAGCCCCACAGGTTCTGGAACGGCGCGAAGTGCGGGCCGCGGAAGCCGAGCGACGCGCCGAGCACGACCACCGCGTGCGGCGTCAGGTTGTCGGTGAAGCGCACCACGATGCCGTCGCTGCGCGGTGTGCCCGTCACGTCGGGGAAGATGCCGTTCATGCCATAGCTGGGCGCAACCTGGCCCGGCGGCAGGCCGAGGCGGTTGCTGGTCGGGTCGACGCCGCCGACGTGCAGGTTGGGCGACACGACGAACGGCCCGAGGATGTAGGTCCACGGCGTCGTGAACGGCGCGCCGGCGACGGGCGCCGCCCAGGTCGGGTTCGGCGCCCCGGCGCGGTGGTTCTCGCCGACCGTCGCACCCGTGTTCGCGTGCAGCATGTCGGCGCGGAACAGCGAGTGCCCGTCGGTCGCCGGCCACAGCGGGTTCGCGGGCAGGCCGACGCCGACGAACAAGGGACCCTGGTTGATCGGTATCGGGGTCAACCCGCCCGGGATCTGGAACCCGTCGTGCATGATCCACGTGCCGCGGTTGTTGTTCGTCGACGGCGGCGTCGTGAGTCCGGCGATGCGCAACCACGGCATGGTCATCTCGGGACCACCGGTGGTCGGATCCTCGGCACGCACCACGAGGGCGTAGGTTTT
>VGXW01000533.1 GCA_016873195.1 Planctomycetota bacterium | reverse complement strand
GCGCGGACCGGCACGAAGTTGCTCCGCTTGTGCAGCGTGACCACGCGGTTTGCGGTGTCGATCGCCGTGATGCCCATGCCGAGGCTGGCGACGATCATCGGCGCTTCGGCCTCGTAGAGGCGGCCCGCGGCGCCGTCGGCCTGGTTGCCCGAGCGGAAGTCGCGGATGACGGCGGGCCGGCCGAGGCTGTCCAGCGCGTTGAGTTCGGCGATCGAATCCTCCTTGAGGTAGAACGAGGACACGGCGCCGCCGCGCGTCGGGATCGCGATGCGGATGTTCGCGGTCACGCTGTCCGTCGAGGACGGCAGCCCCGGCGTGGTGAACCCGCTCTCGCCCTCGCCGCCGAGGATCGTCGTGTCGACCACGATGCGGGTGCCCTGCGGGATCACGCGCGCCGACAGCACGCGGAACGCCTCGGTCGGACGGACGACGGCCGGGTCGCCCTTGAACTCGAGCACCTGGATCGCGGTCGGGTTGATCCGGAAGAACTCCTCCGTGACGTCCAGCGTGCCGCTGAACTGCAGCCGGATCGCGGCATTGCGCGGCACGATCGGGATCGGGCGCAGCATCGTGTTCTGCCCGCGGTAGGCGGACGCGAGGCTCGGCAGGCCGGCCTGGGCCGCATCGAGCGCCGCGGCGAACCTGCCGGCTTCGTCGGCGTGCTGGTTGTCCCAGAGGATCAGGAGTTCCTCGTGGCCGACGGTCTTGTCGAACGGGCGGAACTCGTAGGTCGCCGAGAGCACTTCCGCGCCGCTGGCGTCGAACAGGATCTGCGACTCGATGTTCGGGTTGACGACGACGTTCTCGGCCACGAGCACCGGCTGGCGGTTGAACCGCAGCCGCCGGTCGGCCACCGCCGGGTCGATGCGCTGGTACGCGTAGACGTCGACGAGCCGGCCGAGATCCGCACTGACCAGCTGGGGTCTCGAGTCGTTGCCGGCGTCGGCGACCGTCGTACGCCCATCGCAGCCCACCAGCGCGGCGAGCGCGATCGCCGCCGAGCCAAGCGCCAAGGAACGGAGGTTCGCTTGCTTCATGTGTCTACCCTTTCGTCGTCGTGCCAGCGGGCGGTGCCGCGCCGGCGGGTTCTTCGTGTGGTGGCGGGCCCGGCTGGTTCGCCGGGCGAGCCATCGGAATCCGGTTTGTGGAGGTTGGAGTCGTTCAGAAGCGGAATGGAACGCGCAGGAAGTGCAGTTCGGACCGCGGCGAGGACGGGCTCAGGGCGGGAGGCGTGTCGCCAGGGGCGTTCTTGTAGGTGCAGTCGAACAGCACGTCGACCTGCACGAACGCCGCGCCGAGCTGGCGGATGGTCTCCTGCACGGAAGCCTCGCCGAGGTCGTAGAGATAGGTCCCCGCCGTGGCCGGGTAACGCGTACCGCCGGCGCTCGCCGGGTTGGTGTGGAACGCGAACCCGATCCGCACGTTGGCACTGGGCACCCGTGCGCCGCCGACGCTGCCCGGATAGGTCGCGCCGAGCCCCTCGGCGCCGCTCGTCACGATCTTGAAGAACTTCGCGAGCAGACGGACCTGCGCGACGCCGGCCGGCAGGGCGCCGGCCTCGGTCGACAGCACGAGCGCCTGGTTCGTGTGCGAGAGGATGCGGGCGCTGCCGAGCGCGAGGCCGTTGCCGTCGAGCAACTTCGCCTCGTACTGGCTGTAACGATCGACGACGTCGCCGAGGGTGGCCGCCGCGGCCGGCGTCAACTGCACGCGGTAGGCCGGTTGGTCGAGGAACGTCGCGCTGGCGTCGACCGACAGCACGTCCATCGCCGCGCCGACCTCCGGGTAGAGGATGCTGACGGCTTCGCCGCCCGCGCTCCCGAAGCTCACGTAGCCGGTCGTCGGGTTCGTGCCCGCCCACCCGTAGGCCGGCCCGGCGAGCGCACCGCCCTGCTCCACGACGCCGCGCGGCAGGCCGTCGTCGCTCAGCAGCGCGCGGCGCTTGCTCGCGCCCGTGTCGAGCCACTTGCTGCGCAGGCGCGACTTCGCCGCGAACGGCACCGGCATCAGCACCGGCGCCGGGCGGATGTCGCCCTCGTTGTCGCCGATGTTGGTCGGGTTGCCGTTGTCGTCGACGAGCACGCCCGAGGCGTTCGGGAACCCGCGCCACGCGAGCATCTGCTGCTTCAGCGTGCCCGTGAGTTCGGTGCCCGTGCGCTTCACGGTGATGCTGTCGTCGAGCACCGTGTTGGTGCCGTCGGCGTTGCTGCCGGGCGGCGCCATCAGCTGCACGATGCCCATCCCGCCGAGCCCGCCGAGCGGCGCGACATCGTAGTTCGCGGGCGTCACGGTGGCCTGCCCGCGGTTCGCCGGGTACTTGCCGGACACGCCCACCCCGCCCGTCGTGCAGACCCCGCCGTCGGCGGAGACCGCGAAGTCGTAGTCCCGCTGGCCGTAGGTGTCCCC
>VGXW01000532.1 GCA_016873195.1 Planctomycetota bacterium | reverse complement strand
TGTTCAGCCGCGAGCTCGGCGAGCTCTTGATGAAGCGCGGCGTGCACGTGCGCTACGCGATCCACCCGGTCGCCGGCCGCATGCCGGGCCACATGAACGTGCTGCTGGCCGAGTCGGACGTGCCCTACGACCAGCTGTTCGAGATGGACCAGATCAACAGCGACTTCAAGAACACCGACGTCGTCATCGTCGTCGGCGCCAACGACGTCGTGAACCCGGCCGCGCGCGAGAACACCGGCCCGATCGCGGGCATGCCGATCCTCGACGTCGACCTGGCGCGCACCTGCGTGGTGATCAAGCGCTCGCTGGCGCCGGGCTACGCCGGCATCAGGAACCCGCTGTTCGACCTGCCCAACACCCTGATGGTGTTCCTCGACGCGAAGGAAGCGCTCGAAGGCATGGTCAAGGAAGTCAAGGAACTGAAGTGAGCGCGCCGGCCGCGGGGTGTTCGCCCGCGGCCCGTCACTTCGCCGCCGGCGGCTCGGCCGGCGGACGCTCGGCCGGCAGCGACCCGAGCGCCTGCAGCGCCGCCGCGGCGAACCGTTCCGACGTCTCGCCCGCGAGCCAGCGCACCTGCGCCCGGCCGAGGCTCTGGCCGAGGTCGGCGTCCTCCGCGTCCGGGTAGAGCACGGGCTCCTCGGGCACGCCGAACGCGAGCGGCGGCAGGTCCTCGTGGCCGGTCGCGTGCACGCGCGCCAGCAGGGCCTGCAGGTCGACGCCGCGCAAGAGCAGCAGCTCCCACGGCTTCTCGTCGAGCCGGCGCGCGAACAGTTCGTGCAGCGCCAGCACGTGGCGGCACGGTTTCTCGGGCAGGTCGCACGAGCAGCCGGACGTGACGCTGCGCGCGTCGGGGAACAGCGGTTCGCCGACGATGCGCGCGACCAGGCGGTCGAACGAGCGCGGCACGCGGCCGTTCTCGAGCGCCTCGACGATCGACTTGCTGCGGCGCAGCACGCGCACCAGCGTCGGCCAGTCCTTCCGCGGCAGCGTGCGGATCTGCAGACTGACCTCGTGGATCGAGCCCATCGAGCCCTCCATCTCGGCGCGGATCGAACCGGCGCGGATGCGGACCATGGGCTTGCGGATGCTCGGCAGCGCCTCGAGCGCCTGCGCGAGCCGCTGGTCGTCGACGCCGCGCGTCGCGTCGCGCCGCCAGCGTTCGCCCAGCGAGACCACCTTGCGCTCCATCATGCGAGGGCCTCCTGGCGGTCGAGCACGAGCAGCCGCCGCAGGTCGTCGTTGGTGAGCTCGGTGATCCAGCCCTCGCCGGCCGCGAGCAGGCTGTCGGCGACCTCGCGCTTGCGCTCGAGCATCTGCTGGATGCGTTCCTCGAGCGTGCCGCTGCAGACGAACTTGTGCACGAACACGTTGCGCTGCTGGCCGATGCGGAACGCGCGGTCGGTCGCCTGGTCCTCGACGGCGGGATTCCACCAGCGGTCGAAGTGGAACACGCGGTTCGCGGCGGTCAGGTTCAGGCCGGTGCCGCCGGCCTTCAGCGACAGCACGAACAGCTTCGGCCCGTCGGGCCGCGACTCCTGGAAGTCGGCGACCATCAGGTCGCGCTCCTTCTGCGGCACGCCGCCGTGCAGGAACAGCACCGCATGGCCGAAGCCGGTCTCGAGGTGGGCCTTCAGCAGCGAGCCCATCTCCTTGAACTGCGTGAACACGAGGCAGCGGTCGCCTTCGTCGAGCGCCTCCTCGACCATCTCGGTCAGCAGGTCGAGCTTGCCCGACCGGCTCGGCAGGGCGCTGCCGTCCATCAGGTAGTGCGCCGGGTGGTTGCAGACCTGCTTCAACCGCAGCAGCGTGGTCAGGATCGCGCCGCGGCGCTGGATGCCCGCCTCGGCCCTCTCGACCTCCTGCAGGCCCTTGCGCACGACGGACTCGTAGAGGATCGCCTGCTCGCGCGACAGCGTCGCCGCGACGATCTGCTCCGACTTCTCGGGCAGGTCGGCGACGATCTCGGGGTCGGTCTTGAGCCGCCGCAGCACGAACGGCCGCACCAGCCGCGCCAGGGCGGACATCGAGCCCTTCTGGCGCTGCTTGACGATCGGGTGCTCGAGCGTCTGCGTGAACTGCGTGCGCGTGCCGAGCAGGCCCTCGTTCAGGAAGTCCATGATCGACCACAGGTCGAGCGGGCGGTTCTCGAGCGGCGTGCCGGTCAGCGCGAGCCGGAAGCTGCCCTTCAGCGCGCGCGCGACGCGCGACTGGCGCGTGGCCGGGTTCTTGATGTTCTGCGCTTCGTCGAGCACGACGCCGTCGAAGGTGACGGCGCTCATGATCTCCTCGTCGCGCTGCAGCAGGTTGTAGCTGGTCAGCACGATGTCGTGGCCGGCGAGCACCGCGCGGAACTCCTCGAGCGACGCGGCGCGGCCCTTGCCGTGGTGCAGCACGGCGCGCAGCGACGG
>VGXW01000531.1 GCA_016873195.1 Planctomycetota bacterium | reverse complement strand
TCGATCTGCTGGTTCCCCGGATACCGCAAATGCCACCGCGGCCGGTGCGGCGCCCCTAGTCCCGGGCAGTAGTTCGCCAGTCCCGCCAGGAACCACGCGCGCTCGGCCAGGCCGGCCCCGACCACGTGGTCCGGGTGCACGTCGCGCGCGTGCGGCGACAGCAACAACTGCGGCCGCGCGGCCCGGATCGCCGCCACCAGCAACTCCGTGGTCGCCTCGTCGACGCGCAATCCCGCATCCGGCAGCCCGTTTTTGCCTCGCTCGACGAGCCCCAGCGCGCGCCCGGCCGCCGCGGCCTCCTCGTCGCGTTCCGCCACCGTGCCGCGCGAGGCCTTCTCGCCGCGCGTCAGATCGACGATCGACACCGAACGCCCGCCCGCGCGCAGCAGCAGCAGCGTGCCCGCCGCCGCAATCTCGACGTCGTCCGGGTGCGGCCCCAGGGCCAGCACGTCGCACGGGCGCAACTGCACGGGGACCCCATTCACAGCTCGAGCACCCCGTGTTCGATGCGGAACGGATCGGCCGCCTCGACGAGCGCCTCGGCGAGACCGGGACCGAACGCAGCCAGATACTGCAGCGGGCCGAGCACGCGCTCCTGCGGCCGATTGCGCGGCCGCAGCGTGCTGCACAGCCGCCGGATCTGCCGGATGCCGACGCCCTCGCGGTTCTGCCGCGCGCTGCGCACCTTCTGCTGCAGCCGGTCGAGCTCCTCGAGCGCCTTGCCGCGCGCGCGGTCGAGCGCGCCGAGCATCGAGGCGTCGAGCGCGCCGAGGCGCTTGCCGATCGCGTCGAGGTCGGTGCGCAGGCGGGTCGTCACGTCGCCGATCGTGTCCTCGAGGTCGTCGCCCTCCGCGTTCTGCAGGAACTTCTCGGCGATCTTCTCGGGGGGCTGGTCGAGGTCGGGCAGGTCGAGCGAGAAGCGATTGAGCAGGCGCTGCATCGCCGGCTCGACGAGCGTCAGCGAGGCGCGCGGCACGAACACCGGCTGCGGCACGCCCAGCAGGCGGTAGAGCGGCGCCACGGCGGAGAGGTAGGCGAGCTCGCCCGGGCCGACGACGAAGGCGATCGTCGGCAGGCAGGCGTCCTGCCACAGCGGGCGCAGCAGCACGCCGGGGCTCAGGTCCTGCGCGCGGCCGGCCTGTTCGCCGTCGGCGAGCGGTTCGCGGTGGCCGCCCGCGAACTCGAACATCATCGTCGCGGCCGGGTCGAGCGTGATGTCGAAGCCGACGTCGGCGAGGTCGTCGCAGGCGTGTTTGACCTTGTCGCGCACCTCGTCGGACTTGCCCCACCAGCGCAGGAGCGGCTCGAACGCCTCGGCCGGCAGGTCGCGCGGCTCGATCACGCAGAGGCCGTGGCGGCCGAACAGCTCGAACAGGAGCCGGGTCGTCTGGTCGGGGACGGTTTCGTCGGGGTGGCGCGGCGTGAACAGCGAGAGCGCCCAGTCGCGGTGCTCCGCGGGCGGCAGCAGCGGCTCCACCTCGCGCAGCAGGTTGCCGACGTCGCGGCCGGCGCCGATCGTGCGCAGCGGCTCGTTGGGCCGGTCGAACTCGAGCCGGAAGCGCTGCACTTCCTGCTGCTGGTTGACGAGGAAGAGCCGGTTCGCCTCGTCGAGATCGTGGTCGTCGGAGTGGTTCCAGAACAGCGGCACGACGCGCGGTCCGCCCGGCTCGGCGTTGATCTCGCGGCAGAGCCGGATCGCCGTGGCGGCCTTGTGCAGCGTGAGCAGCGGGCCGCCGAGCAGGCCGGGCTGCTGGCCCGTGACGACGACGTGCACGTTCGGGTCGAGCAGGGCGTCGGCGTTCGCCGCCACTTCGGGCGGCGCGCCGTGGCGTTCGGCGTAGGCGCGCAGCGACTTGACCAGCGCCTCGCGCGGCAGCAGGCGGCCGGCGCCGGTCGGCGCGCGGCGCAGCAGCTCCTGCACCGAGCGCGCGCGCATGCCGAGGAACTGGCCGAGGTCGCGGTCGTCCTCGAGGAAACGCTGGTGCACCTCGGAGGTGCCCATGCGGCGGAAGGAGATGTGCCGCAGGGTGGCGGTCACGGCTGGCTCCGGCGGGCACCCGCGACGGCGCGGCATTCGGCGGCGAAGGTGCGCGCACCGTGCTCGATGCGGGCGAGCCAGTCGGCATCGCCGGGCGCGAAACACTGCATCACGCCGCGGCTCTGGTTGACGATGGCGCCGAGCCCGCGCGGATCGAACGCGGCGGCGAGGTCCTGCACCTTGCCGCCCTGCGCGCCCACACCGGGCAGCAGGAGCCAGCTGTGCGGCAGCAGGCCGCGCAGCCGCGCGAGTTCCTGCGGCCAGGTGGCGCCGACGACGGCGCCGACCGGCGAGTAACCCTCGGCCTGCGGCAGGTCGGCCCCCCACCGCGTCACCGCGCGCGCGACGACGTCGCAGAGCGGTTCGCCGGGC
>VGXW01000530.1 GCA_016873195.1 Planctomycetota bacterium | reverse complement strand
GGGGCATCTGGCTGCCGCTGCTCGGCACCCTGTGGTTGACCGCGGGCGCGCTCTTGCTGTCGCTGCCGCTCGGCGTCGCGGCGGCGATCTACCTCAGCGAGTACGCGCGCGACAACTGGCTCACGCGCACGATCCAGGTCGCGATCGTCAACCTCGCCGGCGTGCCGTCGATCGTGCACGCGCTGTTCGGCGTCGGCGCCTTCGTGCACTTCCTGCAGTTGCCCAAGTCGATCCTCGCGGCGAGCTGCACGCTCGCGGTGATGACGCTGCCGGTCGTGATCGTCGCGACGCGCGAGTCGCTGCAGGCGGTGCCGCGCGCCTTCCGCGAGGCCTGCTGGAGCCTCGGCGCCACGCGCTGGCAGACGATCTGGCGCGTCGTGCTGCCGAACTCGGGCAGCGGCATCCTGACCGGGCTGATCCTGGTCGTCTGCCGCGCCGTCGGCGAGACGGCGCCGATCATGTTCACCGGCGCGGTGTTCTTCCGCCCGCTGGTGCCCGACAGCGTGTTCGACAAGACGATGGCGCTGTCGCTGCACCTGTACACCGTGTCGACGCAGCTCAACAACGTGCCGCCGCACCTGCCGTTCGCGGTGGCGCTCCTGCTGATCGTCGTGGTGCTGGCGCTGAACGCCGTCGCGATCGGCTTCCGCATGCGCCTGCGCGGGAGGAAACGGTGGTGAACCCGCGGGCGCTGCTGTCGGTGCGCGGCCTGTCGATCCGCTACGGCGGCCGGCCGGCGCTGCAGCACGTCGACCTCGACGTGCTGCCGAACGAGATCTTCGGCATCATCGGCCCGGCGAACGCCGGCAAGACCTCGTTCCTGCGCGCGCTGAACCGCATGGACGAGTTCGTGCCGGGCATGCAGGTCGACGGCCGCATCCTGTTCGCGGGCCGCGACGTGGGGGACGTGCGCAACCTCTACGCGCTGCGGCGGCACATCGGCGTGGTCTTCCCGCTGCCCGTCGGCCTGCCGCTGTCGATCTACGACAACGTGGCGCTCGCGCCGCGCCTGCGCGGCGTGCGCAAGAAGGCCGAGCTGGACGGGATCGTCGAACGCTGCCTCGTGCGCGCGGCGCTGTGGGACGAGGTCAAGGACCGCCTCGCGAGCCTCGGCTCGCTGCTCAGCGGCGGCCAGCAGCAGCGGCTGACCATCGCGCGCGCGCTGTCGCAGGACCCCGAACTGCTGCTGCTCGACGAGTTCTCGATCGCCGTGGACCCGGTGACCACGATGCGCATCGAGGACGTGCTGAAGCAGCTGCGCGGCGAGCTGTCGATCGTGCTGGTGACCAACCTCGTGCAGCAGGCGCGGCGCCTGGCCGACCGCACCGCGTTCTTCCTCGCCGGCCGCTGCGTCGAGATCGCGGCGACCGAGGCGCTGTTCGGCGGCGGCGCCACGCAGCAGAGCACCGTCGACTACCTGGAGGGGCGCTTTGGCTGATCCCGCCGCCACGCCCGCCATCGAGGTCGCCGGCCTGAACCTCTGGTACGGCCGGTTCCAGGCCCTGCACGACGTCGACCTCGCGATCCCGCAGCGGCGCGTCACCGCGCTGATCGGGCCCTCGGGCTGCGGCAAGTCGACGCTGCTGCGCTGCTGCAACCGCATCAACGAACGCCTCGGCTACGTGACGACGACCGGCACGGTCAAGGTGCTCGGCCACGACGTCTACGCCGCCGACGCCTCGCCGATCCAGGTGCGCCGCCAGGTCGGCATGGTCTTCCAGCGCCCGAATCCGCTGCCGCTGTCGATCCGCGAGAACGTGCTGTTCGGCCACCGGCTGCACCACGAAGGGCGCGGCGGCCGCGCCGAACGGGACGCGCTGGTCGAGCAGGCCCTGCGCGAGGTGCTGCTGTGGGACCGCGTGAAGGACCGGCTGCACCACCGGGCCACCGGGCTCTCGCTCGAGGAGCAGCAGAAGCTGTGCATCGCGCGCCTGTTGCCGACGAAGCCCGCCGTGCTGCTGATGGACGAACCGTGCTCCGCGCTCGACCCCGAGGCGACCGCCGCGGTCGAGGACCTGATCTGGGACCTGCGCGACCACTACTCGATCCTGATCGTCACGCACAACATGGCGCAGGCGCGCCGCGCGAGCGACGAGTGCGTGTTCATGCTGATGGGCCGCGTCGTCGAGCACACGGCGACCGAACAGATGTTCGTGACGCCAGAGCACCGCGAGACGGCGGACTACATCGAGGGGCGCTACGGCTAGCCGGCGCCCGCGCGCCGGCCGCACGACGGCCCGCGCTGCCGTCTGCTATCCTCTCGCCCCTTCACCATGACCCCGCTCGCCGCGCTGCTGTTCCTGCTCCCTGTCCCGCAGGATCCCGAGATCCTCGCGCACTACGACCTGCGCGGGCGGCCCGCCGTGGTCACGCGCACCGACGTCGCGGTCGAGATGGCGTTCCACCTGCGCCGCCAGGGGG
>VGXW01000529.1 GCA_016873195.1 Planctomycetota bacterium | reverse complement strand
GGGTGCAGGATCTCCACGCCGCGGGCCCGCAGTTCCCGCTGGTAGGCCTCCAGCACCTGCGTCTGGAACTGCACGAGATGCAGCCGCGTGCCCGCGGGTGCCCCCATCGCGCCCGGCAGCTCGAGCCCCTCCCGCAGCGGGTCGTACTGGGCCAGCACGAAGAAGAGCCGGTCGTCGGGGTTCTTCAGCGCCTGCCACGAACGGCCGCCGTCGCGGCTCGACGCCGCCTTGGCCACGCCAGCGTCGGTCCAGCGCCGCACCAGCAGCTCGCCGGCCCGGAAGGTCAGTTCACCGGCCACCGCGGCCGGCGGGACGACCGCCTGCGCAACGGCGGTGGTCAGCAGGGACAGGGTGGTGGCGAACAACGTTGCCGTCGGCAGGTGCATGGGAGGCTCGCGGGGTCGAAGACTTGCCCAGGGGCAGGCGGTTCGCCCGATTGTGTCCTGCGCGAGCCGCTGCGCAACCTCCCCCCCCTTCCCCCCGGGCCGCCGGGCGGTCCCGGCGGCCCCGCGGTCACTGGATCGTGATGCGGTCCACGTTCGACTGCGCGACCACCGTCGCGCCGTTCCACAGCGTCACCTGCGCGTCCACGGCGAGCCCGGCCAGCGCGCTGACCAGCGACGGAGCGAACGTGAACGGAACGTGCGGGAAGCTGCCCGGCGCATTCGTGAAGTGGAACACGTCGCCGGTCGCGGCCGGCACGGTCCAGATCGCCGCCGTCAGGTAGTCGTCCTCGATGCCGAAGAACCTGCCGAAACCGGGCGCACGCGCCGTGTCGAACGTGAAGAACGTGAAGCCCTCGGTCCAGCCGGTCGCGGGCACGTTGGCGCAGTTCACGCTGAGGTTGCCGGGCCCGGTCGACGCGAGGTCGAGCGTCATGCCCGTGTCGTTGCGGTAGCCGCCGACCGGGAACACCACGAGCGCGAAGTCGACGTCGAGCGCGGGCGTCTCGACCTTGCCGTCCTGCACGATCGCCGTCGCGGCGACGGTGACCACGTAGAGGCCGGCCTGCGGGTTGTCGAGCTTGACGACCTCGAGCGTGTCGCGGTCGTTCGCGACGCCGCCCGGCGCCGACTGGTCGCCGCCCGTCGTGCCCGCCGTGAGGCCGTTGTTGCCCCACCAGAAGGTGCCGTCGCTGAAGCGGGTGACCTTCAGGTCGACGCTGTTGACGCGGTGGATCGCGGCGTTCGCCTGCGCCTCGGGGTCGGCGTAGCACATGACCGCGCGGAACTCGGTCGAGCCCGGCGCGACCCAGACCAGCCAGTTGCGCGACTGGCCCTGCTGCAGCGCCTCGTACTCGTCGACGACGATCGTCTTCCGGCGGTTGTCCCAGGCGCGCGCGAGGTCCGGGAAGCCCCAGCCCTGCTTCCGCCGTTCGACCTGCGCCACCGGATACGGCTGCGCGGTGCCGCAGAGCAGCGCCTTGCTCGTCGTCATGTGCGGCTTGTTCGCGAACCGGTTCGCCGCCGTCGCCGGCAGCGGCAGCGGGTTGCCGAACAGGCCGTCGGTGAACATCTCCTGCAGGATGCCGACGTGGCCCGCGCAGATCGGCGTCGCCGACGAGGTGCCGCTGAAGGAGGCGTAGTAGTCGCCTGCGGGCGACGCGGCGGTGTTGTAGCCCGACGTGCCCGTGCGGTCCGACGTGAGCACCTGATCGTAGTAGGCGCAGATGTCGGGCTTCTGCCGGCCGTCGCTGGCCGGACCGTAGCTCGCCGAGGTCCAGACGTCGTTGGCCGGGTTGCTGTCGTTGCCGTGCGAGACGCCGCCGCCCGAGATGATGTTCTTGGCCCAGGCTTCGGGGCGCGAACTCTGGCTGCCCGCGTTGCTCTGGCTGTTCAGGCGCGTCAGGTCGCTGTCGAACAGCGCGTCGTCCATCGTCTGCGACACGGACGTGTAGACCGTCGTCAGCGACGAGCCCCAGCTCGCGGTCGCGACCATCGTGCGCCATTGCAGCGACGGGTTCGTGCTGCCCATCGCCTGCGCGTAGATCGCCGACGAGCCCGAGTAGGCGCCCTCGATCAGCCAGCAGTTCGGCATCATGCCGCGCGCCGCGAAGTTGCCGGTGCCGTTGCCGCCGACGATGCCGGCCGTGCAGTGGCCGTGCGAGGCGACCGAGTTGGTGCCGCGCACGAGCACGCGGCCGGCGAAGTTCGTGAAGTCGACGTGGGTCTCCTCGAACGACTCGGTGATCTCGGCGCGCACGCCGGTGCCCGTGAAGCCGCCGAGCGTCTCGACGTAGTTGCCGCCGCCCTGGATCCGCGCATTGTCCATGTCGTATCCGGTCGCGGGCGTCGGGTCGGCCCAGGTCACCGTGTCGTGCGCGAGCAGCAGCAGCAGCTGCGCGGGCGTCAGCTTCGCCTGGATCATCACCGAGCCCTCGCACAGGTCCGTCACCTCGCCGCCGAGTTCCCGCACCTGCTGCGCCGCGCGCTCGCGGTCCGCCTTGCTCGCCAGCACGAGGTTG
>VGXW01000528.1 GCA_016873195.1 Planctomycetota bacterium | reverse complement strand
GGGGCTCGCGACCTTCGCCAGGTCCAGCTTGATCTCCGCGACCCGGCCCTCGGCAGCTCGGCGCCAGGGGTTGCCCGGCCGGTAGGCCTCGACGAGTTTCTGGTAGTAATCCAGCTCCAGCAGCAGCTTCTGCGCCGCGGGCAGTTTCGCCAGTTCCTCGAGGCTCAGCTCCGTCCCGACCTGCACGCGCGCCGGCAGCAGGTTCCGCCGCTCCTGCAACTGCGCGAGGCGTTGCTGTGCCGCGACGATCGCCTTGCGCAGCGCCGCCAGTTCCGCGCGGCGCTGCTGCAGGTCCGCCTCGCGCCGGTCGAAGGCGACCTTCTGCCAGCCCAGGTCGAGCGCCGGGTCGATGCCGTAGGTCCGTTCCAGCGTGCTGCGCCGGTCCAGGTACTGGTTGTAGGCCGCTTGCAGCTCGTTGTAGCGCGCCGTGGCGGTGGCCTTGTCCTGCTCGGCGCCCGCGCGCAGGTCCGCGAGACGCTGCTGCATCCAGGTCCCGACCAGCGTGTTGACGAAGTCCGCCGAGCGCAGTCCGTCGCGGTCGCGGTAGGTCACGACGATGCGCGCGTGTTTGCGGCCCTTGCCCGGGTTCGCGTCGCCGACCTCGAGCCGTCCCTCGAGCTGGCGCAGCGCCTGGGTCCGTTCGAAGGGGTCGGCGATCGCCGCCTGCTCCCAGCCGAGCGTCTTGACCGCCGACTCGATCGCGTTCGGCAGCGTGAGCCGCGCGGTGTCGACGATCACCAGGAACGGATCCTCGTCCCCGCGCGCGACGCTCGCCCCCGGCGGCGACTCGTAGGTCAGCACCGACTGGGCGACGTAGTAGCGCGGGATGAAGAACGCCACGAGCCCGCCGATCACGAGCCCGAGCAGCGACACCGGGATCACCTGCCAGCGGCGGCGCCGCAGCAGTTCGAGGTAACGCTGCACGGAGACCTGCGGCAGATCGACCTGCGTCATGCCGGGGCCTCCTGGACCGCCGCCGGCTCCGGCAGCTCCGGCGGCCCCGGCGCGGGCGCGCCGCCTCCCGGAGCGCCGCGGTCGCAGCGCCCTCGGGTCAACTTCGCGGTCGGTGGTGGCGGCTGCAGCGCGGGCATGTCAGAACCGGAAGTAGATCGCGTCCCGTTCGCCGGTGACCACTTCGTAGGCCGTCCGGATCTCCGCTGCCCCGAGCAAGGTGCGGACCGCGAGGCCGACCGGCTCCAGCAGGCGCTGCAGCAGCCGGGCGACGAGCCCGAGGAAGGTCGGGGGCACGTAGAGGATGTCGCGTTCGCGCATCTGCAGGTTCGCCGTCGTGTAGCCCGTCGTCAGCATCTCGCGGAAGTTGATGTCGACGACCAGCGGGTTCTCCGCGTCCGGCCGGATCAGGTAGACGCGGCCGAGGTTCGCGAGGTTCGTCCAGTTCGCGCGGAACATCGCGTCCAGGAAGGTCATGTCCGGCGCCAGCGGCAGCGGGCCTTTGAAGCCGACCTCGCCGATCGCGTAGAAGACCTTGATCGAGGTCACGATGCGCGCCTGCAGCAGCGGCACGGACTTGAATCCCCACGCGCGCAGCTGGCTCTCGACGTGCGCCGCGAGTTCGCGCTCGGTGAGGCCGAGCACGTAGACGGGACCGACGTAGGGCACGAAGATCGTCCCGTCGAGGCCGACCGGCTGTTTGACGGTGAGCTCCGCGAGTCGCTCCGAGCCGGGCGTCTGCGCGTCGACCGGGCCGAGCAGGAACTGCACCCAGTCGGACCCGCCGACGTACTCCTCGTAGGTGGCGTTGCCCTGCGCGCGCGAGCCGAAGCCCTTCTCGTGCAGCAGCTCGCGGATGCGCTTCTCCTCGAAGCTGCCGCAGCTCGCGAGCAGCGCGAGGCAGAGCAGCAGCAGCGTGTGCAGCCGGTGGGACAGGAGGTGGCCGAGCTTCGTCACGTTCGTGGTTCCCCTCACAAAGTCGTCGGCCCGCCATCGTAGGACCCGCCCTGCGTCTGGCAACGTGGTGGTCCCCGATCGCCGGCCTCATCGGCAGTTGCCGGGCGCGAACCTGACTTCGCGGGAGCGCGGTGACGATGGTCACGACCTTGGTACGAGGCCGGCGTCGCGGCCCGCGAGGCTCTTCCGTACAAGGGCCACCATGCGTGCGCTGCCGGTGTTGCTGCTCGGCCTGTGCGCGGCGGTCGTCGCCGTCGTCGCGTGGCCGTCGCCGGAAGACCCTCCGCCCGCACCGCCCCACCGCGCAGCCGAGGTGCCGGCCCCCGGCACCGCAGGCCCGTCCGGAACCGACCCCGCGCCGGTCGCGGCGAGCACCGCACTCGACGATCCGGCCGCGCCGGACGAGCAGCCGGACGAGATCCGCGTCGACGCCGCCGGCCCCGAGGACCCGCGCGGCCCCCAGGTCGCCGTGGTGCGCGGCACCCCCCCGGTGCCGGTGGCCGGCGCGGCGGTCTACTTCGTCACCGAGGCCGACGCCGCGGACCGCGATCGTCGCAACGGCGGCGGCACAC
>VGXW01000527.1 GCA_016873195.1 Planctomycetota bacterium | reverse complement strand
ACGTCAGTTCCCCGGGGGAGATAGGCGAAGCTCGTGCCGCACACCGGCGGCGTCAATGAACACGGCGCGCGCCGGGGCGACGTCCACCAGACGCCACCCACCCAGCGTGTCGCCGGCGTGCAGGATGCGCGGCGCGGCGGCGCCGAGGCGGCAGATGGCGGCGGGGCGCTCGCCGCCGAGCACCGTGCCGATGAGTGTGATGGCGGGAGGGGGCTCTGCCGGCGCGACGCCCGCGTCCTCGACCATACCGCGCATCAGGCTGAACGGTTCGAGATGCGCGAAGCGCGCCGACCGTGCGCGCGGCTCGGATGCGGAGTCGGGCAGGGAGGGGAGCGTGAGCGCCGAAGCGGCGGCGATGTGCCCCGGTCGAACGGCCGCTGCGACCGACGCGAACGCGCCGATCACCGCCGCCGCGGCCAGGGCGGCGGCGACGCGTACGGCGGTCTCGCGCCAGGGTGACCAGATCATGGAACCTCCCGGCGCACAAAGCCCCGCACACGCGCGCTCACCGACAGTAGTTCATCCGAACCGGCTGTGACCTCGAGCCGAGTGACCGAGCGCGGTTGGTCGCCGCGTTCCACGCGGTCAAGCCAATCCGCGAGCGCGGCCACGGAGCCCCGGGCGCGGACGTCGGCGTCCACAATGAACAACACGCCAGACGGTCCTGGCGCCATGTTCGTCTCAATGCTGATCTCGGCGAGGCTCGCGGCGCGCGCGGCAGCGCGCAGCGTGGTTTGCGTAGAGGACATCGCGTCCACGGAATCGCCGGCGGCGACCAGCGCGCGGGCTTCGTCATCAAAGCGGGCGCGGCTCGCCCGGAGCGCCGCGCCGAGCTCCGCCGAGTCGCGCACGAGCGCCTGCTCGCGACTGAGGAGGCCGGCGGTCATCTCGACGCGCGCCTGCTGCTCGCCGTAGGACGTCGCCAGCGGAGCGAGCACCACGCGCCAGGCGAGGACCGGGAGCACCAGCGCGGCCCCAAGCCAGAGCGCGCGGCGATCACGCGAGGAAAGAGCGCTCATGGCGCGCCCCCCGGGTGGAAGCGCACGACGGCGGCGAACGGCTCTCGCGCTTCGTCGTCGGCCGGGCCCGCCGGCAGTTCGCGCAGGTCGCGCACGCCAGCGACGCGACGCAGGCGGCTCAGGGTCTCGGACGCGCTGGACGCCGCGCCCTCGATGACAGCGGAGTCGCCAGCGGCGCGGAACGCGGTGAAGTTCGCGTCGTCTGGCAGGGCGCTGGCGAGCGCAGCAAGGCGGACGCTCCACGGCGTCGCGGTGCGCGCGGCGCGGATGGCGGATCGCAACTCATGCAACTCGGCGAGGGCGTCGTATGTGGCGCCGACCACTCGCGCTGTCGGTTGGATCGCAGCCCGAGCGGCCTCGAGGCTGGCCACGCGGCGTGACGCGCCCGAATACGCGGCGAGCGCGGCGGCGACGAGCGCGGCCGCGGCGACGCCAAGCAGCCGTCTGGTCAGGCGTAGCGTGATCGACGCGCGGTTCGTCTGCGCCTCCCGGCCGACGAGTTCGAGCATTGAGCAATCCGCGGCGTGTCGCGCGGCGACGCCGAGGGCGTCGTCGGATATGGCGCCCGCAGGCGGCGCGTCAGCGGCGCGCATTCTGCGCAGCGCGGTTACTCGACCGTCGCGCGCGCTCAGGAGGACGCACTCGTCGTCCACCACGAAGGCGCGGGTGGTCGCGGCGCCAGCGGCGGCGGCCCACGCGCCCGCCGCGGGGACGATGCGCACGGCGGAGTAGCCGGCGTCGAGCGCCGCGCGCGCCAGGGCGTCGAGGACCACGCTGTCGGCGTCCGCGGCGAGCCAGACGCCCGAGCGAAGTGGCCGCGCGGCGACCACGGGCTCAGCGCGGGCGAGCGCGAAGTGGCGCGCGTGGTCGCGCGTGAGCACGACGCGCGCCTCGGTGACGCGCATCGGCGGCAGGGACAGCTCGCGCGGTGCCGTCCACGGGGCGCACAGCGCCACGTGCAACTCGACGCGGCCGGCGGCCTCGCGCGCGGCGGCCAAGCGTGCGGCGCGCAGGGGAGCGGCGAGAACTCCCGCGTCACCGGCGGCGAGGGCGTCGGCATCGAAGCTGAACGGCTCGGTGCGCGCGGTGGTCGCGCACGCGCCGTGGCCCGCCGCCAGCGCCATCCCCACGCGCAAGACCGTCACCGGATGTCCCTCCACTCGACGAAGACCGTCGCGCCGGCGCGCCGCATCAGCGATTCGGCGACCGCGCGCGCCGGGCTGCCGTCCAGCATTGCCTCGCTAATGACGCGCACCGCGTTCGTCTCGAAGGTTAGCATACGCTGCAGGGAGAGGGCATTCCGATTGAGCGCGCCGCGGAGGTGCGGCGGCAGCACCGCGGCGAATTCACGGAAGTCGCGGATGCGGACGCCCGCTATGCGTGCCGCGACGACGGCGGCCACGGCCTCCTCGCTGACGCCGGGCAGCGCCTGCAGCACCACGGCGGGCGCGGTGTTCGGGTTCACGACCC
>VGXW01000526.1 GCA_016873195.1 Planctomycetota bacterium | reverse complement strand
GACGTCACGTTCTTCGTCGACGCCGAATCGGCCTCGCTGCTGTCGATGCGCGACTACTACCGCCGCGTGCGTGCCAACGAGCTGCGGCTGCGGGGCCGCTGAACGGGCAGCCGCCGAACCGGGCCGCCGAACCGGGCCCTACAACCCCGCCGAGCCCACCAGCGCCTCGACCGCCACGCGCTCCTTCGGCACCGCGGCCGTCAGCACCTCGTGCCCGCCGTCCGTGCACAGCACGTCGTCCTCGATGCGGATGCCGCCGAAACCGCGCAGCGAGTTCATCGTCAGGAACTGCTCGGCCTTCGCGAAGTCGACCATGCCCTTCCAAAGCTTCTTGAACTTCGGCTCGCGCAGGATCGCCGGCACGAAGTAGATGCCCGGCTCGATCGTGACGCACATGCCCGGCTGCAGGTCGAGGTCCAGCCGCAGGTAGGCGGTGCCGAACTGCTCGCTGCGCGTGCGGCCCGGCGCGTAGGAGATCAGGTCGCCGTAGGTCTTTGTGTCGTGCACGTCGAGGCCCAGCAGGTGCCCGATGCCGTGCGGGAAGAACGCCGCGTGCGCGCCCTTCTCGACCAGTTCCTCGGGATCGCCCTTCAAGAGGCCCATGCCGACGAGCCCGTCGGCGAGCACGCGGCAGGCGAGCCGGTGCACGTCGCGGTAGCGCACGCCCGGCTTGATCGCGGCGATCGCCGCCTTCTCGGCCGCCAGCACGGTGTCGTAGACGTCCGCCGCCTCGGGCGAGAAGTGGCCGCCGACCGGCCACGCGCGCGTGACGTCGGCGCAGTAACCGCTCTTGCGCTCGGCGCCCGCGTCGAGCAGCACCACGTCGGTCTCGAGCATCAGGTTGCCGTGCGCGTGGTTGTGCAGCACCTCGCCGCGCACCGACAGGATCGTGTTGTAGGCCGGCACGCAGCCGTGCCGCGCGAACACGCCCTCGACGTGGCCCGCGAGCTCCTGCTCGTAGATGCCGGGCCGCGTGCGCGCCATCGCCACCGTGAAGGCCTCGCGCGTCACCGCCGCGGCGAGGCGGATCTCGGCGACCTCGTCGGCCACCTTGTGGTTGCGCAGCTTGCCGATCGTCAGCAGCAGGTCCTTGTCGCCCGCCTTCGCCGGGGTGCGGAAGTCGAGCTCCTCGCCGGTGATCGCGATCGCCTCGGCGGTCGCGCGCGGGTCGGCGATCGCGACGGTGCGCACCTTGCGCTTGCCCGCCTTCTTCTGCACTTCCTTCGCGAGGTCGGCCCGCTTCATCACCGCCGTGACGCCGTGCGCCTTCTTCATGTCGGCGAACGACGGCACCGGTCCGTGCCACAGCGCGTCCTCGGCCGTGCGCTCGTCGAGGAACAGCGTCACCGACCCGTCCTTCGGGTCGAACAGCGCCCCGGAGTTCGGCTCCGGCTCGGCGAAGAAGAACTGGAACGTGCTGTCGGCGCGGAACGGGTTCCAGTTCGCCGGGTAGTTGCGCGAGATCCACCCGCCCGCCATCAGCAGGACCGGGCTGTCGATCGAGTCCAGGAACTCCGCGCGGCGGTTCTTGTAGTGCGAGGGTGTCGGCATGGCCGGGAGCGTACGCGGCAGGCGGGAGCTTGCACGGCGCAACTGGGCGGGGCCGAGCGGAACGATTCGGAACGCGAACACAGCGCGGCGCAGCGGGACGCGACCGGGTGGGGCAAACGAGGGATCCTTCCCGGTTCGCTCGACCCCGGCGCCGGGCTGGGAATACTGCGCGCACCGGTCCGTCGTGGCGCCACTTCGTTCGCCGCCCGCTCATGAAGCCACTCCTGCTCGCCGTCGTCGTCCTCGCCCTCGGGTTCCTCGCCTGGTTCGGTCTGCGCGGCGGTGGCGACACGGCGCCCGTGCCCGTGCCGACCCAGGAGACCGCGGCGGGGAATGCGAAGACCGGTGCTGCGGCGCAGACCGACCTCGCGCCGGGCCACCCGGGCCGCAGTGCGGATGCACAGGCGGCCGTCGAGCGCTCGGCGGCGCCGGTGGCGAGCGGTGCTGGCGCGGCGACTGCGGTGAAGGTGCGCGGCCGGCTCGTCGACGCGGGCAAGGCCGCGCGTGCTGGTGTGAAGGTCGAGATGGAGACTTGGCGCAACCCCGACGGCATCGAGATCGACGGCCTGGTCGGCTGGCCGGGCAGGGGCGGCGATCGCGCGAGCGACACCACGCGCGCCGATGGTCGGTTCGAGTTCGTGCTCGGCCCGGGCCGCAACGGCTCGATCGACCTGCCCGACGACGAACTCGTGTTCGCGGAGCCGCCGCCGTTCGTGCGCGCCGGCCAGGAGGACCAGGACCTCGGCGACCTCGTCGTCGTGCGCTGCTCGCAGCTCGGCGGCAAGGTGCAGGACGAACGCGGGCTGCCCGTGCCCGGCGTCAAGGTCGCGGCGAGCCTGGGCGCGTTCGGTTTCGGCACGACCAGCAGTGCGACCACCGACGCCGAGGGGCGCTTCTCGGTCGGCAAACTGCGGCCCGGCACGTGGACCTTGCGCACCGCCCC
>VGXW01000525.1 GCA_016873195.1 Planctomycetota bacterium | reverse complement strand
TTTTCCCTGGCGGCCAGCCGGACGTGCAGGTCGTGCGGTGGAACGGCGCGACCTGGACCCCGATCGCGACGGGCCTTGCCAACAACGTGATCTGCCTGCTCGCGCAACCCGACGGCGGGCTGATCGCCGGGGGCGCCTTCACTTCGATCGGCGGCATTGCTGCACCCTTCATTGCGCGCTGGAACGGGAGTGCCTGGCTGCCGCTGGCCGGGGGCATGAACGCCGCGGTGCTCGCCCTCGCACAGCTGCCGAACGGCGACGTCGTCGCCGGTGGCGACTTCACGATGGCGGGCACGCTGGTCGGCACCGCGCTGCACGTCGCGCGCTGGAACGGCGGTGCCTGGTCGCAGTTCGGGCCGGGGCTCACCAACCCCGTGACCGACCTCGCGGTGCTGCCGGACGGCCAGCTCGCGGCCCTCACCCCGGCAGGGGAGTGGTTTCCGACCCTGAACCAGAGGTTCGACGTGGTCCGCGGCAACGGCGGCAACTGGTCCGGAGTGCAGCAGCAGACCGGCGAAGTCCCCCAGGCGTTGCTGCCGCTGCCGGACGGCGATCTGCTCATCGCGGGGGAGAGTATCACTCGCTGGCACGGGGCCGTGTCCACGTCCGTGGCCGTCGTGGTCGGCACCGTGTACGAGCTCGCCGCCGCCGAGGACGGCGACGTGCTCGCCGGCGGCTTCTTCGACGGCATCGGCACGGCCGGCTCGGTGAACTTCGCGCGGTTGCACGCGACGTGCCCGGCGACCGCAACGGCCTACGGCGGTCCGTGCGCGGGCAGTGCCGGCCCGCTGGCTCTTGCGTCGACCTCGCTGCCGTGGCTCGGCAGCACCTACCGGGCCCGCGCCACGGGGCTCGCCTCGTCCGGGCTCGCGTTCGACCTGCTCGGGTTCACCGGGCTCGCAGTGCCGCTGGCAACCCTGCACCCGGCTGGCGTGCCCGGCTGCGACCTGCTCGTCGATCCCGTGGTGACGCAGTTCCTCGCGGCCACGGGCGGCCAGGCGACCGTGCAGCACACGTTCCCCAGAACCACAGCGTTCGCGAGCTTCGTGCTGCGCGATCAGGTGCTGCAGGTCGAACTCGGGCCTACGTTCGCAGTGACCGCGGTCGCGGGGACCAACGGCCTTCTGCTCACGCTCGGCAGCTTGTGAGCCGGGCGGAAGGGCGTTGGTGAACGGGGCGCGCCGGGGCCGTGGACGCGCGGGAGGGACGTGGCGGCCATGCCGGCGTGGGCCCTCGGCGGCCCGGGGCGCAGTTCATACTCCCTATGCGCCCGGCAAGGTAGCCGGTGGGGATCGCTCATGTGGTTGTTGATGGTCTCGTTGGCCAGGCCCTGCTGCGCCACCGCGATGCCGAGCAGCGTCTTCCGGTGTACTACCTGCTGCGCGGCATTCCCGTCGCAATGGGGATCTTCTCGACAGTGGCCATGGGTGCGATACGTGCGGCCTCGGGTGCCTCCGACTCCGTGCAGCCGTAGCTGTGCGTCGCCGCAGCCGGCGCGGCGCTCGCGGGCTTCCTGCTCGTGCAGTTCCACCACCGCATCGAAGGTCTCGAACGACAACGGTCGGACCAGGATCGGCAATGAGAGCAGGCCCGCTCCCGTCGCGCGTGCCCGTGCCATCACAGCTCCGTTTCCGAGCCGCTCGCCAACGCGTTCGTGCCGCGGCCGGCGCGCCATCCGCCGAATCGCCGCGGCGCGCTCGCGCTGGCGCTGCCCATTGGCTGTGGGCCGGGCGGGGAGAGCAGCGGCCGGGCTCCTGCCGCCCGACGGCGGTCTCGGCCCGGCCATTCCCCCGATCGGCATCCCGCCGACGATGCCACCGACGGGCCGCCCGCGGGCGCCGAACGCTTCGACCTCACGGCAGCGACATCCTACTGGCCTGGAACCACTCGCCGCGCTGGCTCGAGGACCACCCCGGCTGCGCTGCAGCCTGCCGGGCGTCCCGTCGGGTGGCGCGCGGCGCGCTCGCCGGAGCTCGAGCGACCATTCCGTTCAAGGTGTGCGCGGCGACAGATCGTAGAGACGAGGTGTTCCACGCCGCGCCCCTGCGGGCGAGGCCCATCGAGCCACGACGTCGCACGAGAACACGCCTGCCCCCGCGAATCCGCCGCCGACCTCGTGGGCCGGGCGCGAGCCGAGCGCTCGCCTCGGCCGGAGGTTTCGCGCTGGTCGAACTGATGATCGTCACCGTGGCGATCGCCGTCGTCTCGGTCGCCGCGGCGCCGATGCTGGGCACGGCGAAGATCGCAGCCAACGAGAATGTCGCGATCGCGACCATGGAGCGGATCGCGGCGGCTCAGAAGGAGCTCATGGCCGCGGGGATCGACACCGACCGGAACGGCCGCTTCGAGTACGGCTACCTGCAGGAACTCGCAGGCGTGCACGACCTGCGGGTCGACAGCGATGGTGACGGCATCACGGACGCGACGGGGCCGCAGCGCATCGCGCGCGTGCTGCTGTCGAGCTCGTGCGACGACGTCGACGAGTCCGGCGTACTTTT
>VGXW01000524.1 GCA_016873195.1 Planctomycetota bacterium | reverse complement strand
GCGCTGTCGTGCAGTTCGTGACGGCGTCAGGGTTGCCGCTGCCGCAGCGGCACCACGCGCGCGATCCAGGCGTAGTCGCGGTCGCGGACCGCACCGTGGCGCCGGCGGCGCGGACCGTGCGGTAGATCTGCGCCGCCTCGAGCCAGACCCCGATCGGCGTCGGCGACTCGACCACCGGCAGGGCCAGCATCGCCTGTCGCGCGAGCCGGAAGGACGGCTCGTCGCGGATGCCCTGCAGCACCTCCTGCACGACCGGCGGGCAGGTGACCACTTCGCCGAAGTCGACGATCGCCTCGAGGTCGAGCGGCCGCTGGCGGCGGAACACCTCGATCCAGACCGACGTGTCGACGAGGATCATCGCGCCTTCCTGCGCCGCGGCGGTGCGGCGTCGCCGCGCATCTCGGCGAGGTCGCCCGCCCAGGCGCCGGAGCCGCGCAGCTGCAGGATCTGCCGCGCCCTCGCCCGCCGGACGAACTCCTGCATCGCCACGACGACCGCCGCCGAGTAGGTCTTCTCGCCGGAAGCGTGCACGACCTCCTCGAGCAGGTCTTCGGGAAGCACGAGATTCGTCCGTTTCATACACACAACCTACTTCGTGCGTCCTGGGTCCGCGAGCCCTGCGCCTCAGTAGCGCAGCCGCAGCAGCCGCGCGCCCTCGGGCGCCAGCGCGACGACGAACAGCGACCCGAAGTCGTCGTCGGCGACCTGCACCTGCCCCGGCACGCCGAGTTCGGCCAGCAGCGGGCCGACCGTGTTGGAGTGCGCGGCGACCAGCGCGACCTTCCCCGGCCCGACCTCGCGCAGCGCCAGCGCGAGCGCCTTGCCGTCCGCCGCGGGCACGGCCTGCGCCGCGAGCCCCTTCGCCCGGCACAGCGGCGCCACGGTCTCCTGCGTGCGCCGGAACTCGCTGGTGAACACCGCGGTCACCGCCACGCCGGCGAGCACCGCCGCGAGCCGCTCGGCCCGCGCGCGGCCCGCCTCCGTGAGGTCCGGGTCGTCGCCGTCGCCCTTCTCCGCGTGGCGCACGACCACCACCGTCGTCGCGGGGTCGCCACGGCCCTGCGCGAACGCGCGGACGCGCGCGACGAGGGCCTTCGCGATGTCGTTCGGCACCGGGATCGTCAGGTCGTACATCCGCACCACCCACCTGCCGTCGCGCCGCTCGAGCACGCCCGAGCCGCGGCACTCGCCGTAGGCCTCGTTGTCGAGCCGTTCGTCGAACCACGCGAAGCGGCCGCCCGCGCCGACCGTGACGTGGCGCACGACCGGCACGAACGTCCACGCCGACCCGCGCCCGAAGTAGGGCAGCGCGAAGGCCTGGAACTGCCCGCCGTCCCACCGCTCGGTGCCGTCCGTGCCCAGGAACACCGCATCGGGCGGGAGGATCGCGAAGTAGCGGTCCGCGTCGCCCTTGTCCGCGGCGTCGTGGAAGTCGTCGAGCGTGCGGGCGACCTCGGCGGCAGCATCGTCCGGTTCGCGCGCCTGCTGCAGCGCAGCGAGGTGCTCGGCGAGCGCGGCGGGCAGCTGCTCTGCGGCCGGCAGCGGCCGGTGGACGACCTTCGTGCGCGGGGAACGCGCCTGCAGCTCCGGCGGCAGCGGCAACGGCGCGGCGTCGCCGAACACCGTGCAGGTCCGGTCCCACAGGGCGAGCGACACGGCCGGTTCGAGCTCGCCGCGGGCGCCGGCGAGGATCAGCGACTGGAACTGCCAGGGCGCCCGCTGCGCGAGCTGCTGCGCCGCGCCCCCGGCTTCGCCGAGCGCGACGAGGTGCATGCCGCCGCCGGCGACGTGGAACCGCCGCCGCAGGACGGTTGGCAGTCGCGCGAGCCCTGGGTGCGCGGCAACGCCCGCCTCGTTGCCCGGCAGCGGCGCGGGCTGCGGCGCCTGCGGCAGCACGACGACCATGCCGCGTGCCGCGATCGTACGCGCGAGAGCCAGCGCGCGTTCCTGGTCCGCCGCCGCGTTCCCCGTGGTGTCGCCGAGCAGCAGCACGACCGGCCGGAACTGCGCCGCCGCGAAGCCTGCCGGCAGCTGCACGCGGTAGTCGAGCGGCGCCCCGGCCGCCTGCGCGACCACCTCCGTCGGCGGCAGTTCCTGCTGGCTGCGCGCGGCGCTGGAACCTGCGGCAACGGACAGGACGAACCACGGCGCCAGCGTCTTCATGCGACCGCTGACGCTACCGCCGGCGCGGTCTGCCGACGACCTCGCGGGGCAGCCGGGGGTGACGAGCCGGCGCGTCGCCGCGTTGGACCTGGTCCCCTGGCGGTGCCGCGCGTGGTTCTGCTGCTCGGAGTCGCGGCGAACTGGTGCCCGCAGCCAGCACACGGGTGGCCCACCTCAGGTGGTCCCCATCGGGCCGCATGCACGCACGAATCGGGGCCGCGCCCGTCCGTCCGCCGGTCTCACCAGCGCTCGCGGCCGCCGCCGCCGCCGCCGCCGCGACGCTCACCGCCGCCGCGACGCTCACCACCGAAGCCGCCGCCGCCGCCCGAACGGGGCTTG
>VGXW01000523.1 GCA_016873195.1 Planctomycetota bacterium | reverse complement strand
AACCACACCATCCCCCCCGCCGGCACCTTCACTTCGACCCGCGTCCGCCCGAACCGATCGAGCACGAGCCCCCGCTCCACTCCGTCCTCCCCCACCGCGACCGCCTTGTCCACCAGCCCCGCGTAGTAGAGCTCCACCGGGATCCCCCGCGTCCGTTCCTCTCGCGTCGGGTTCCACGCCACCAGCATCGCGCGCGGCTCCGCCTTCGGATTGCAGTGCAGCACCCAGTCCAGATCCTGCCCGTCCGCGCGCCGGCTGCTCGTGTGGATCACGTCGCTCTCGAGGATGACTCGATACTTCTTGAACCAAGCCACCCACCGCACGACCAGCGCCCGCGTCGCCTCGCCGTCGTACAACCGTGGCCCCCGCCAGCAGGCCTGCGCCCCGTACCCCAGATTGCTCGTCAGCATCAGCTCGTAGTGCGGCAGGTGCTCCGCCAGCGGCTCGATCGTCGCGACCGCGCCGCCGCCGTGATACTCCGTCAGCGGCACGAACATCCAGCCCATCGACGCATTCTTCTCGCGCGTGCCGTCGAACAGGTTCTGCCGCGCGTGGATCACCTGCTGCTCGCGCGGCAGGGACCAGTTCGTCTCGCGGTAGCCCATGCCCGTCTTGCTGCTGCCCTGCAGGAAGTACCAATCGGGCACGTTGAGGTACACGCCGCGCGCGCGGCACCAGCGGTAGAAGTCGCTGATGATCGCGAACTGCACCCAGCGCGAGTCGTGATAGCCCTTCTGCAGCGGCGGCCGCGCCATCGCGTCGTGGTCGCCCGGATAGCTGCCGTCGTGCTCGAGCAGGTCGAAGCCCGTGCGCTCGTAGAATCCGCGCAGCTTCTGGAAGTAGCGCTGCCCCCAGCCGCTCGCGAGCGCTGGCGCAAAGCCGAACACCTGTCCGCCCGGCTTGCCCGTGTCGACGTGGATGCAGTTGTCCGTGTCGGGCTCGATGCGGCGGCTGCTCAGCAGCGAATAGCCGCCGAGTTGCACGCCCTTGCCGTGCGCGTAGTCGGCGAGGTCCTTCCAGCGGGCGAGGTTCTGCGGGCTGTCGTCCTCGACGTCGAAGCCGCTGCCGAAGGTCAGGATCGCCATCTCGAAGCCCACGTCGGCGCACTGGTCGATCGCCGCGCGCACCGCGGCGGGCTCGGCGCTGCGCACGTGCATCATCAGCGGGTTCTCGGTGCTCCACGGCGCCAGCGCGCGATACAAACGCCGCTGCGCCAGCGACTGGCGTTCGCGGTCCTCGCGGTCGGGCGCCAGCACGAAGGTGCGGAAGGTCGTGAACGTGCCGCCCGGCGGCAGCGTCTGCGCCGGCCCCACGTCGGGTTTCACTTCGAGCAGGCAGCGCGTCCGCTTCTCGTAGTTGACCTGCGTCGCGAAGTCCGGGTCGGCGAGCCAGCGCACGCTGTGCGAACTGCCGTCGGCGCCGGTCATCGCGCGGAAGGAGTAGTCGGTCTCGACGTAGACGTTCGGCAGGCGGATGCCGAGCCGCTCGTTCTCGACGCGCGCCTCGGACTCGACGAACGGCAGGCGCAGCGAGGTGAAGGACTCGACCTCGAGCGTGCGGTCGGTCGGGTTCGCGAGTTCGAGCCAGTGCGCGACCAGCGGCAGCCCGTCGTAGAGTTCGAGGTGCACGGTCGCGAGCAGCCCGGGCGGCAGGTCCGGCGGTGCCTTGCACGGAAACCACACGTGCTGGCCGCGCGGCGGCCAGGTGGCGTCCGGGGCGGCCGGGCGCGTGCGGCGCCACGGGAAGCGCGCTTCGATCGGCCCCGAGCCGAAGCTGCCCTCGTAGACGAACGCCGCCGGGTCGGGCGTCATCGCCTCGAGCCACTCCGGCAGCAGGAACGCGCGGTTCGGCTGGCCGAGCAGGCCGCCGACGTTCGCCGTGGTGCCATCGATGGTGAAGGCGCCGAGCGGGGCGGCCGCGCGCAGCAGCTGCTGGCCCGCGGTGCGCTGCTCGAGCGAGACCAGCGCGAGCGCGGGCTGCAGGCGGAGCCGCAGCCGCAGCAGGCCGTTGTCGAGCACGAGGTCGCGGCCGTCGGCGGCGGGTTCGACCCGCGCGCGGTAGGGCGACGGGTCGAGCAGCCAGTCGGGGGACTGGGCGCAGAGGCCGGCCGCGGCGAGGAGGTGGACGAGGGCGCGCCGCGGCGCGCGGGCGGAGACCGGGGAGGAGGGCATGGGCGCGAGGCAGTCGCCGGCTCAGGTCGGGGGCAGCAGGTCCGCGAGCGATGTCGCCGTGAGCAGGCGGACCGCGAGCTGGTCGAGCTGTTCGGGGGAAGCGCTGCGGACCCGCTGTGCCGTGCAGGCCGGGACCGTGCCGAACTTCGCCGCGAGCAGTTGCAGCAGCAGCTCAGCCTTGCCCTCGGCCTTTCCCTCGGCCTTGCCTTCGGCCCTGCCTTGGGCCCGGAGTCGTTGTGCGGTGGAGATCATGGGATGGTCACGGTCCTTCTGGAGTATACGGGCGAACACCGCCGCGAGGCGGTCGGGTGGGATGTCGGTCACGTAGAGCACGTAGGCGTG
>VGXW01000522.1 GCA_016873195.1 Planctomycetota bacterium | reverse complement strand
GCGCCGGCGACCACGAACAGCGGCGCGTCGGCCGGCACGTCGAAGTCCTCGGCCAGCACGGTGGGCACCAGGCGGCCGGGATCGGGGGGGGCGTGCGGGGGGATGCGCGCGATCTCGCGCACGGGCACGGCCGGCACCGGCACGGCGGCCGGCCGCTCGAGGCCGGGCGCGAGCGACGCGAGCACTTCGGCGTAGGTCAGGCCCCGGTCCTCGGGCCAGTCGGAGGCGACCGCGCCGTGGGCGGCGAGCCGGGCGGCCGCCGCGCGCGCGAGCCCGCGGTTGCCGGCGCCCGTCGCGGCGACGGCGAGGCGCCGCAGCAGGCCCGGCGGCAGTTCGCCGGCGCGCAGGGCCTGCGCGAAGACGGCACCGGCGACCGCGAGGTCGCCCCTGCGCACCGCGAGGTCGAGCAGCCGCGCGCGCGCGGCGACGGCGGCGGCGCTGGTCGGGAACGCGGCGCCGACCGACTGCAGCAGGTCCGGGTCGTCGCCGGCGGCCAGCAGTGCGGCGTCGGCGCGCGCGGCGACCGCGGCGTAGACCTCGGGGCCGTGGCGGGCGAGCAGCGCCGCGATGGCCTGGGCGGCGACGGTGGCGGCGTCGCCCCCGTCGAGCAGAGCGCCCGCGTGCTGCTCGATCAGCTGCTGCCAGTGCGCGACCGCGGCGGCCGGCGGTTCGTCGGGCAACTGCGCGGTCTGCCACAGCACGTAGGCGCGGACCGGCAAGGTGCGGCCGGCGGGCAGTTCGACCTCGCCGGTGGGTGCCTCCGCGGCGAGGCGTTCGAGTTCGGCGCGGCGGCGGCCAGGATCGGCGCCGAGCTGGTCGAGCAGCAGGATCTGCACGCGCACCCAGTCGCGCGGGACCGGGGCGGCGCCGCGGGCCGCGACGAGCAGTTCGACCGCGCGCGGATCGCGCGCCGCGAGCGCCGCGGCGGCGGCCGCCAGGGCCTGGTCGAAGAGTTCGCGCTGCAGCGCCTGGCGCACCGGGTGGGTCAGGGGCAGGCCCGCGCGTTCGGCGGCGGCGAGCCCGCGCCGGTAGAGGTCCTGCAGCCCCTCGCGCGCGCTGGCCGGAGCGCCGGCCGGCAGCAGCGCCGCGCGCACGGCGCACAGGCGCAGGATGGCGGCCGGGTCGTCGGGCGCCTGCTGCACGCGCTCGGCGACGCGGGCCGCGAGCGCCTGCGGGTCGGCGAGCACGTCGAGGGCGCCCTGCCGCAGCGAGACCACGATGCCGTCGACGAACAGCAGGTTGCCGGGCTGCAGGCGTGGCGCGCGCAGCGGCGGCAGTTCGCTGGCCGGGTTGCCGGCGCGGTCGAAGCCGAGGATGGCCCGTCCGACCGAGAGCCAGACGTGGTCCGCGGTCATCGCGGGGCGCCCGGGCAGGCGGCCCTCGGTGCGGTCGCGCAGCAGTTCCGGGGGCACCAGCGAACGGACCTCGGCGTCGCCGCCGGCGGTTCGCGGGCGCGCGCGCACGGCCACGGCGCCGCGCCCGGCGAGCACGAACTCGTCGTCGAGGCAGCCCGCGAGCCAGCGCACGTTGTGCTCGATGCCGCCGACCGGCGCGTCGGCCGGCACGCGCCACGCGAGGCGGCCGGTCTCGACGTCGACGCCGAGCACGAACGCGGAGTCGACCGGCGTGAAGCAGGCGACGCCCGCCGCGACCACTGGCGGGTTGTTGGCGAAGTAGACGACGCGGTCCTGCTGGTTGTAGAAGCGCGTCATCGGCATGCGCACGACTTCGTGCGCGGTGATCCAGCGGATCCGGCCCGTGGCGAGTTCGAGGGCGAACACGACGCCGAGGTTGGCGGCGCCGAACAGGAGCCCGTCGGCGGCGGCGAGCGGCGAGGCGGCGAACTCGAGGCGCGCGTTGCCGAACATGTTGACCTCCTGCTGGCTGCTGCAGACGAGCCGCCGCCACTTCGGCGCGCCGGTGCGGAGGTCGTAGGCGCCGATCGAGAACGCGATCGCGCCGGAGCGGTCGTGCACGGGGGCGTAGACCGTGTCGCCGAGCACCAGCGGCGGGCCGCAGGCGTCGTGGCCGCCGAAGCGCCGCGTGCGCGGTCCGTCGAGTTCGTCGAAGTGCGACCACAGCAGCTTGCCCGAACTGCGCGAGAACGCGTACAGGCGGCGCAGCGGCAGCCGGTGCACGATGCGCAGGCCGCCGTGGAAGTCGACGTTGTTGCCGCGGTCGGGCACCTGCAGTGCCGCGACCACGACGTCGCCGCCGCAGGCCGCGGCCAGCACGTGGCTGTCGTTGATGTTCTCGTCGCCGCGGTCGCTGGCGCGGTAGCCGGCCGGCGCGGCGTCGCGCACCGGCGACAGCGACACCCAGGCCAGCGAGCCACGCAGCGGGTCGACGGCGGCCAGTTCCCGCCCGGTGTTCACGTAGATGCCGTCGAGGTCGCCGACCGGCAGCATCGCGCAGGCACCGCGCGCGTCGAACCCCTCGGCGCGCAGCACCTCGGAATGGAACAGCGTGGGCTGGCCGACCGGCAGCGCCATCGGCGTGCGGCCGTGACCGCCGCCGCCCGGTGCG
>VGXW01000521.1 GCA_016873195.1 Planctomycetota bacterium | reverse complement strand
GTGCCAGCAGTCGTAGTCGGTGACGAGCGCGATCGTCGTGTAGGCGATCTCGGCCTCGCGCGCGAGCTTGGCCTCCTGCAGGTTCGTCATGCCGATCACGTCGACGCCCCAGCTGCGGTAGAGCCTCGACTCGGCGCGGGTGCTGAACAGCGGTCCCTCCATGCACAGGTAGGTGCCGCCGTCGTGCGCCACCGCGCCGGCTGCGCGCGCGGCCGCGAGGGCGAGCCGGCGCAGCGGCTCGAAGACCGGATCGGCGAAGTGCGCGTGCGCGACGCACCCATCGCCGAAGAACGTCGACTCGTGCGTGCGGCCGCGCGTGCGGTCGATGAACTGGTCGACGAGCACGAGCTCGCCGGGGCGCACGTCCTCGCGCATCGAGCCGACCGCGGAGATGCCGACGACGCACTCCATGCCGAGCTGCTTCATCGCGTGCAGGTTGGCGCGGAACGGCAGTTCGTGCGGCGCCAGGCGGTGGCCGCGGCCGTGCCGCGGCAGGAACGCCATGCGCACGCCGAACATGGTGCCCAGCACGAACCGGTCGCTCGGGTCGCCGAACGGCGTCGCGACGGCGGCCTCCTCGCGGTCCTGGAGCCCGGGCAGGTCGTAGATGCCCGAGCCGCCGATGATGCCCAACGTCTTCTCGCTCATGCCAGGTCCTCGTCGCCGCCGAAGTCGTCGTCGAGCCGGCGCCGCGGCGCGTCGGGCGCGGGCTCGGGCCGCGGTTCGGGGCGCGGCGGTGGTGCAGGCGGCGGCGCAGGCGGTGCTGGCGGCGCACCCGAACGCGCGCGGCGGCGGCGCGGTGGCCGTTCGCGGAGTCCGCCCTGCTCGTCGTCGCGCCGGGGTTCGCGGACCTCGCGCGGGAACCAGGCCGGCGCGAACAGGCGCTTGACGAGCATCGTCGCGTAGGCGCCGCGCGGCAGCGCGAACGACAGGGTCGCCGCGACGCGCCCCGGGTTCAGCTCGTCGGGTTCGATGCGCACCTCGCCGACGTCGCCGGGCTTCACGAGCACGTCGCGCGGCTCCTCGCGCCAGACCATGCCCGGCACCTCGTGGTCGCGGAAGTCGGACCGGCGCAGCCCCGCGTCCCGCAGTTCGGCGATCATCGCGGCGCGGAAGGGCTCGCTGCCGCCGTCGCCGTCGGGCGCGAACAGCGGCGTGCGCATCGCGATCAGCTTCTGCTCCCGCTCGGGCGCCAGGTACTTCCACGCCAGCAGGTCGCCCGCGAGCGTGCTGATGCGCAGCCGCTGCGCCGACAGCACGCCGCCGCGCAGCAGCCCGCTGACGGCCCGGTTCCACAGGTAGGACTGGTAGGCGAACGCGTGGATCACGCGCTGCCGCAGCGGCACGAACTCGAGGGCGCCGCGGAAGTCCCCGGGGCTGCCGAGCAGGTGCGCGAACAGCGGCGCGTAGGCGGGCCCGCGCGCGAAACGCACGCAGGCTTCCCAGTCGCCCCAGTGCAGCTGCAGCATGCGCTTCAACTTCACGTCGCCCGTGATCGCGACCGGCGAAGGCTCCGCGATCAGCTGCTGCAGCGCGCGCTCGAAGTCGCCGCGCAGCACGCTCTGCATCGGGAAACCCTGCCCGTGGCGCAGGCAGCCGAACCGCTGGTCGTCGAAGTAGTTCGGGAACCCGGTCGCGACCAGCGACGGCATGCTGCGCCGCAGCTGCGCGGCCTGCGGCGGCAACAGGTCGCGCACGACGATCGTGAACGCGTTGCCCCGGCTCTGCTTGCTCGTGATCGGCTGGTCGGTCGTGCCCACCGGCGAAAGCCGCAGGTTCGGCAGGCCGAACTCGACGGCGCGGCGTTCCCCCGTCACGAACTGCTCCGTGACGGCCTGGCGGTCCTTGAGGCCGGCGTAGGCGATCGCCTCGCGGTCGACGTGCGCGTCGCGCACGAGCAGCGCCAGGGCCTCGGGCGTCGACAGCTTCTCCTTGCGCAGGCGGTGCACCACGAACGACCCGCCGGGCACCTCCTGCCATTCGAGCAGTTCGCGCACGCGGAAGTCCTCGGGAATCGTCTTGAGTCGCACGGTCACCTCCGGCCTTCGTCGAAGCGTTCGAGTTTCTGCAGCACCGTCGCCAGGTCGCCGGGCAGCGGCGCGTCGACGGCCACCGGCGAGCCGTCCAGGTCCGTGAACGCAAGGGACGCCGCGTGCAGGAACATTCGCTCGAGCAGCGGCCGCTCGACCACGCCGGCCCGCAGCTTGTAGCCGCGCTTGAACTCCGACAACAGCGGCTGGCTGCCGCCGTAGTCGAGGTCGCCGACGATCGGGTGGCCGACCGAGCGCAGGTGCACGCGCAGCTGGTGGCCGCGCCCCGTCGTCGGGCGCAGGGCGAGCAGCGCGTGGCGAGAGAACGCCCGCACGAGTTCGACGTCCGTGTGGGCCCGCCGGAAGCCCGGCCGCCCCTGGTCCGCCGCGACGACCTTGCCGGGCCGCGCGGGGTCGGGGCCGAGCCACGCATCGACGGCGAACGCCGGGCTGGCCGGCACGCCGTGGACCAGCGCGAAGTAGCGCTTCTGCACCTTCCCTT
>VGXW01000520.1 GCA_016873195.1 Planctomycetota bacterium | reverse complement strand
ACGCCGCTGGGCTTCGGCGAGCCGGTCGTCCACCAGCCGCTGACGGTCGGTGATCTGGGCGACCGAGGCGCGGGCTTCGGCCTGGCGGGCTTCGAGGACCGACAGCTCCTCGTGGAGGCGGCTCGCGTCCCTCTCGACCAAGTCGCGCTTCTGCTGCACGCGCCGTGCATCATCGTCGCACTGCGCCAGACGCAGCTCGAAGCCGACGAGCGCCTTCTCCTGCTCATGGATGGACGACGCACACCCCGTGAGCGCCAGCACGGACCCGGCCTCGGCCTGCTCGACGTCGGCCAGCCGATCGCCGGTGTCGTCCAGGCGCTGCCGGACCGCCTCCAGCGACTCCCGCACGTCACGGATCGCCCGGCGGGTCTGCAGGATGCCCTGGCTTTCGTCGCGCCCGAGCCCGCCCACGACGAGGCGACCGTCACGGAACACATCGCCGTCGCGGGTGGCCACGGGGTCCGAGGTGCCGGCGGACGCGGTGGCCGCGTCGTCGAACGAGTCCGCGATCCAGCCCCTCAGGACGACGGCTCGAAGCGTGTCGGCGTACGGTCCGGTGGCCGCCACGACGCTCGCGAGGGGCGTCAGGCCGGCCGGGGGCGGCTGGTTCGCCGGGGCCCCTGCCGTCTGCGCCCCGCCGACAACGATGAATCCGCACCGGCCGGCCGCGCGTTCGCGGGCGAAGGCGAGGCCAGCGGCCGCATCCGCCTGCGACTCGACGACCACGTATTGCAGCAGCTCACCCAGACACCCCTCGACCGCCCTTTCGAATCCGGGGGCGACGTCGAGATAGTCCGCCACCGACCCGTCGTGCCGGACCCGGCCGCCGGACTCAGCGAGGACCGATCGGGCGGCGTCGCCGTACGCGGACCGCGCGAGTTCGAGTTCCTCGAGGGAGTGCTGGCGCGCCCGCTTGCCGGCCAGGTCCTGCTCGAGTTCGCGCTGGAGCGCCAGGAGATCGTCGCGCGTCGTGCGGGTGTCCGCCAACGACGTCTCGAGGCGGATCCGTTCCCCACGCAGGGCATCCAGCGCGCCGGTGGCTTCGTCGAGCGCCGCCTCGACGCGTTCGCGTTCGGCGGCGACCCGGGCCGCCTCGACGTCGAGATCGTCATGCTCGGTGCCCAGACGCGCGAGGTCCGCCTCGACGCGTTCGCGTTCGGCGGCGACCCGGGCCGCCTCGACGTCGAGATCGTCATGCTCGGTGCCCAGACGCGCGAGGTCCGCCGCGACGCGCGCCCGGTTGGCCACGGCATTCTCGATGGCGTTCTGCAGGGCCGTCGCGGTGTTGGCGAGGGAGTACTGCTCGCTGCGGACGGCCTCGACATCGGCCTCGAGCCCGTCGAGCCGTCCCTGCGCCCGGCGCTGCTCGTCGTGAGCCAGCGCCAGCGCGGCGGCGGCGGTGTCGCGATCGGCGGCGGCGCGATCGGCGTCCTGCTGCCTGACGGCGATCTGCGCCGCAGCCGGCCCGCGCTGCTCTGTGAGGATCTCGATCTCGGCGGCCACCTCCGTCTGGCGACGGACGAGGGCCTGCAGGTGCTGCTCGTCGCTGTCGAGCCGCTGTTCGAGCCGGCCGATCTCGACTTCGTGCGTGTGGGCACGCTCGCGTTCTTCGCGGGCGGCAGCCTCACGAATGGTCACCTCCAGGCGGAGCCGTTCCAACTCGTTCTCGAGTGCGGCGAGGTCGGCGGCCGCGGCTGCCTCCCTGGCCCGCACGTCGGCGATGCGGGCATCGGCCGACTCGATGGCCTGGGCGAGCACGCGCTGGCGGCGGGCGTACAGCACCTTCTCCCAGCGCCGGAGTTCGTCACGCAGGCGCTGGTACCTCCGCGCCTTGGCGGCCTGCCGCTTGAGCGTGCCGCGCTGCCGCTCCACCTCGAACACGATGTCGTCGATCCGGGTGAGATTCTGCTGCGAGGCCTCGAGCTTGAGTTCGGCGGCGCGGCGGCGGGCCTTGTACTTCGTCACACCCGCCGCCTCCTCGATCAGTTGGCGCCGATCGGTCGGCCGGGTGCTGAGAATCATGCCGATCTTGCCCTGCTCGATGATGGCGTAGGCCTTGGCGCCCAGGCCCGTGTCCATCAGCAGTTCGTGGACGTCCCTGAGCCGCACCACGTCGCCGTTGATCAGGTACTCGCTCTCGCCGGACCGGTACAGCCGCCGGGTGACCTCCACTTCGCGCAGCATCGGCCGGCCCTCGTCGTCGACGAGGTCTCCGGGTACTCCGGGGGTGGCCTGCTCGCCAACCGGTACGCCGCCCAGCAGCAGTCGCACTTCGGCGGCGGCGACGGGCTTGCGGGCGTCGCTGCCGCTGAAGATCACGTCCTCCATCCGGTCGCCGCGCAGGCTCTTGGCGCTCTGCTCGCCGAGCACCCAGACGATGGCGTCGGCGACGTTGCTCTTGCCGCAGCCGTTCGGCCCGACGATGGCGGTGACGCCCCGGTCGAAGGCGAGCTCGGACCGATCGCAGAAGGACTTGAAACCGCTGATTTCCAGGCGTTGCAGACGCATCGTGTGTATGAGGTCGTGGGAAGGGGG
>VGXW01000519.1 GCA_016873195.1 Planctomycetota bacterium | reverse complement strand
GCCGGCGAGTGGCTCGCGCACTGCAATGCCTGCCCGGTGCCGGAGCTGGCCAACGTGTTCCGCCGCGCGCGCATCGACTTCCACCAGGTCACCGGCCAGCTGCACGACGACCCGGTGGCGTGGCGCGAGGTCGACGGGTGGGTGGCGGCCGCCCGCGTGGCGCACACGATGGCGCACAACCGCCTCGGCCTGCTGGGCCACTACTACGGCGGCATGCTCGACGTCTACGCCGACCTGACACAGCACCTCGCGCAGTTCGGCGGCCACGTCGAGATCCTCGAGGTCGAGGAACTCGCGAGCCGGCGCCGCGCGGTGACCCAGGCCGCGGTGCGCGCGCGGGTCGCCGAGTTCCGGCGCGAGTTCGAGGTCGGCGCCGACTGCGCGCGCGCCGAGCTCGAGCAGTCGGCGCGCACGTCGGTGGCGCTCGACGCTCTCGTCGACGCCCACGCGCTCGGTTCGCTGGCCTGCTACCACCGCGGCACGGGCACGCCCGAGCACGAGGACACGATGCGCTCGATCATCCTCGGCACGTCGCTGCTGACGGCGCGCGGGGTGCCGGTCGCGGGCGAGTACGAGGTCGCGAACGCGCAGGCGATGAAGATCCTCGACGCCTTCGGCGCCGGGGGCTCGTTCACCGAGTACTACGCGATGGACTGGAACGACGACGTGGTGCTGATGGGCCACGACGGCCCGGGCCACCCCGCGATCGCCGAGGGCCGGGTCCGCGTGCGGCCGCTCGACGTCTACCACGGCAAAGTCGGCGCCGGACTGTCGGTCGAGATGTCGGTGCGGCACGGCCCGGTGACGCTGCTCGCGGTCGTGCAGGGCGCCGCCGGCCGGCTGTCGTTCCTGGTCGCCGAGGGCGAATCCGTGCCCGGCCCGATCCTGCCGATCGGCAACACCAACAGCCGCTACCGGTTCCCGTGCGGCGCGCGCGCCTTCGTCGAGGCCTGGAACGCGCAGGGGCCCACGCACCATTGCGCGGTCGGCACCGGCCACCTCGCCGACCGCGTCGAGAAGCTCGGCCGCCTGCTCGGCACGGACACCGTGCGGATCGGCCAAGGACCATCATGCCCGCCAATCCCCTGATCGGCGTCGTCTTCCACTGGCTCGGCGGCCTCGCGTCGGGCAGCTTCTACGTACCCTATCGCGGCGTACGGCGCTGGGCGTGGGAGGTCTACTGGCTCGCCGGCGGCGTGTTCAGCTGGGTCATTGCGCCGTGGATCCTCGCGCTGCTGAACACCAACGACCTGTTCGAGGTGTTGCGCGCGGCGCCAGCCTCGTGCCTCTGGTGGACGTACTTCTGGGGCGCCATGTGGGGCATCGGCGGGCTCACGTTCGGCCTGACGATGCGCTATCTCGGCATGTCGCTCGGCATGGCCGTGGCGCTCGGCTTCTGCGCCGCGTTCGGCACGCTGATGCCGCCGCTGTTCCACGGCGAGTTCGCGACCAAGGTGCTCGGCACGACGTCGGGGCTGGTGATCCTGATCGGCGTCGTCGTCTGTCTGCTCGGCATAGCGATCGCCGGCCTCGCCGGCATGGCCAAGGAACGCGAACTGTCGCCGGAGCAGAAGCGCGCAGCGATCGCCGAGTTCCACTTCGGCAAGGGCATCGCCGTGGCGACGCTGTCGGGCATCATGAGTTCGTGCTTCGCCTACGGGCTCGACGCGGGCTCGCCGATCGGCGAACTCACGAAGGCGCACGGCACGGAGGACCTCTGGACCGGCCTGCCCAAGCTCTGCGTCTTGCTGCTCGGCGGCTTCACGTCGAACTTCCTGTGGTGCCTGTTCCTGCAGCTCAAGAACGGCACGCTGGGCCAGTATCTGCGTGCGCGGGATCCCGAGGGCCCGGTGCCGCTCGTATGGAACTACGCATTCAGCGCGCTCGCCGGCACGACGTGGTACATGCAGTTCTTCTTCTACACGATGGGGGAGACCCAGATGGGGGACTACAAGTTCTCCAGCTGGACGCTGCACATGGCGAGCATCATCCTGTTCAGCTCGATGTGGGGCATCGCGCTGCGCGAATGGCGGGGCTCGAGCGGCTTCACGAAGTGCCTGCTGGGGCTCGGCCTGTTCGTGCTCGTGTTCGCGACCGTGATCGTCGGCTTCGGCAACTACCTCGCGGCGGGCACGGAGTAGGGCCGCGCGTTCATAGTGCCCCATGGAAACGAGGGCGCGGCGCGGTGATCATGGCCGAAAGGCTCCCGGCAGACCGGGCGCCGCCCGACCATCCTTCCCGCCGCGCCCGCCCCTGCCGGAGCACGCAGCATGCCGACGATGATTGCAGCCGCCCTGCTGGCCATGACGCAGTCCCCCGCCACGCAAGAGCCTCCCCGAGCCCAGGAACAACCGGCCGCGACCGCCGCCGACGGTTTCGGCCTCGAGCTCTACCGCGCGCTCGATCGCGCGCAGCCGGGCAAGAACCTGTTCTTCTCTCCCTATTCGGTCGCGGTCGCGCTGACGATGACCGCCGAGGGCGCGCGCGACGAGACGGCCGCGGAGATGCTGCAGGTGCTGCACCTGCCCTCCCCCCC
>VGXW01000518.1 GCA_016873195.1 Planctomycetota bacterium | reverse complement strand
GCCCTTCGTGCTCAGCAACGCGCGGATCCTGGTCGTGCAGTAGGCGGTCGGGCGGGCGGCTCTGGGGCCGGGCCCGCGCTGGCCCGCACCACGGATCGCCGCAGCGGCTGCCGACGCGAACGGGGTTTGGCGATGATCCTGCCGCCTCCTCCCGGGCCGGGCCGACCCCGACCCCCCCATGCCAAGGCCGCGCGCGCGGACCGGAGACCGCCGCCGCACCCGCGGCCAGCTCCGTTTCAGGGCCGACGCGCGGGGTCCCGATAACCAGCAGGCGTGTGCCGGGTACACCTCCTGCCGCCGAGGCAGCTGTGGCCCGTGGCCCACGACCGCGCGTGCGCACCTGCGCCGGGCGCCCAGCCACGATGACCGACCCTCAGCACGAACGGCCGGGCCAGAACCGCCGGATCCTGGCGATCGGCCAGGATCCCGGGTTCCACGCGCAACTGCGCACGCTGCTGGGCAGGCAGACCGGCCACGTGCGCTTCGAACTCGCCGCGGCCGCGAGCGAAGCCGAAGGCCTCGACCTCGCGCGTGAGGCCGCCGCCGCCGGCCGGCCGTTCGCGCTCGGCTTCGTCGACCTGGGCAGCGCCGACCGCCTCGAAGGCCTGCAGGCCGTCGAACGCCTGTGGGCCGGGTTCCAGGACATGCAGGTGGTGCTCTGCACGGCGCTCGACAGCGCGCTGTGGGAGGAGCGCATGCAGCAGCTGGGCTGGACCGACCGGCTGCTGATCCTGAAGAAGCCGCTCGACCCGGTCGAGCTGCGGCACGCGGCGAGCGCGCTGACGCACACCTGGAACCTGCACCAGCAGGCGCTCGGCATCCTCGACAAGCTGGACCGCCGCGTGCGCGAGCGCACGCTCGAGCTCGAGCGCGCGCGCGACGAACTGCTCGCCCTGAACCGCGAACTCGCCGCGGCGAAGGAGGCCGCCGAGGCCGCCAACCACGCGAAGACGCTGTTCCTGGCGAACATCAGCCACGAGCTGCGGACGCCGATGACGGCGATCATCGGCTACGCCGAGGAACTGCAGGTCGAGCTCGACGAAAGCGGCGAGGTCGCGGCCGGCGACGCCGGGCTCGAGACGATCCTGCGCAACGCGCGCCACCTCGTCCGGATCATCGGCGACCTGCTCGACGTCGCGAAGCTCGAGGCGGGCAAGCTCATCGTGGAGCAGGTCCCGTGCGCGCCGCAGCGCCTGATCGAGGAGGTCGTCGAGCTGCTGCGCCCGAAGGCGACGGTGAAGGGGCTCGGGCTCGAACTGGTCATCCGCACGGCGATCCCTGCCACGATCCTCTGCGACCCGCTGCGCCTGCGGCAGATCCTGATGAACCTCGTCGACAACGCGATCAAGTTCACGGCCGCCGGCACGGTGCGCATCGTGCTCGCCGCCGCCGCTGCGCCGCCGCGGCTCGTCGTCGAGGTGCACGACGACGGCTGCGGCATGACGCCCGAGGTGCTGCAGCGGCTCTTCCTTCCGTTCGAGCAGGCCGACGTCTCCACGACGCGCCGCTTCGGCGGCACGGGCCTCGGCCTCGCGATCTCGCGCCAGCTCGCCGAGCTGCTCGGCGGCGGCCTCACGGTCACCAGCGAGCCGGGGCGCGGCAGCACGTTCACCCTCGGCCTCGCCCTGCGCGTGCCGGATGCCCCCCCGCCGGTCCGGCCCGGCAACCCGGCCGCCGCCACGCCGCCGCTGGCGCGCGGCCTGCGCGTGCTGCTGACCGAGGACGGGCCCGACAACCAGCGCTTGCTGCAGGCGATCCTCGCGCGCGCCGGCGCGATCACCGAGGTCGCGAACCACGGCGCCGAGTGCCTCGACCGCGTGCTGGCGCCGGGCGCGGCCTACGACGTCGTGGTCATGGACATCCAGATGCCGGTCATGGACGGCCTCACTGCGACCCGCCGGCTGCGCGAGGCCGGCTGCACGGTGCCGGTGATCGCGCTGACCGCGAGCGCGATGCCGAAGGACCACGACGCCTGCCTCGGTGCTGGCTGCGATGTCTTCCTGACCAAGCCGATCGACCGCACAGCGCTGGTCGAAGCGGTCGGCCGCCTCGGGCGCCGCGCGCGCTGAACCGGCGCACGGTCACGGCGTCGGATCGTCGGCCCTGCGCCGCGGCGGCGCCTTGCGGAAGCCGTCGAGCCAGTGCCGCAGCGTCATCAGCGGATGGCGCAGCAGCATGCGCGGCCCGGCGACGCGCATCACGGCGCGCACCTGCTCGCGGCGGTCCTTCTGGTAGCAGTGGATCGGGCAGTTCGCGCAGGTCGGTTTGCGTTCGCCGTGCGGGCACTTGTGCAGGCGGACTTCGGCGAACGCGAGCAGGCCGCGGCACTCGGGGCAGGGTGGCGCGGCGGTACCGTGCACGCGCGCACAGTAGATGTCGACCATCGCGGCGAGGACGCGGTGTTCGCGGGCGAGTCGCGGCGGCAGGTCGGGCATCGGGCGGGTGCTTGTGGACAAGGAACTCCGGAGAGGTGGGGGAATTGCGGGGGTGCGGGGCGCGATGGGTCTCGATCGGGTGTGCGGGTCGGGGTTGGCGTGGC
>VGXW01000517.1 GCA_016873195.1 Planctomycetota bacterium | reverse complement strand
TCGGCCGGGTGTTCCCTGCGCCAGCGGTCCCAGACGCGCAGGCGATAGCGCAGCAGTTGCAGCACCGTGAAGCGGTCGTCGCCGGACTTGTGCTCGACCACCACGTGCAACAGCACGATGCCGTCGCCGAGCCTGGCTGCAAACAGCAGATCGGCGCGCGACGTCGACAGGTCGACGTCGGTGAACGACACGTCGAGCCGGCGCAGCGATGGCCAATCGATCGCCGCCGCCAGCGCCGGGTCGAGGCGGCTCCGCAGCAGTTCGCCGCACTGCTGCTCGTCGCCGAACACGAGCCGGAACAGCGCGTCGTGGGAACGGACCAGTTCGCCCATCGGGATCACCGCCGCTCTGTGTCCCGGATCCGCCAGCGGTTACAGGTCCGCCGCGAAATCGTGGCCGGCGCGACCGGGCGTGGCCGGCGCGACCGGCCCGCCTACTTCGCCGCCTCGGCTCGCTTCAACCAGTCGAGGTAGAGCGGGTTGCCGGAGGCCGCCTGCAGGATCTCGGGCCGGCGCTGCTGCCAGAAGTTCTCGAGCCCGACCGCGCGCAGCGGCCGCGGCCCGAGCAGCGCGAACGCCGAGTTCGGCGGCGACTTCTGGAACAGGTCGGCGACCACGCGCGCGTGCTCCCTGGGCACCACCGAGCCGAGCTGGTGCAGCACGCACAGCGACGACGCGTAGAGCCAGAAGCCCGGCTGCCAGCGCGTCTCCTGCAGCGCCACACCCTGCAGCCACTGCGCGATGTAGCGTTCGCCGAACAGGCGTTCCCTGGGCATGCCGCCGGCCTGCGTCACCACGAGCGCGGCGTGCTGGCCGAGGCCGTCGAGGTAGCGCGCCCAGAAGTTCTCGTCGCCGACCGGCGGCTTGTGGTCCTTCGGCCCGCCGAGCGCCGGCCACAGCTCCGCCAGCAGCTGCAGCAGCATCCGGCCGACGTCCGCCATCGTGCCGTCGGCCGCGGCATGGCCGATGCGCTGCTTGCTGGCCCCGTCGAACGCCCACAGGTCGATGCGGCGCTGCTCGCCGTCGACGCGCAGCACGCCGGTGACCAGGATCGTCTGCTGGCGTTCCTGGTCGCCGAGCTGGCCGAGCAGCTGCTCCTCGGGCCACGGCCGCCCCATCACCGCCCAGCCGCCCGGCTCGGTCATCGGCAGCGCCGCGGTGCCGCGGTGCGGCGTCGACAGCCAGACCTGCTCGGCGAGGAACAGCGGCACGCTGCGCGTGAGCCGGCCGAGTTCCTCCTCGCGGCCGGGCGGCAGGTTCGGCTGGCCGTCGACCGCGAGCGACATCACCAGCACCTGCTTGCAGCCCGGCTGCTTCTGCGGCAGCAGCCACTGCGGATCCTCCAAGCCCGCGTACCAGACCGGCCGGTCGAGGCGGTAGAGGCCGATCCGCGGGTTCGGCGGCAGCGGCGGCGGCGGCGGCAGCTTCGCGAGCCGCAGGCGATCGAACTCGGCCGTGAACGGCTGCAGCTGGTCGCCGACCAGGTGGCCGTAGTGCAGGTGCATCTGGTGCAGCAGGGAAGAGCCCGGTTCGTGCTGCTGCGTCTGCAGGTGGTGGTGCAGCAGCGCGAGCCCCGCGTGCGGGTGGTGGCGGCCCGGCTGGAAGCGCGGGGCGACCAGCTCGGCGACGAGGTCGTGGCGGTTCGCCCGCACGAGGTCGGTGCCCGCCATCACCAGCGCGTCGGACTCGCCCGGCGCGCGCGCGAGCACGTCGCGGTAGAGCGCGGCGGCCGCGTCGGCGCGCCCCTGCTGCAGGTCGAGCCGCGCGAGCCACAGCTGCGGCCGCCACGTGCCGGGCAGCGCTACGAGCTTCTCGACCTCGGCGCGGTAGCCGGCGTCGCCGACCAGCCGGTGGCGCACCTGCAGCCAGCCGTGCACCGCGTCGGCGTGGTTGCCGTCGAGCTGCAGCGCCGCCCACAGCAGTTCCTCGCACTTCGCCGCGTCGCCGCGTTGCTCGGCCAGCATCGCGAGGCCCACGCGCGCGCCGGGCGACTGCGGCCGTTTCTGCTGCAGCTCGTTCAGCGTGAACTCGGCCGCGTCGAGGTCGCCCGAGTCGCGCTGCACGACCGCGAGCACCGACAGGCCGCGCTCGGGGTCCTTGTCGAGCACCGCGAGGCGGTTGGCCGCGGCGACCAGTTCGCCGGCGAACCCGTCGCGCAGCCCCTGCAGGATCACCGCGGTCAGCCGGTCGGGATCGTTGCCGTGCGCCTTCAGCAGCTCCGGCAGCACGGTCTTGCGGTATTCCTCGCGCGGCAGCTTGACGCGGCGGCCCAGCGCATCGGCCGCCTCGACGAACTCCGGCGGCGCGGGCTTGCCGGGCGCGGCGGCGGGCTGTGCCGGGGCGGAGGCCGGAGCGGCGGGACTCGGCGACGCGGCCGCGGACGAGGCGGCGGGTGCTGGCTGCGCGTCGGCCGCCTTGCCGGCGGGCGTGGCCGCGGGCAACCCGGGGGGCGGCGCGGCCGGCGCGGGCTGTGCCGCGCGCGGTTGCGGCACTTGGGCAGGAGCAACCGGTTCCCCGGGCTTCTTCTTCAGGAAGTCGAACAGTC
>VGXW01000516.1 GCA_016873195.1 Planctomycetota bacterium | reverse complement strand
GCCCCGCGTCGTGCAGGCGACGCGCTGCCACGCCGGCGTGCAGCTCGGCGCGAGCCCGCGCGCGGCGCTCGCCTGGCTGCGCGCGGCGCGTGGCCGGGCGCTGCTGCACGGCCGCGGCTACGTGCTGCCCGACGACCTGAAGGCCCTCGCGGTGCCAGCGCTGGCGCACCGCGTGTTCCCGCGCGGCGAGGGCGAGGCCGGCGAGCTCGTGCGCGAGCAGCTCGAGGCCGTCGAGGTGCCGCTGTAGGCGTGCCGTGCGCATCCGGCCCACGCGACTCGGCCTCGAAGGCGCGCTGCTGCTGGCCGCGCTCGGCGTCGGCTTCTTCGCCACGGCCTACGGCAACCTGCTCTTCCTGCTGCTCGTGTTCTGCGCCGCGCTCGGCGCGCTCGACCTGTGCTGGGCGCTGCAGAACCTGCGCGGCCTGCGCGCGCAGTGGCTCGCCGTGCCGCCCGCGGCGGCGGGCAGTCCGCGCGAAGTGGCCCTGCTGCTCGCGCGGGACCGCCGCGGTGGTTCGTTCGACGTCGCCGTGCTGGCCGAGCCCGGCGGCGTGGCCGCCGAGATCGCCCACGCGCCCCTGCTGCGCGGCGAACTGCGGCTCGCGGCCCAGGCGCCGCCGCTGCCGCGCGGCCTGCACCCCGTGCGGGCCCTGCGCCTCGTGTCGCGCTTCCCGTTCGGGCTGTTCCAGGCCACGCGCGACGTCCCCGCCGCTGCCGAGTTCGTGACGCACCCGGTCCCGTGCCCGGCCGCCGGGCGAGCCGCCGCCGGGCACGAGGCCAACCCCGCCGCCGCGGCGATCCGCGGCGCATCGGTCGCGGGGCTGCGCCCGTTCCGGGCCGGCGATCCACTCGCCGACGTCGATTGGAAGGCCAGCGCGCGGCGCGCGGCGCCGATCGTCAAGGAGCGCGAGCGCGAGGGCGACGCGGTCGAAGTCGTGCTCGACCGCCGCTGCGCGCCGGCGGCGCTCGAAGCCGCGTTGCGCGCGGCCGCCGGGATCCTGCTGCAGGCGAACGCGGCGGGCCGCCCCGTGCTGTGGCGGAGCCAGGGCGAGACGGGCCACCTGGCGCCGCGCGCGGCCGCGCCGACCCCGCTGCTGCGCTGGCTCGCCGGCGCCGAGCCGCTGCCGCCCGACGCGCCGCCGCCGCCGCGCGGCAGCCCCGGCGCCGTGCACCTGCCCGGCGAGTCCGCGGAGGCGCGGCATGCCTAGCCTGCTGCACCTGCTGCTGCTCGCGCTCGTGCTGATCGGCCTCGGCTTCGTGCAGGCGACCGGCATCGTCTCGGCGCAGGCCATGCTGCCGCTGTGGCTCTCGACGCTGGCCTCGCCGTGGCTGCGCCGGCTGCAGCGGTTCTGGCCCTGGCGCCTCGCCTGGAACGCGGCGGTGTTGCTGGTGTTCACGCTGCTCGTGCGGCACGCGGCGACGACGGGGCTCCTGTTCCTGCTCGAGGACGGCCTCTTGCTGACCGCGCTGTGCCAGGTGCACCTGCTGAACAACGTCGGCGAGCGGCAGCGCCCCGACCTGCTGTTCTTCAACTCGGTGCTGATCGCCTTCGTCACGAGCCTGTTCGCCGCCGACCTCAGCTGGTGCGTGCTGTTCGTGCTGCACGGCGCGGTGCTCGTGCCGGCGCTGCAGGTCGCCGTGTTCGCGCGGCGCGGCGCGCCGGCGGTGCGCGCGGCGGCGGGCGCCCTGCTGCGCGACGGTCTCCAGCGCGCGGTCGCGGTCGGGGCCGTCGCCGCGGCGGCCTTCCTGCTGCTGCCGCGCGACTTCCACCGCCAGGGCTGGCTCGGCGACCTCGGCGGCGTCGGCGCGGCGCACGAAGCCGGACTCGCCGATCGGATCCGCCTCGGCGACGAGCGCCACGTCGCGCTCGGCGACATGGTGGTGCTGCGCGTCGCGCCCGCGTCGGGCCGGCCCGAGGACGTGCCGGCGCACTGGCGCGGCATCGCGTTCGCGACCTTCGAAACCAACACGTGGACGAAGCAGGACGCGCGGCAGCTCGGCTCGCGATTCGCGACGGACCCGGCCTGGACAGGCGGACCGGGCAACGTCTGGCGGCGGCCGTCCGCCGCGGCCGGCGGACCGCTGCACGTGCGGCAGTTCGACCTCGCCACCGGCCAGCTGCTGCTGCCGCTCGGCGCCTGCGAACTGCGGCTCGACGCGGCCGCCGGGCTGCTGCTGGATCCGCGGTCGAGCGGCGGTTTCGGCGTGCTGCGCCTCGACGGATCGGCGGGCCCCGTCGCGCACACCTTGCGCGTCGCGGCCGGGCCGGGCCGCGTCCCCGTGTCGGCCCGCGCGCTCGCCGTGTTGCTGCAGCTGCCGGACGCAGTGCCCCCCGCGTTGCGCGCGCTCGCGGGCGAACTGCGCGGGCAGCTGCCGCAGGGTGCCGGTCCCGCGGCCACCGCGGCGCACGCGGCCGACTTCCTGCGCCGCCACCGCCGCTACCAGCTGCCCGGCGGCCCGGGCTTCGCACGCAACCTCGAGGAGTTCGTGCTCGGCACGGCGCCCGGCCACTGCGAGTACTTCGCGACGACCTTGGCGCTGCTGCTGCGGCTTTT
>VGXW01000515.1 GCA_016873195.1 Planctomycetota bacterium | reverse complement strand
TCGACCGCGAGCACGAACTCCGCGGTGGCGCCCGCGAGCATGGTGTCGAGGTCCGCGAGTTCGATCCGGGCGCCGCCGGGCCGCGCCAACGTGCCGTCGGCACGCAGTTCGATCACGGTCGCGGCGGCGGGCACCGGGCCGAGCTGCAGCAACCGCGGCGGCGCTGGAGCCTGGGCCAGCTGACCAGCCAGGGGACCGGAGAGGAACGCGACGCAGGCGAACGGCACGAACCAACGCATGGTGCCTCCAGCAGGGCTGCCATCGGGAACCGCCGCACAACGTAGCACGGTCGCGCGCGGTTCGGGCGTCACTGGCACGATCGACGCGACCTGCCGGCCCGCGCGGCCGACGGCGCCTGGCGCGCGCGATGCAGGGCAACCGGCAGGCGCGCGCCTACGTCTGCTTCCAGGGCTCGGTCTCCAGTTGCTGCTCCTGCCGCGCGAAGATGCGGCGGAAGGTCGACGCCTGCCCCCGGCCCGCGGTCGCCTCGCGCAGGTAGTCGACGAAGCTCGCGCGCAGCTGTGTGTTCCCGTTCTCGATCAGGTAGCGGAACAGCGCCCAGGCCTGCGCGTACTTGATGTCCTGCAGCGACGAGGCCATGAAGTCGCTGCTCTTCAGGTTGAGCAGCCGGTGCACGGTGTAGAGATCGTCCCTGCGGGCGGCCTGCGCGAGCACGGCCCGGTGCCCGGGCATCTCGCTGCGCTCGCGCAGCACGGGCTTGCCCGGCACTTTCGTGTCCAGCCGGCCGAGCATGTACTCCGCCCAGCCCTCTTCGAGCCAGCCGGGCAGCGCGCCGCGGCTCCTGGCAGCCCGCACGAACAGGTAGTGCAGCAGTGCGTGGGTCCCTTCGTGGGCCAGGGCGAACGCCTTGCCGTTCTCGAAGCACGTGAACAGCGCTGCCTCGTCCGCCGCGAACACGGCGCCGACGTGCGTGCCGATGCCGGGCATCTGCTGGCGCGAACGGTAGAGCCGCACGTCGATCGTCTCGCAGATCTCGAGCAGCTTCAGGTCCTTGCCGAACAGGTCCTGCATCGCCCAGTAGAGGGCCTCGAGGTCGAGCAGCGTGTCCAGCGCGGCGCGCAGGCCGGCGGCGCATCGGATCGAGAAGTGTCGCGAGCGCAGCAGCCAGGCCTTGCCGAAGTCCTCGCCGAGCGCATCCGCCTTCTCGAACGGCACCCAGGCGCCGTCGATCTGCACGAGGAACCGCCCGCCCTGCTGCCGGTTGCCGAGCAGTTCGTGGATGGCGGCCTCCTTCGGCCGCGCCAGCGCCGCGTACCAGAGCATGAGCCGCGTCTCGTGAGGCAGACGCGCGTGCGTCGCGGCCTGCGCCATCTCGAGCAGTTGCGCCGCGTCGTCCGCGGGAACGGGGCGCCAGCCGTTCAGGAACAGGCGGTGGCGCGCGGCGATGCTGTCGACCGAGCGCACGCTCGCGCGGGGGATCGTGCGGTCGCGGGTGCCGACCCGCAGCAGCACTTCGTTCTCGTCCTGGCGCAGCACCAGCCCCGCCAGCGTCTTGCCGTCGGTGAGCACCACCGTGTCGGTCGGTTCGGCCGTCTGCGCGGCGGCGGCGCACGCGAGGGCAAGGGCAAGGGCAGGGGCGAGGGCGAGGAACCGCGAGCCGCAGGCAACGAGCTGGGTCATGTCCGTTCCGTCTCCGATGGCAGCCGCGCCGAGGATACCGCGCCGGCCCCCGCGCCGAGAACACGAAGCCACCGGGCCACGCCTCAAGCCCGCGCGCGCGAGGGCCCGATGACAACGCCGGATGCTCGACCTGCGCCGCCTCGTCAAGAAGCTGGTGACCCCGCTGCGCCAGTACCTCGGCCGGCTCACGGTGATCGATCGCCACCTGCGCGGGCGGGGCCGCGAGATCGGCGCCCTGCAGGATCCGATGCCGCTGCCGAAGGGCGCGTCGGCGCGTTACGTCGATATCGCGACCACCGACGAACTGCGGGCGATCCACCCGTGGAAGGCCCGGCGCCACCTCGTGCACGTCGACGTCGTCGACGACGGCGAGAGGCTCGCGACCGTCGCCGACCGTTCGCAGGACTTCGTCGCCGCCAATCACTTCTTCGAACACTGCGAGGATCCGATCGGCACGCTGCGCAACCTGCTGCGCGTCGTGCGGCCCGGCGGCGTCGTCTACCTGTCGGTGCCCGACCAGCGCCACATGTTCGACTGTGACCGCCCGGCGACGACGCTCGAGCACCTGGTGCGAGACCACGAACAGGGACCCGCGGTCTCGCGCGCGCGGCACTACGACGAGGTCGTGCGGCTCGGCATCAAGGTGCAGGGCGAGACCGCGATCGCGGCGAAGGTCGCCGAGCTCGAGCGCGAGAACTTCCGGATCCACTTCCACTGCTGGTCGCAGACCGAGTTCCTGCCGTTCCTGTGCGCGCTGCAGACGCGGGCCGGTTTCCCGCGCTTCGACATCGCCGAGTTCGTCGCCAACGAACGCGAGATGATCGTGGTGCTGAAGCGGCTCGCATGACGCAGGGCGACGGCGGCGCTCAGCGCCAGACGGTCGTCCAGGCTGTCTGCTCCCACACCGCTGCCATCG
>VGXW01000514.1 GCA_016873195.1 Planctomycetota bacterium | reverse complement strand
CGCGCAGGTCCTTCCTGCTGGCGCGCGCGACGTTCACGGCGGGATTGCCCGCCGGCCGGTAGCTGCGGCCGGACTCGCTGCGCGGGAACCGGCCGCCGACGAACAGCTTGTAGGTCTTGGGGACGGGGATCGTCATGGTCGTGTCGTCGCGGCCTCAGCCCGGTGCCAGGCCGTTCGGGAACCGCAGGTAGGCGGCGAGGCCCTGGCGGCCGCCCTCGCGGCCGAATCCCGACTCCTTGTAGCCGCCGAACGGCGCCGCGGGATCGAAGCGGTTGAAGGTGTTGTTCCAGACCACGCCGGCCTCGAGCCGCTCGGCGAACCACAGGATGCGCGCGCCCTTGTCGGTCCAGACGCCCGCCGACAGCCCGTAGCTCGTGTTGTTGGCCTTGGCGACCGCTTCCTCGGGCGTGCGGAACGTCAGCACGGCGAGCACCGGGCCGAAGATCTCCTCGCGCGCGATGCGGTGGCTCGACGCGACGCCCGTGAACACGGTCGGCGCCCACCAGTAGCCGCGCCCGGGCAGCGCACAGCGGCTCTGGTGCATCGTGGCCCCGCCGGCGCGCCCGGCGGCGCAGAGTTCGCGGATGCGCGCGAGCTGGGCCGCGCTGTGGATCGCGCCCATGTCGGTGTTCTTGTCGAGCGGGTCGCCGACGCGGATGCGCTCGATGCGGGCCAGCAGCTTCGCCACGAACACCTTGTGCACGCTCTCCTGCACCAGGAGCCGCGAGCCGGCGCAGCAGACGTGGCCCTGGTTCATGAAGATGCCGCGCACGACGCCCTCGACGGCCTGGTCGAGGGCTGCGTCCTCGCACACGATGTGCGCGCCCTTGCCGCCGAGTTCGAGCGTCAGCGCGGTGCCGCGGCCCGCGACCGCGCGCTGGATCTCCTTGCCGACCTCGGTGCTGCCGGTGAACGCCACCTTGGCGAGGCCGGGATGGCGCACGAGCGCGCGGCCGGTCGCGCCGTCGCCCGTGACCACGTTGACGACGCCGGGCGGCAGCCCGGCCTGCTGGAACAGTTCGCACAGGCGCAGCGCCGTCAGCGGCGAGGTCTCGGCGGGCTTCAGCACGACCGTGTTGCCGGCCGCGAGCGCTGGCGCCACCTTCCAGGCCGCCATCAGCAGCGGGAAGTTCCACGGGATCACCTGGCCGACGACGCCGAGCGGCTCGGGCCGGGCACCGGGGAACACGAGGTCGAGCTTGTCGGCCCAGCCCGCGTGGTGGAAGAAGTGCTGTGCCGCGAGCGGCACGTCGATGTCGCGCGTCTCGCGGATCGGCTTGCCGTTGTCGAGCGTCTCGAGCACGGCGAACTCGCGCGCGCGTTCGAGCAGCAGGCGCGCGATGCGGAACAGGAAGCGGCCGCGGTCGTCGCCCGAATGCCGGCGCCAGGCCGGAAACGCGGCCGCCGCGGCGCGCACCGCGCGGTCGACGTCGCGTTCGCCCGCCCACGCGACCTCGGCGAGCTGCCGCCCGGTCGCCGGGTCGCTCGTCGGCAACCAGCGGCGCGAGCGCGGCGCCACGAACCCGCCGCCGACGAACAGGCCGTAGCGCTCGGCGATCGCCACGTGCTCGGTGCCTTCGGGCGCGGGCGCGTACCGCCAGGCGCCGCCGAACTCGAGTTCGCGCGCGCGCCGCCGCGCTGGCCGTGCCGTGCTGCCGGGACGCTCGTCCATGGTTCCTCGTTCAGTCCTTGCCGAAGTCCGCGGGCCGCTGGTAGCGCCCGGTGCGTTCCTTCTCGAGCTGCGCCAGCACGTCGTCGAGCAGCGAACTCGCGCCGAAGCGGAAGCCCGCCGGCGTGAGCCAGCGGTCGCCGCACGTCTCGGCGACCAGCACGAGGTAGCGCAGCGCGTCCTTGCTGGTGCGGATGCCGCCGGCGGCCTTCACGCCGACGAACCGTCCCGCCGCGAGCCAGTGGTCGCGCACCGCCTCGAGCATCAGCAGCACGACGGGCAGCGTGCTCGCGGGCGCGACCTTGCCCGTGCTCGTCTTCAGGAAGTCGGCCCCCGCGAGCAGTGCCAGGCGGCACGCGCGCGCGACGTTGTCGTAGGTCGCGAGTTCGCCGGTCTCGAGGATCACCTTGAGGTGCGCCACCCCACACGCCTGCTTGACCGCGACGATCTCGTCGTGCACGGCGCCGTGCCGGCCGGCCAGGAACGCGCCGCGGTCGATCACCATGTCGATCTCGGTGGCGCCCGCGCGCACGGCGCGCGCCACCTCGCGCAGCTTGGTGCGCCGGTCGGTGCGGCCGGCCGGGAAACCCGTCGCGACCGACGCGACCTGCACCGTCGAGCCGCGCAGCGCTGCGGCGGCGACCGGCACGAGGTCGGGATAGACGCACACGGCCCCGCACGGCGGCACGTCGGGCCGCGCCGGCAGCGGCCGCATCGCCTTCTGGCACAGCGCGCGCACCTTGCCCGGCGAGTCCGTGCCCTCGAGCGTCGTGAGGTCCATCATCGCGATCGCGAGCAGGAGCCCCTGCACCTTCGCGCCGCGCTTCAGCGAGCGCGTCGCGAGTTCGGCGGCGCGGCTCTCGAGCGCGACCGCGTCGACGGGCGGCAAAA
>VGXW01000513.1 GCA_016873195.1 Planctomycetota bacterium | reverse complement strand
GGGGAGGTCCTCGAGCGGCGTGTTCGCGAGCACCGCGCAGAGGTCGACCAGCGCCGCCCAGGCCACCGGGTCCTCCTTCGACTTGAGCTGGTAGTTGCGTTCGTAGGCCTTCGGATCCTCGCCGAGCCAGCGCAGGCCGCCGTTGCCCGAGAAGTCGGCCGGCACCTTCCAGCGGTTGCCCTGCTTCGTGCCGAAGTGGTCCTGCAGGAACTCCTTGTCAAACTGCTGCACCGCCGCGTAGACGCCGAAGTCCTCGCCGTTGACGACGAGGCGAACGAGCGCCACGCGCGGGGCCGGGAAGAACTGGTTGGCGATCCAGCCGTGCAGGACCTCGCGCAGGAACGACGGGTCGGCGGCGCAGTTGATCAGGTCGAGGTTGCGCACGCCGAGCAGGTTCTGCTTCTGGTCGCCGAATCCGAAGTCGAGCTCCCACGGCTTCTTCTTGCCGCGCGCCATCATGTAGGAAGTGTTGCCGCGGAAGTTCGTGCCGACGTCCGCGTAGACCTTGCCGTCGACGGTGACCGTGGCCGGGACGACGACGTCCGTGTGGTAGAAGGCGCTGAGTTCCTCGAACCAGTCACCCTGCGGGAACTCGACGAACAGCGTGCGCACCACGTCGGGGTCGAACAGCGGTCGGCCCGGGTAGCTCGGCACGTCGGCCGGCGCCACGGCCTTGCCCTTCGCGTTCGGGTCGGGCTGGCGGCCACCTTCACCGCCGGGGCCGCCGGGACCCGGGAACCCGCCCGGCCCACCGCCCGGGAAGTCGCCGGGGCCGCCGCCCGGGAAGCCGCGGCCACCGGGACCGCGGCCGCGCTGCGCGCGGTTCTCCGCGAGCCACGCGCGTGCCGCCTTGCGTTCCTCGGCGTCGAGCCGCTGGTTCTTGTCGAGGTCGAAGCGCTCGAGCACCTTGGTCTGCTGGCCCATCGGGCCGCCTGGGCCGCCAGGACCCCCGGGGAAGCCCGGGCCGCCGGGACCCGGGAAGCCCGGCCCGGGGACCCCCGGCGGGTCCTGGGCGAGCGCGAGCGGCACGGTGAGAAGGAACGGCAGGAAGCGCGGGGTCATGGGTGAGGGCCCGGTTACGCGGGCGCATGGGCATTGGACCACAGCGCGCGCGGGGTTTTCGGTCTGGTTCGGCATGACTCTGTCCCAGGACTGCAAGCGCATCGCCTTCCGCGGTCTGCTCGGCACAATGGCCGCGCCCCGTCCACGGCCCGCGGCCCACTTCGATTCCCGGAAGCACCATGCGAACGCCCGCGCGCTGGCTCTGCGCCAGCTTCTCCGTCTTCGTCCCCTTCCTCGCCGCTGCGGCGACCGGGCAGGAGGCCGCGGCCGACCCGGTCGTCGCGAGGATCCTCGAACTGGGCCGGGGCGACAACCGCGTCATGGAGTGGGCCGACGTCGCCACCAACCGCTTCGGCGGCCGCCTCACGGGCTCCGACGCCTACGCCAACGCGACGCGCTGGGCGGTCTGGCAGTTCGGCCGCTGGGGCATCCACGCCGAACTCGACCTCGTCGGCGAGCTGCCGGTCGGCTTCAACCGCGGCCCGTGGTCCGGCCGCATGATCGCGCCCAACGCACGCCCGCTCTACTTCGGCACGCCGTCGTTCACGGCCGGCACCAAGGGCGTCCAGCGCGGCCGCGTCGCGCGCCTGTTGGCCGATCCGTTCTCGATCCCGGGCCGCAACCCGAGCGCCGAGGACCTGGCGAAGAAGCGCGCCGCGGTCGCCGCGGCGGTCACCGAGGTGCAGGCCGACCCGGCCGCGTTCGCCGGCGCATGGGTGCTGATTGGCGGCGAGAGCATCGGCTTCGCGCGCGACGGCCGCCGCGGCACACCCGAGTATCCCGACTCGGCGCTGATGCCGCCGCTGACGAACGCGCTCGTCGCGGCCGGCGCGCTCGGCACGATCCAGCGCTCGGCCGACCCGATCAGCATCCTCGACGGCCACGTCGAGAGCTGGGAGCGGCTGCCGGTGCTGCCCGACATCAAGCTCGTCGATCGCGACTACGACGAGATCAAGACCCTGCTCGCGGCCGGCACGAAGGTCGAGCTCGAGTTCGAGATCCGCAACTGGTTCAAGCCGGGGCCGGTGCCCTACCACAACGTCGTCGCGGTGATCCCGGGCACGGTGCAGCGGGACGAATGGGTCGTGCTCGGCGCGCACTTCGACTCGTTCGACGGCGGCACCGGCGCGGTCGACAACGGCTCGGGCTTCTCGCCCGCCATGGAGGCGATGCGGCTGATCCGGCTCGCCGGCGGCGCGCCGCGGCGGACCATCGCGCTGATCCTGTTCGCCGCCGAGGAGAACGGACTCGTCGGCTCGCTGGCCTGGCTGCAGAACCACCCCGAGCGCCACCAGGGCATCACCGTCATGATCAATCGCGACGGCAGCCCGGGCGCGATCACCGGCGTCACCGTGCCCCAGGCCTGGCACGCGCCGTTCCAGCGCATCACGGCCCCGCTGCTGCAGCTCGAGCCCCGGTGGCCGTTCGCGCTGACGGCGAACGAGTACCCGGAGCCGCGGCCGACCCAGATCGGCGGCACCGACTCGGTGTCGTTCGCGAAAG
>VGXW01000512.1 GCA_016873195.1 Planctomycetota bacterium | reverse complement strand
GCTCGTCGTGCCGCGGTGCACGTGGTGCACGGCGCTCCGGTGCGCGTAGACGGCGCGCCAGCCGCGCCGCCAGGCCTGGTAGGACAGGCTCACGTCCTCGACGTAACACGGCTCGTAGAGGGCCTCGAAGCCGCCGATCGCCTCGTACTTGGCGCGGTCGAACGCGCTGCTGCCGCCGCCCGCCCACAGCACCGGCGCCCCGTCGTGGCCCTCGCCAACCGGCTGCACGAAGCGCAGCTCGCCGTGCTTCACGAAGCAGCGCGTGAACCCGGTCTCGCTGCGGTTGCCCGCCATCTCGATGCGCGCGCTCACCGCGAACAGGTCGCCCGGGCCGAACGGCCGCAGCAGCTCGACCAGGAAGTCGGGCTCGACGAGCATGTCGTTGTTGAGGAACACCAGCACGTCGCGGCTCGCCACGGCCGCACCCGCCGCGTTGCCGCGGATGAAGAAGCGGTTCTGGGGCAGCGCCACGACCTTCGCCCAGCCGTGCTCCTGCTGCAGCCACGCCGCCGAGCCGTCGTCGCTGCCGTTGTCGACCACGATCACCTCGTGGTCGCCGGGACAGCGCTGCACCGCGACGCGCAGCGACGGCATCAGTTCGCGCAGGTAGTGCAGCCCGTTCCAGTTCAGCACCACGATCGACGCGTCGCGCGTCGCGGGCGGCCGGTCCGCCGGCGGCCGCCGCCACAGCCGCACGAACGGCCACGCGACGAGGTCGATCAGCAGCAGCAGCACTGCGGTGCCGAGCACGCAGAGCCACACGAACGGCAGCGCGATCACCAGCAGCACGCGCGCGGCCCCGTTCATCGTTCGATGCAGCCGATCAGCTGCTCCGCGGTCAGGTTCACGTCGGGCTTCCGCTCGACCGAGCGCCGGCCGGCCCGCGCGACCTCGCGCGACTCGCGCCACGGCCCGGTCTCCTCGCCGAACGCGGGGTCGAGTGCGAACACGTCGACGTCGTGCCCGCGCCGCTGCAGTTCCTGCCCGACGGCGAGCGCGTACTGCTCGGTGCCGGTGAACCAGCGCGGCGGGAACTGGTGGACGACGAACGTGAGGCGCACGCGGGGCAGAGCCTACTGGCGGATCCCACGCGGCGCACCCGTGGCGCCGCCGGCCGCGCGGCCGGCCGGCAGCCCGGGTGCGCGAGTTCGATCTCGGCGGACCCGAGCGCCTGCAGGGTCTCCCCTCGTGCGCTGACCGGCAACACCACCTGCCGCGCGAGGAACCCCGCTGCCCGTTTGCCAAGGACCCGCCGAGCGCGCAAACTCTGCGCCACAAACCCTCCCCGTCCCACTGCAGGAGCCCGCTTCGATGTTCGCCCAGCGCATGCGCCAGAAGGAGTCGGAGTTCTACTTCGTCAGCTATCCGGCCGAGGACCTGCTGCGCAAGGTCCGCTTCGTCTCGCGCTTCTACGGTGAACGCGGCGAGGCGATCGGCGGCGACGCCGGCGGCAAGAAGGGCCTCGAGGAGGTCGAGCGTTTCGTACAGGCGATCGAGAAGAACAGCAGGTCCTTCCAGCGCGACCTGAACCGCAGGAAGGTCCGGCAGATCAAGGACTTCTACCGCAACGAGACCCGCCAGCCGGTGATCCCGGGCGCGGTGCTGCTGTTCACGATGGAGAAGCTCGACTTCCACCCGCAGAAGGGCATGGAGCGGGCGGGCAACCTGGTCGAGCCGCGCGGCGACTTCCTGATCATCGACGGCCAGCACCGCCTCGCGGGCCTCTACTTCTACCTGCAGGAGAAGGACGCCGACCGCCGCGTCGAGGTGCCGGTCGTGATCTTCGACGGCAAGACGTCGGACTTCGCGACCGAGATGTTCGTCGTGATCAACAGCACGCACACGCGCATCAACAAGTCGCACCTGATCGACCTCTACGAGCGCCTCGAGTGGGGCACCGACCCGGAGAAGAAGTACGCGGCGTCGATCGTGCGCGGGCTCTACGAGGAGGCCGACTCGCCGCTGCAGTACCACATCAACATGCTCGGCGGCCGCTCCGCGCAGGAGATGTGGATCAACCAGGCGCAGATCTTCCGCGAGGTCTACCGCCTGATCCGCCGCCGCGACGCCGTGCACCGGTTCAAGGACGGCCGCGGCTGGAGCAAGGAGCGCGGCTACGGGCTGATCCGCGACACGCTGAAGGCGCTGCGCACGTGGTTCGGCGCCGCGTGGGGCGACAACAAGAACTACTTCGTCACGCGCGACGTGACGATCGAGGCGATGCTGCGCTTCTGCGGCGACGTCGCCGCGAAGATCGACACCACGGTGTTGCCGGGCCCGGACCTCGTGCAGTTGCTCGAAGTGCGCTGCAAGGCGGTCGCCGACCTGGTCCAGGAGTTCCGCCGCGAGGGCTTCTACGAGCGTTTCCCGGCCCGCGGGCAGCTCGAGCGCGTCGACGTGATCCGGAAGCGCCTCGCGCGGCAGGCGAAGTTCGAGTAGCGCCGCGGGCGGCACGGTCGCCGGGCGATCAGGGCTTCGGCACCTCGACCCAGAACCAGCCGCGCAGACGAATCCCAGGCAACGCCAACCCATGACGACCTCCGTCTCAGGAACCGGGCCGGGCCCCCC
>VGXW01000511.1 GCA_016873195.1 Planctomycetota bacterium | reverse complement strand
CCCCGAGCCGGCGGCCACCCGAGCAGCGGCTCGGCGTAGCCCACGGGCTCAGCGAGTGCAGTTCGCGGTCTTCGTGGTCCTCGCGCCGCAGCCACGCCATCGTCGGATCCTCGGCAGGTGCCATCGCCGCGGCCGGCCCGGGGCCGGGCCGTTCGCCCGGGAAAGAGACCGCCCGGCAGGCCTTGCCTGCCGGGCGACTGGTACCCCCTAGGGGATTTGAACCCCTGTCACATGGCTGAGAACCACGGATCCTGGGCCGCTAGACGAAGGGGGCCGATGGAGGGCGAGTCTTGTAGGGATCCTGTCCGGCTCGGTCAAGAGTCCAGTGGCCGATCGGCGGGCCCGGGGCGATCCCGGAATGTTGCGCGTGGCCCTACGTTGCGACGCCCTGTGCAAGCGCGGTGGCGCCGGCCGATGATCGGTCCCGGTAGCAAGCACCGCCCCGAGGTTCCACGATGCACCCACTGCCCGCGTCGCTCCTTCCCCTGCTCCTGCTGCTCGCGCCCAACGCCGATGGCTGGCTCGGCGTCTACCTGGCCACCGATCGCGGGGAGGCCGTCGTCGCGGAGGTCATCCCGGGCTCGCCGGCTGCCAAGGCCGGACTCCAGCCCGGCGACGTGCTGCTCGCGGTCGGCGACCAGCCGACGGCGACCCGCGAACTGTTCATCGCCGCGATCCGCGCCGCGGCGCCCGGCCAGCGCGTGAGCCTGAAGATCCGGCGCCAGGACAAGGAGTCGACCGTGGTCGTGAAACTCGGCGAACGGCCCGAGCAGGTCGCCGTGGCGCCGGTCGTGCCGCGGCCGCCGGCGGGCCAGCCCGCGCAGCCGTCGGCCGAACCCGGACCCGCGGTGCCGCCCGCGGGTCCGCGCGGCTACCTCGGCATCGCCGTGCTGCCCAGCAAGGACGGGCTCCGCATCGACCGCGTGCTGGCGGGTGGGCCGGCGGCGGCGGCGGGCGTGCGCGCGGGCGAACTGCTGCAGTCGATCGGCGACCTGCCGGTCGGCGGCATGACCGAACTCGACCGGCTGCTCGCGGACATCGAACCCGGCCAGCGGATCGCGCTGGGCCTGCGTTCCGAGGACGGCGTGCGCTCCGTGCTCGTCGAGGTCGGTCGCCGTCACGGTTCCGCGCCGGAGCAGGCCGCGCCGCCCAAGCCAGAGGCCCAGGCGAAGCAGCCGGCGGCGAAGCCTCCGGTCGACCTCGAGGCGGAACTCGAGGCGCTGCGCGCCGAACTGCGCGAACTGCGCCGCCAGGTCGAGGAACTGCGCAAGGCCAGCGGCCAGCGGGGCGGCGAGCCGCGCGGCGGCCGGGAATAGGCGCGGCCGGCTCCCCGTCGCACGGGCCTGCGCGAATGTCGGCCCCGCGGTGGATTCCCGCGCTGGGGTCGACGACGCTGCGCACCCCGCACGATGGCCGCTCCGCCCCGCCATGACGCCCCGCTGCTGCAGCCCCGCCGACCCGGCAGCGCGGCACAGCCGCCGCGCGTCGCGGTGACCGGCGGTGCCGGTTTCATCGGTTCGCACCTCGTGGGAGAACTGCTGCGACGGGGCTGCCGCGTGCACGTCGTCGACGACCTGTCGACGGGCAGCCTCGACAACCTCGCCGAGGTCGCCAGCCACCCGGATCTGCTGACGACGATCGCATCGGTGGCCGAGCCCGCGATCGCCGAGGCCCTGTGCGCCGACGCGGACGCCGTGTTCCACCTCGCTGGGGTCGTCGGCGTGCGCCGTCTCGCCGACGAACCGCTGGCCGTGATGCAGAAGAACCTGCGCTGCACCGAGGTGCTGCTCGGCGCGGCGAGCCGGCGCAGGGTCGGCGTGCTGCTGGCCTCGAGTTCCGAGGTCTACGGCGACGGCCCGGTGCCGTTCCGTGAGCGGGACCCGGTCCGGCCGGGCGTGACCGAGGGGCTGCGCGGCGGCTACGCCTGCGCCAAGGCGATGGGCGAGTGGCTCGCGTTCGGACATGCCGCGGAGACGGGACTGCCGGTGGTCGTCGCGCGGCTGTTCAACACGGTCGGGCCGCGCCAGACCGGCGAGTACGGCATGGTGCTGCCGCGCTTCGTGCAGCAGGCCGTGCGCGGCGAGCCGATCACGGTCTACGGCAGCGGCGCGCAGACGCGGTGTTTCGCGCACGTGCGCGAAGTCGTGCGGGCGCTCGCCGACCTCGCGCACGCCGCCGGCGCCGTCGGGCGCGTGGTCAACGTCGGCAGCGCCGTCGAGACCACGGTGCTCGGGCTGGCCGAACTGGTCCGCAACCTCGCGCGCAGCCGATCCCCGATCGTGCGCGTGCCGTTCGCCGAGGTGTTCCCTTCGGGCTTCGTCGACCCGGCCCGGCGGTTGCCCTGCCTGGAGCGGCTGGCGCACGCCATCGGCTGGGCGCCTTCGGCACCGATGGCGTCGATCGTGGCGGAACTCGTCGAACTCGCGCGGCGCGACGAGACGGTGCTGGCCCGCGCGCTCGCGACCTCCTGATCGCCCGCACCCCCACGCGGGGGCCCGAACAGGGCGAACCGGACGACGGCGGCTGCCGGAGTCTCGCCGCGACCGTCCCCGAGCCGACGGCCGTCAGCCGGGCACCATGCCGGCCGGCGCGCCTGCCGGTCCGGCCG
>VGXW01000510.1 GCA_016873195.1 Planctomycetota bacterium | reverse complement strand
CGTTGAGGTTCAGGTTGGTGCCCGCCGGCGAGGACGTGTCGATCACGTTCACGATCGAGTTCGTCAGCTTGCTGATCTGCTCCTTGCAGACGGCGCACAGCGCGACGCCGAGGCTGCGCATCAGGCAGTTGAGCTTCGGGCGCCACAGCCCGTACTGGTGGTAGCCCGCGCCCTGGAACGCGCTGATGCCGTCGTAGCCCCACCAGTGCGACCACTTCTGGCCGATCGACGAGGTCGTGATGTTGCAGTCGCCGGGCTCGGGGCCCGTGTAGGTCGCGTTCGGGTAGTCGTACTCGTCGGCGAGCTCGCCGATGCTGTGGCCGATCTCGTGGATCTGCACCTCCGACATCGAGGAGCCGTTGTAGCTGACGGCGAAGCCCCCGGCGCAGCCGCCGTAGCGGCTGTCGTTGACGAAGACCAGCACGCGGCCCTCGTTGGCCGGCGCCAGCGCGGCGTCCGCGCTCGCCTGCGCGGTGTTGCCGATGTAGAGGCAGCGGGCGACGCCGCCCGTGTTGTAGGAGGCGTTGTAGACCGTGTTGCGCCAGATCGGCGGGTTCGCGTCGGGGTGGTCCGCGCCGCTGTCGACGCTGGGCCGGAAGACCGTGTGGACGTTGTAGTACGCGGCGAACGTCGTGTAGGGCTGCTTCTGGAACAGCGCGGTCAGGAACGTCTGCACGTCCTGGTTGAAGCGCGTCTGCTCCGCGGCCTGGTAGCCGTCGCCGAGGATCACCATGTCGTAGCGGCTCTGCGTCGAGCCGCTGTTGTAGACCGTCTGCACGACCGGGAACTGTGCTGCCGCGATCGTGCCGAGCGCGGTGCCCACGAGCAGGGCGCGGATCATCGGCCACCTCCCGCCAGCGCGCGCACGGCCGCGCCGTCGACGGTGCCGACCGGGTCGGCGCCGCGCAGGAACACGTAGCTCGCGGCTGCGGCGAAACACGGCACGTTCGCGAGCATCACGACCTCGGTGTCGTGCACGATGCAGCCCTCGACGCGCCGCGGGCGGCCCTTCGCCGCGGGCGACAGGTCGAACTTCGACAGGTCGAGCGGCACGTTCGCGAGTTCGGCGCCGGCCCCGTCGCGGATCGACAGGCGCCAGTCGCTCGTGAGCCCCTTGCGCACGCCGCTCCAGGGGTCGGGCTTGTGGCTCGCGTGCGTGATCGTCAGCTGGTCGCGGTCGCCCTGCACGACGAGCGCGTAGTGGCCGGCGGCGGCGGGCGGTTCCGCGGGGCCGGCGGGAGGTCCGGCAGCGCCATCGCGCGGAGTGAACGTCAGGACGAGGCCGGCGAGCAGGGCGCTGGCGCCGATCGCGGAGGAGATGTGCATGGTGGGAAGGCGGGAGGGCAGTCCAGGGAATATAGCCGGGGTGGATTCGCGCGGCACGGCCCAGCAGCATGTGCCGATGGAGTTCCGTGGCCGCGTCTTCCTCGCCCCGCTGACCAAGGGCGGCAACCTGCCGTTCCGGCGGCTCTGCCTCGCCCATGGCTGCGACGTCACGATGGACGAGATGGCCTACGGGTACCAGGTCGTGAAGCGCAGCAAGAGCGAACTGGCGCTGCTGCGAAAACACCCCGAGGAAACCTGCTTCGGCGCGCAGGTGGCGGCGTCGCGGCCCGGGGACGCGATCGCCGCGGAGTTCGCCGCCGCCGAGCGCGGCGCGTGACCACCCTTCTCCACATCCGGGCGACGACTGCCTCGACACCCGCCGCGCGAAGAGGCAGAGGGCGGGCAGCAGTCGCGACACGGCGGCCGGCAGAACGCGGGGCGCCGCGCCGGCCAGACCCTTAGCATGCGCGCGGGCCGCCGGCCCGTTCCCCGCACGGCCTCTGCTCCGATCCCGCGCCGCAGGAAGCTCGTCTACGCGCTTGCCGTCACCATCGCCGTGCTCGCGGCGACGGAACTGGGCGGCCACGCGTTCGCCGCCGCGACCGGCAACTCGCGCTTCTGCCACCACGCGGCGCTGATCGACGCGATCGGCTTTCCGCAGTTCAACGAGTTCGTCGCGCCCGATCAGGATCTGTTCTGGCGGCTCGTGCCTGGCGTCACGGGCGCCGAGCTGCAGGGCGCGATCGGCGACTCGGGCCCACTGGCGTTCACCGTCGAGACCGATGCCGACGGCCGACGGTCGCTGCCCGCGGCGCCCGCTGCCGCGCACACGGTGCTGTTTCTCGGCGACTCGTGCACGTTCGGTTTCGGCGTCGACGGCGAGGAGACCTTCGCCGCGCTGCTGCAGCAGCGGCTGCCGGCCACGCGCTGCACCAACGCCGGCGGATCTGGCAACGGATCTTCGTCCTTGTCGACGTCGCGTCCGAGCTGCTCCGGGCCGCGTCCGGCTCGGGCTCGCTCATCCGCCCCGCCCGCGGCGGACCACGACGGCCGCTGACCTTCCTCGCCCATCCGCTGGTCGTGCAGAGGATCCTCGCGCACCTCGGCCTGCCGACCGAACCGCCGCGGCTCGCCAGGGCAAGGCCTGCGCCAGGCCAGTGCGCGACGAGGTGCCAGGGCACGGCGGAGGATGGGCAGGCACCAGGCGGGCGCCGAGCAGTGCGGACTGCTCGCGTCGTGGGACGGGGCTGTTCCCTGCCCGGGGAACCGGGCGAACCCACCG
>VGXW01000509.1 GCA_016873195.1 Planctomycetota bacterium | reverse complement strand
GCGCCACAGCTCGTAGCCGGTGCTGCCGTCGTTGGCGCTGAAGTAGGTCCATTGGGCGCCGTCGAAGGCGAACCCGCTGGCGCCGCTCGAGGGTGTGCCGGGCCAGATGTCGGCGACCTGCAGCGTGCCGCCCGCCGTGCCGTTGCTGGTCCACAGCTCGGCGTTCTGGCCCGCGCCGTCCTGCGCGCGGAAGTAGAGCCGGCTGCCGCACGCGGTCAGCCATTCGGGGTTGCGCGGGCCGTTCCCCGTGTCGATCGACCAGGTGCCCACCGCCGTGCCGTCGGTGCGCCACAGGCGGTAAGAGAAGCCATCGTGCGCGCGGAAACAGACGACGCTGCCGAACGCGGTGAACGACTCCGGGTAGCTGCCCGCCGCGCCGCCGAGCAGGTCGACGAGCAGCTGCGTGCCCGCCGCCGTGCCGGTGCTGTGCCACGGCTCGGGCCCGTGGTTGCCGTCGTCGCAGGCGAACACGAGGTGGATGCCAGGCAGGCCGGTGAGGCCGGTCGGTTCGCCGGGCAGCGCGGCGACGAATCCGACGCTGCTGCCGCCGTCGCTCGACCACAGCTTCCAGGTGCCACCGTCGTCGGCCGCGATCCAGAGTTGGCTGCCCGACGCGACGAGGTCGGTGGCGCCGGGCACCGGGGTACCGACGGCGATCGTGTTGGCGCCCGTGCCGTCGGTCTTCCACAGCTGCTCGCCGCCGAGGAAGTAGTACCAGTTGCCGTAGCGCACGAACTCGCGGGGGTCGGACCCGGCGGCCCCGGGCACCAGGTCGACCACGAGCGACGCGTTGCCGGGCACGCCGGTGGTGCGCCACAGTTCGCGCCCGGAAGCGCCGTCGTCGGCGACGAACAGCAGCCAGCCGCCGAGCACGCCGATCGGCTCGGGTTCGGACCCGGCGGCGACGTTGAGGTCGGCGACCAGTTCGGCGTTGCCGACGGCACCGGTCGTGCGCCACAGTTCGTTGCCGCGGCCGTCGGCGTCGGCGGCGAAGTAGACGTAGGCGCCCCACGACACCCCGGGCTTCGGTTCGTAGAACGCGCCCGCGTTGCTCGGCGACCCCGTCTCGGCGTCGGCCAGCAGGAACGGCGTGCCCTGGGCAGGCACGGCGGAGCACAGGACGAGGATGGCGGAGGGGACCAGGACGGGAAGCGGCCTCATGCCCGGTAGTTGGCCCGCGCCGGCGCCGCGTGACGGGAATCTGCGCTTCCCTCCTGCCACGGGAACCCGGCCAGGAAGGCGACCCGCGCGCTGGAAGCCCTCGGGCATCGTCGCGGTCTCGTTCCCTGGCTGGCTCGAGCCAACCGCTGACGAACAGCGAGGGCGCCTGGCCGCAGGTCGCACGGCTCGCCGATTGCGCAGGCCAGCGGCCGCTTCGGCCGTCGGACCGCTCTACCCGCAGTTGCCGCAGCCCCGCGCGCCGCCCAGCCGCGCCTCGATCGCCTTCGCCGTCGGCTGGATCGACAGCCCGCCGAGCGCCGTGCAGCGCAGTTCGCGGGCCATGCTCTCGCTGATCTGCCGGTGCGCGTCGAGCACTTCGTCGAGCGGGACCAGGGGGTCGTAGCCGGCGAGCGCGAGGTTGGCGCAGGCGAGCGCGTTGGCGGCGCCCGCGATGTTGCGGCCGAGGCAGGGTGCTTCGACCCGGTTGGCGATCGGATCGCAGACCAGGCCGAGCACGTTCTGCAGCGCGTGGCTGGCCGCCGACAGGCCCTGCGCGGCGTTGCCACCGGCCAGCTCGACCAGCGCGGCCGCGGCCATCGCCGCAGCAGCACCGGTCTCCGCCTGGCAGCCGCCGACTTCGGCGGCGAAGCTCGAACGCGTCGCGACGAACACGCCGATGAGTCCGGCGGCCAGCATCGCGCGCAGGATCACGGAGTCCGCGGCGCCCAGCACCTCGGCAGCCGCGAGCGTGGTCGCCGGGAACGTCGCGCACGAGCCCGCGGTCGGCGCGGCGACGAGGACGCCCATCGAGCTCTTCACCTCCATCAGCGCGGTCACGTAGAGGATCGCGCGATTCAGGATGCCACCGTCCAGCAGCTTGCCCTGTTCGAGCAGCGCGGCGAAACGGTGGCTCTGACGCGGCAGGATGCGATCCCTGTACTCGGTCCCGGCGAGGCCCTGGCGGACGCCACCGCGCACGATCGCGAGGATCTTCCGCATCGGCTCGAACACCGCCTCGGGCGAGAGCCCGCCGCGCGCGCACTCGTAGTCGAGGGCGAAGTCCGACAACTGGCGCGCGGTGGGATCGGCCTTCTGCACCATCTCGCCCGCGTGCAGGAACGGCACCGCGAGGCCCCTGCGCGACCGCACCGGCAGGACGGGCGCCAAACGCCGCGCCCGGCGCACCGCGGGCAACGTCGCCAGCACCGTCTCGCTGACGAAACCCTGGGCCGAGACGATCACGCGCACCGGACCGCTGCCGGTGACCACGACTTCGTCGACGTCGGGCCGCGCCGCCAGCGCGGCCGCGGTGGTGCCGCCATCGTCCTCTACGTCGAGCACCGTCACCGCGCAGTCGCCGTAGAGGGTCACCGGGGCCCCGTCGATCGCGACCACCTCGATCATGCCCCCGCCGGTCGACAGCGCTACGAGGCGATGCTCGACACCCTGCCGGTGCAGCGTCAGGCCGC
>VGXW01000508.1 GCA_016873195.1 Planctomycetota bacterium | reverse complement strand
TTCGAGGAGGAGTCCTACGACAGCGCGACGCTCTACTACTGCCGGGAACTGCACGCACCGACGTTGTCGTTCGCGGTCGCGCACCCGCCCGGTACGACCTACCGCTACGGCAGCATCAACGTGCAGCTGCTGTGGGAGGTGCTGCACCGTCAGCTGGGGGGCCGCACCGTGGCGCAGTATTTCGAAGAGCGCGTCTGGCGGCGGCTCGGCGCGGAGCGTGCCGCAACGTGGTCGCTCGACAGCGAGCAGAGCGGCATCGAGAAGCTGTTCGCCGGCCTCAACGCGACGACGCGCGACCTCGCACGGCTCGGGCTGCTGTTCCTGCACCGCGGGCGCTGGAACGGCACGCAGGTCGTGTCGCCGGAGTGGGTGGCGCGGTCGATCGAACCCGATCCGGTGGCCGGCGTGCAGACGACGGTCGACGGCCTGGTCCGCCGCGGCCGCTACCAGTGGTTCCTGACCTGCGACGGCAGCTGCTTCTTCGCCAAGGGCTACCGCGGTCAGTACCTATGGGTGGACCCGGCGGCGCGCACGGTCGTGGTCCGCATCGGCGAGGGCCACGGCTCGCTCGACTGGCCCGCGCTGTTCCGTGCCGTGGCGGACGGGCCGCCACCCGTGGCCGACGTCGCGCGGCGCTAGGCACCGCGGGCGGCGCGGCCGACGAGGTTGGCCCGCAGCATCGCCGACGCCGTGATCAGGCCGGCGACCAGCGCCCCGGTGACGCCCGCGGCGACGACGTCCTGGCCGGTGAGCCACAGGTTGCGCACGGCCGTTGGCGCGCCGAGGCAGCGCAGGCGGAACCGTGCGGGGGTGTGGCCGAGGCCGTAGATCTCGCCGTGTTCGTAGTTGGCGAAGTGGCGCGTCGACAACGGCGTCGACACCTCGCAGCAGACGATGCGGCTGCGCACCGCGGGCACCGCGCGCTCGAGCGCGTCGACCAGGCGCTGGCGCCAACGCTGCTTCCAGGCGTCGTAGGCGTCGCCGCGCTGCTGCCAGGGGGCGTCCTGCCACGGCGCACCGCGCGCTCGAGCGCGTCGACCAGGCGCTGGCGCCAACGCTGCTTCCAGGCGTCGTAGGCGTCGCCGCGCTGCTGCCAGGGGGCGTCCTGCCACGGCGCACAGCGCGCGTAGGCGGCGGGCGCGAGCACCTGGATGGTTGCCCTGCCGGGGTAGCGCTGCGCGAACGTCGGGTCCTTCGCCGCGGGGAACGACACGAACACGCCCGGCAGCGGGGCCAACTCGTCGGCGAGGTGACGTTCCCAGTTGCCGTCGTGGTCGTGGTCCGGGAACTGCCACAGGTTGGCGACGCCGAACTCGGCGGGATCGTCGCTGCGCAGGCCGACGTAGAGGCACACGTGCGCGACCGACGGCGGCACGCCGGCGAGTTCGGCGAGGGCCGCCGCGCGGCCGGGGCAACCTTCGGGCAGCAGGCGCGCGTAGGTGTTGCGCGCCCCGGCGTCGCTGACGACGTGCCGCGCGCGGATCTCGCGGCCGTCGGCCATTCGCACGCCGACGGCGGTGCCGCGTTCGACCAGGACGCTGGCGACCTCGGCGCCGACGACGATGGCGCCGCCCGCGCGCGCGATGACCGGCGCGATGCTCGCGGCGATGCGGCTCGCGCCGCCGACCGGGTAGGCGGCGCCCGGCAGGAAGTGCTGCGCGACGATCGCGTGCGCGCCGAAGCTGCTGCTGCCGGGCGGCAGGCCGTAGTCGGCCCACTGCGCGGCGAGCAGCGCCCGCAGGGCCGGATCGGCCGTGAGCCGGGCGAGCCGCGCGCCGGTGATCTGCCGCGCGTGGCGCAGGAACGGGAACCGCAGCAGCGGTCCGAGCAGGCGCGCGAGGGGCCGCGGCAGGACGCGCGTCGCGAAGTAGAGGTTGCCGCACGACACGACCCGGCGCGTCGCGCGCAGGTAGCGGTCGATGGCGCGCCGTTCGCGCGGAAAATAGGCGCACAGGGCCTCGCGGTAGGGCTGCTCGCCGGACGGGATGCGGTACTCGCGGTCGCCGAAGCGGAACCGCTCGAACACCTCGGGCATCGGCTGCCACCGCAGGCGCCCTTCGGTGACGTGGTCGAACACCGCGCGTTCGCGCGAGCCGGGCACGCCGACGCCGCCGACGTAGTGCACGCCGGTGTCCCATTCGAAGCCGCCGCGGTGGAACACGTGGGTGAAGCCGCCGGCGACGGTGTGGCGCTCGAGCACGAGCACGCGCCGGCCGCCGTGGCGCGCGAGCATCGCCGCGGCCGTCAGGCCGCCGATGCCGGAGCCGACGACGATCGTGTCGTAGCCGCCGCCAGGTGCGAATCGCCGGTAGTGCTCGACGGCAGGGGTCACGCACGCGGCAGGGTTCCGCCGGCGGTGCGGCGAGTCAAGCCTGCGGCCGCCGCGGTTGCTCCGGCCGGTCAGGTGGTCGCGAGTGGGACGGGCCGCAGACCGCGCGCCGCGATCGCCGCGAGCAGCCGGGTCGTGATGGCCTCGACCTGGGCTGGCGCGCGGCCGCCGTCGTGCAGCAGCACGATGGCGCCGCCGCGCAGCCGCGCGAGCGCGCGCTCGCACGCGCGCTGCGGGTTGCAGCCCGGCAGGTCGAAGCTGCGCACGCTCCAGCCGGCCACCTGCAGGCCGAGTTCGGCGCTGACGGGG
>VGXW01000507.1 GCA_016873195.1 Planctomycetota bacterium | reverse complement strand
GGGGCGTTCGACGCCGAGGTGCGCCTCTACGACCACCTGTTCACCGTGCCCGACCCGGCGAGCCGCGACGCCGGGCAGTTCCTGCAGGTGCTCAACCCGAACAGCCTGCGCACGGTGCGCGGCAAGCTCGAGCCGGGCCTGCAGCAGGCCGCCCCCGGCGACCGTTTCCAGTTCGAGCGCCTCGCCTACTTCTACTGCGACCACAAGGACAGCCGCCCCGGCGCGCCCGTGTTCCACCGCACGGTGACGTTGAAGGACAGCTGGCAGAAGGCGCAGCAGAAGGGCGGCGGCAAGAAGTAGCGCCGCGGAGCCCGGCCGTGCTCGGGGCCTTCCACGACACCGTCGCGCGCTGGTTCCGCGAGCGGCTCGGCGAACCGTCGCCGCCGCAGGCGCAGGGCTGGCCGCGCATCGCCGCGGGCGAGCACGTGCTGATCGCGGCCCCGACCGGCTCGGGCAAGACGCTGGCGGCGTTCCTGCACGCGCTCGACGGCCTGCTGCGGCTGGGCCCGGCGCTGCCCGGTGCGCTGCAGGTCGTCTACGTCTCGCCGCTCAAGGCCCTGGCCAACGACGTGCAGAAGAACCTGCAGCAGCCGCTGGCCGAACTGCGCACCATGGACCCGTCGCTGCCCGCGGTCCGCGTGCTGGTGCGCTCGGGCGACACGCCGGCCCACGAACGAGCGGCGATGACCCGGCAACCGCCGCACATCCTCGTCACGACCCCCGAGTCGCTCGCCATCCTGCTGACGACCTTGCGCGGCCGCGAGATGCTCGCCACCGCGCGCACGCTGATCGTCGACGAGATCCACGCCGTCGCGGGCAGCAAGCGCGGCAGCCACCTCGCGCTCACCTGCGAACGGCTCGACCGGCTGGTGCGCCAGCGCGGCGGCGCCCTGCAGCGCATCGGCCTGTCGGCGACGCAGCGGCCGATCGAGGCGACCGCGGGCCTGCTGGTCGGCGCGGATCGCGCCTGCACGATCGTCGACGTCGGCCACCGGCGCGAGCTCGACCTGCAGCTCGAGGTGCCCGGAGCCCCGCTCGAGGCGGTCTGCAGCGGCGAGATCTGGACCGAGGTGTTCGCGCGCATCGCGGCGCTGATCGGCGAGCACCGCACGACGCTCGTGTTCGTCAACACGCGCAAGATGGCCGAACGGGTCGCGGCGCGCCTCGCCGAGGTCGTCGGCAGAGAGCACGTCACGAGCCACCACGGCTCGCTGTCGAAGGCCCGGCGGCTCGCGGCCGAGCAGCGCCTGAAGCAGGGCGCCCTGAAGGCGCTCGTCGCCACCAGTTCGCTCGAACTCGGCATCGACGTCGGCGACGTCGATCTCGTCGTGCAGATCGGCCCCACCCCGACGATCGCGGCGCTGCTGCAGAGGGTCGGCCGCGCCGGCCACGCGCTGGGCCGGCTGCCTTCGGGCCGGCTGTTCCCGCTGACGCGCGACGAACTGCTCGCCGGGGCCGCGCTGCTGCACTCCGTGCGCGCGGGGGAACTCGACCGCACGGTGCAGCCCGACGCCCCGCTCGACATCCTGGCACAGCAGCTGGTCGCCGCCTGCTGCGACGAGACCTTCGCCGAGGACGAGCTGTTCGCGCTGGTGCGCGGGGCGTGGCCGTTCCGCACGCTCCCTCGCGACCGGTTCGACGCCGTGCTGGCGCTGCTCGCCGCCGGACGGCAGGCGCTGCTGCACCGCGACCCGATCCACCGCACCGTGCGCGCCACGCGCCGCGCGCGGCTGGTCGCGGTCACCTGCGGCGGCGCCATTCCCGACGTCGCCGACTGGCAGGTGGTGCTCGACCACGACGACACGATGGTCGGCACCGTGCACGAGGACTTCGCGATCGAGTCGTCGGTCGGCGACGTGTTCCAGCTCGGCACCGCGAGCTGGCAGATCCGCCGCATCGGCAGCGGGCAGCTGCGCGTCGCCGACGCGCACGGGGTGCCGCCGAACCTGCCGTTCTGGATCGCCGAAGGCCCGTCGCGCTCCGACGAACTCTGCCGCGCCGTGGCCGCGGTGCGCGCACACGGCCACGACCCGGCCTGGCTCGAGCGCGAATGCGGCCTCGGCCCGGCGGCCGCGGAACAGCTCGCCGCCTACCTGCAGGCCGGCGCCGAGGCGCTCGGCGCGATGCCGACGCAGGACCAGCTGGTGCTCGAGCGTTTCTTCGACGAAACCGGCGGCCAGCAGCTCGTGCTGCACAGCCCGTTCGGCAGCCGCATGAACCGCGCGTTCGGTCTCGCGCTGCGCAAACGCTTCTGCACCGGTTTCGGCTACGAGCTGCAGGCGGCGGCCAACGAGGACGCGCTGCTGGTCTCGCTCGGCCCGATGCACAGCTTCGCGCTCGCCGACGTGTGGCACTACCTGCACCCGGACACGGCGACCTCGGTGCTGGTGCAGGCCTTGCTGCCGGCACCGCTGTTCCAGGCGCGCTGGCGCTGGAACGTCGCGCGCGCGCTCTTGGTCGAGCGGGCCCGCGGCGGCCGGCGCGTGCCGGCGCCGCTGTTCCGCTTCCGCGCCGACGACGCGCTCGCGGCCGCCTTCCCAGAGGCCCAGGCCTGCCCCGAGACGCTGCCGCCCGGACCGATCCCGGTGCCGCTCGACCACCCGATCGTCGCGCAGACCGTGCACGACGCGCTGCACGAGGCGAAAC
>VGXW01000506.1 GCA_016873195.1 Planctomycetota bacterium | reverse complement strand
AGAACCGTCGCCAGCCTACGCACGAACGCCGGCGACGAACTGCACACCGCGGCCACGCCGGACCTCGTGCTGCAGCCGGGCTGGCGCGTCACCGGGCTGGCCAGCAAGGCGGCGCTGCGCCACCTGCAGCCCGACGCCACCACGAACGAAGCCTGAACGCGGTCCGCGCCTACGCACCTGGGCCACCCCCAGCGTCCCGTTCGTGAGGCACCGAGCCCTTGATACGGGCGCCACGGCTTTTGCTGCGGAATGCGACGCCCCTGCGCCGATAGGCCCAGCGGAGAGCCCCGATGCCCGTCCCGCAGCACCACAGTCCTCGCTTCCCCCTCAGCGTCAAGCTCGCCGCCATCGCCGGCGTCGCCATCGCCGCCACCGTGATCGTCGGCCTCGTCGGTATGTTCGGCACGCAGGGCATGCAGGCACGCATCGCCGACGTCGCCCAGAACCAGTTGCCGGCGACGCGCCTCATGGGCCTGATCGACATGAACCACGAGGGCCTGGAGGCCTGCGCCTTCCGCGCCATCGTCGCCGCCGATGGGGACGCCACCGCGAAGCAGCGGGTGCGCGAGGCTGCCGACGACTACGAGAGGAGCTTCGCCGAGCACTTCGACGCCATCGCCGAGCTGCCGCTCGCCGCCGCCACCGAGACCGCGATCGCCGCGGCCCGCCCGCGCGTCGAGCGCTACGCCGGCCTCGGCAGGAAGCTGGTGACGACCGCTTGCGAGCAAGGCGCCACGGCCGCCCGCGCGCTGCTGCCGGAGTTCGAAGCCGCCTTCGACGAACTCGAGCAGACGCTCGGCGCACTCGGCGAACGCATCGAAGCCGATGCCGAGACCGCCAGCACCAACGCCGTCGCCGCCGCAGCGACGAACAAGTGGTGGATCCTCGCCGTCGGCCTCGCCGGCGTCGCCGTCGCCGCCGCCACCTCGCGCCTGGTCGGCCGCCAGCTCGTGCGCCGCGTGCAGAACCTGGCCAAGGTGGCCGAGACGATCGCCGCCGGCGACTTCACCGCCACCGCGCCCGTGCACGGCAACGACGAGGTCACCGACCTCGGCTGCGCCATGGCGACGATGACGACGACCTTGCGCGAGACCGTGCACAAGGTGAAGGACAACTCCACCACCGGTCTCGGCCACGCCACGCGCTTGGCCACCGCGAGCCGTTCGATGGCGGCGCGCAACGTCGAGCAGGCCTCCGGCATCGAAGAGGTCACCGCCTCGATGCGCGAGATCGCGACGGCGATGGCCAGCACCCGCGACGCGCTCGCCGAGGTCAGCCAGATCGCGCGGCAATCGAGCCGCAACACCAGCGAAGGCCGCGCGCAGATGAACGATCTGACCACGGCGATGAACGAGATCACCACCGCCAGCGCCGAGGTGGCCAAGGTCATCCAGGTCATCAACGACATCGCCTTCCAGACCAACCTGCTGGCGCTCAACGCCGCCGTCGAGGCCGCGCGCGCCGGCGAGGCCGGCAAGGGCTTCGCCGTCGTCGCCGAAGAGGTGCGCAACCTGGCGCAAAGGGCGGCGACCGCCGCCGGCAGCACGTCGCGCCTGATCGACGATTCGTCGCGCCGCGCCGACCACGGCGCCGAGGTCGCCAAGCGCGCGACCGCCTCGTTCGCCGCCATCGACACCGACACCACGCGTCTGTCCGAGCTGCTCGAGCAGATGAACGGCCGCACCGCCAGCGTCGCCGGCCAGACCCAGTCGATGGAGCAGGGCCTGCTGGCCATCGCCCAGGTGACGCAGGAGGCCACCAAGGACGCCGAGGACCTCGCCGCCCTGGCCAACGACAGCGAAGCCGGCGTGCGCGCACTCAACTCGCACGTCGCCAGCTACCACACCTGACCGGCGCGGCCATTCCGTACGCGACGGCGGCCCCTGCCCCGCTACCTTGGCCCCTGGCCTGTTCCTGCGGCGGCCGCCGCCGGCTGCTCGAGTTCCTCACCGACCCGGAACTGATCGGCAGGATCCTGCGGCATCTCGGCCTGCCGGCGGAACCGCCGGCGCTGGCGCCCCCGCGGCCGGTCGGCAGCAGGTCGGTCGAGTTCTGGCGGGAATGGGGCGCGGGCGGCAAGACGGTCGAGGGTGCATCGGTGTCGCGGCTGCGAACCGGGGCGGCTACCGGTGCGCCTGCGGGGCGGCATTCGGGGGGGGCTTCCCGAGTCGGCGGCGCACGACAGCACGGAGACTGCCGCGAGGTGTCGTCCGGGTTCCCCCTCGCCGTCCGCAAACGGCCGGGGAGCGGCCGAGGGCGCCGGAACCCCGCCTGCTGCACCTATCCCCTGCCTGCTCCCTGGGTTTCTAGACTGTGGTGTGGTTGCTGGCGTTGTACTCGTCGCGCACCCGCTTGGCCAGCCTCAGGAGATTGACCTGCCCCTGATCGTCATACCAGTTCTCCATGCTCTGAAGCGTCCCCACGACCCGAGACTCGAGCGCGTCATGCCAACGGCCATGGCGTCCTCCCCGATCGACAACCTCCGGCATCGCACCTCGCGCATCGTAGTCGACGTCGCGACGCGGCGGCATGCTTGGCGTCGCTATGCAGCAGTTCCGCAACCGGCCCCGGCGGCGGCGCATGCAGTGCTTTCCAGCCATGACTTGGGTGGACCCCGGGGCTTCTTGCAGGTTCGCGGAGCCGCGTGGCG
>VGXW01000505.1 GCA_016873195.1 Planctomycetota bacterium | reverse complement strand
GGTGGCGCCGCAGGCGCTCGAACTGGACGAGCACCGCACCTGCGCGCGCGCGGGTTTCGACGGGCTCGCGGGGCTGGGCCTGTTCGGCCTCTGCGTCGCCGAGGCGAACGGCGGGGCCGGCATGGGTTTCCTGCCCTACGTCGCGTCGCTCGAGGCGCTCGGTGCCTGCGGCGGTTCGCTGGCGCGGCTGCTGATCGGGCAGGTGCAGGCCGCACTCGCGCTGGAGGCCGCCGGCGACGGCGCGCTCGAGGCCGTGGTCGGGGGCAGTTCGCTCGCGACCTTCGCCGGCCCCGAACACGGCCTCGAACTGGCGGCCGGCCAGCTGCGCGGCCGCGCCGAACTGGTGGCCGGCGGGGCCGCGGCGGACCTGGTCGTCGTCGCCGCGTCCGGCGCCGCGGGCCCGGCGCTCGCCGTCGTCGAACCGGCCGGCTGCGAACGCAGCGATCTGCGCGCGCTCGGCCTGCGCAGCGCCGGACCCGCGGCCGTGACGTTCCGCGGCCCCGCGCGCGTGGTCGCCGAGGGGGCCGCCGCACGGCAGGCGATCGACCGGGCCGAACTCGCGGCGTGGCTCGGCGTCGCCGCCGGCTGCTGCGGCGGCGGTGCGGCGTGCGTGCAGATCGGCAGGCGCCACGCGGCCGAGCGCATCGCCTTCGGCAAGCCGCTGCTCGCCCAGGAGGCCGTGGTGCGCAAGCTCGTCGAGACGCAGCGCGCCGTCGACGCGGCGCAGCACCTGACGTGGCACGCGGCGCGGCTGCACGACCTCGGCCAGGACGGTGCGGCCGCGGCGCTGGCCGCCAGGATCGCCGCGGTCGACGCGCTGGTCGCCGCGGCCGACGAGGCGATCCAGATCCTCGGCGGCTACGGCTACACGGTCGAGTACCACGTCGAGCGGCACTACCGCGACGGCAAGACGCTCGAAGTGCTCGACGGCGGCAGCGAACGGCTGCGCGACCGGCTCGGGCGGCTCTGGTTCGGCTGAGGTTCCACCGCCGCCACGCGGCGACCGGCAACGGACGAAACCACGCACTCGGGCGCCGCTGCGGCGGTTCGGCTCGACGGCGGTCAGCCGCGCCGTTCGCGGTGGGCGCTCGCCCACTCGCCGGCGCGGCGCTCGGCCGCGCGCAGGATGCGCCGCACCGGCGGCCGCTGCAGCAGGTCGCGGGAGGCCCGCCACCACGCGCGCAGGAACGTGCGCAGCGTGGCCGCGCCGCCCGGCGCGCCGGCCGCGCGGAACGCGGCGAGCAGCCGGCCCAGATCGGCGCCCGCACCGCGGTGGTCGGTCGCCGCCTGCCGCGACACGCCGTCGAGGTCGACCACGTGCACCTGCCCGCTCGCCGGGTCGCGCACGAGGTTCTCGAACTTGAGGTCGCGGTCGCGCAGGCCGTGGGCGTGCAGGCGGCCGACGCCCGTGCCGAGCGACCGCGCGGCGGCGGCGACGGCGCTGGCGTCGAGGCGGCCGGCGGCGAGTTCCTCGGCGAGCGAGACGTTGGCGAGGCGCGCCGCGAACACGTGGCCCGTGCCGCGAAACGTGCGCAGCGCGATCGGGTCCGGCGCCGCGACGCGCGCGAACAGGAGCCAGTAGGCCGCGCGCCAGCACCGGCGCGCGTTCGCGGCGTCGCGGACCTTCATCGCGAGGTCCGCCGTGAGCCACACGCCGCCGCGGCGGCCCTGCCGCTGCGGTTCCCCTGGCGAGTCGACGAGGCGTTCGCAGGCCGCGCGCACGGCGGGGGGCGTGCCCGCGTGCCAGTACCAGCGGGCCGTGCCGCGCGCACGGTCGGGCACCTCGGTGTGGCGGCAAGGGCGGGTGCTGCGGCGGCCGAACGCGGGCAGGGCCGCCGCGCGCCAGCGCCGCGTCGCCGCAGCCAGGTCCGCACGGAACCGCGCGGGCAGCGCCGGGCCGGCAGCGAGGTAGGCAGCGAGCAGTTCGCGCGCGGTCGGGTCGAGGGCGCCGCCGTCGAGCTCCTGGCAGAAGAACGCGAGCCCGCGCGCGCGCGGTGCCAGGTCCACGGTGCCGGCGTGGCGCAGCGAGGTCAGGTCGAGCAGCCACGGCTGGCCGGCCGCGTCGACCAGCAGGTTGCCGGGGTGCAGGTCACCCGGCAGTTCGCCGCCGTCGTGCAGAGCGCGCAGCAGCGCGCCGACCCGCCGCTGCACCGCGGGCGCCATGGCGAAGTCGAACGGCCGGGCCGGCGCGACCGTGCGCGTGACCACGAAACTGCGCAGCTGGTCGCCGTCGAGCGCCATGCCGGCGGCGAGCGGTTCGACCACGGGCCAGCCGAGCCCGCGCGCGCGCAACAGGTGGAAACGTTCGCGTGCGCCGCGTTGGCCGCGCAGCAGGTCGCGCGCGCGGTCCGACAGCGAACCGGCGCGGAACAGCTTCACGTGCACGGGCACGCCGTCGAGTTCGCCGCGCAGCACGGTGCGCACGGTGCGCTCCTTGGTCCGGGCGAAGCCGGCGCCGGTCCAGCCGGCGACGTCGCGATCGAGCAGGTCCGCGAGCCCCGCGGCGACCGCCGGCACGGCGGTGCCGCTGGCGCGCCCGCGGGCCAGGTGCACGAAAGAGGGCAGCGGGGCGTTGCCCGGCGTCGGGCCTTGCGGAACCATGGGGCGGCGCGATGTGGAAGCTGCACCGATACTACCTGAGGGAACTCGGGGTCA
>VGXW01000504.1 GCA_016873195.1 Planctomycetota bacterium | reverse complement strand
TTATACACGGCAAGGCCAGAACGCCTCGAGGATCGAGCGCGCGCGCTGCCCGACGACGGGATCCTGGTGCTCGACGAGGTGCAGCGAGTGCCGCAACTGCTCGACGTCGTGCACTCGCTGATGATGGCGCGGCCCGGCCTGCGGTTCGTGATGACCGGTTCGAGCGCGCGCAAACTGCGCCGCGCCGGAGTGAACCTGCTGGCGGGGCGCGCCGTGCACCGCTCGCTGCACCCGTTCCTCGCCGCCGAGTTGGGGGACGAGTTCGAACTCGACCGCGCCATCCGCCACGGCCTCGTGCCGCTGGTCTGGTCTGCGTCGACTCCGGAAGACACGCTGCGCAGCTACCTCGGTCTGTACGTGCGGGAGGAGGTGCAGCAGGAGAGCCTGGTGCGCGACATCGGCGGTTTCTCCCGGTTTCTCGAGGCCGTGTCCCTCACCCACGGCAATCCCCGCAACCTGTCGGCCATCGCTGCGGAATGCCAGGTCAGCCGCAAGACCGTGGACGGCTACCTCGACATCCTGCACGAACTGCTGCTCTGCTTCTCGGTGCCGGTGTTCCAGAAGCGGGCGAAGCGGGCGCTCACCACGCATCCGAAGCTGTACTGGTTCGACTGCGGGGTCTTCGCTGCTGCCCGCCCCCGCGGTTTCCTGGACCGCCCAGAGGAGATCGCGGGCGCGGCACTCGAGGGCCTCGTTGCCCAGCACCTCAGGGCCTGGATCGACTACTCGCAGGCGGACCTCCGGCTGTACTTCTGGCGGACGCGCGCCGGCAACGAAGTCGACTTCGTTCTCTACGGGGGCAGCGGCTTCCACGCCATCGAGGTGAAGTCCGCCGAACGGATCCGCGGAGAGGACCTGCGTGGCCTCCGCGCCTTCGGTGCCGACTACCCGGAGGCAACGCGGACGGTGCTCTACCGCGGGCGCGAGGAGTTGGTGCTGGACGGCGTCCGCTGCCAGCCGGTCGAACGTCTCCTCCGGTCGCTGCGCCCGGACCAGCCCTTCCCGATCGCACCGGCGCCGAGCGTGCGGTCGCCGGAATGAACGCGGTCGCTGGCCGTCGCGTGCGCGGGATCTACCACCGGCACAGTGCCGCCACCGCCTCGACCGAGCCGTCCCGCAGCCACCCGTCGAGTTGTGCCGGTTCCTTGAGCTGCTGGCCGCGCACGCGCGGCACCGCGACGTAGCGGCAATCCACCTCGGGCAGCACGCTCATGTCGCCCCACAGCTTCTCGAACTGCGCGACCGGCAACACGTCCTCCTGGCCGAGCCCCCAGCGCTTCTTGACCTCCTTCAGCGTCACGTAGGTCGGCAGCCGCGCCGCCAGCCCCCGCACCGCCGCGCCCACCCGCGCCTCGTCGCCGAGCTCGCCGCGCGACAACCCGACCACCGCCATCAGCGCCTCGAGGTCGATCCACGTCGTCATCGTGCTGTACCACGACAGCCGCCACGCGTCGGGTTCGTGCGGCAGCGCCATGCCCTCGACCAACCGCAGCCGCCCGTCGATGCGCGCGAGCCCGCCGCCGCTGTCGTCGATGCAGCGCGGCACCACCTCGAACGTCAACGCCGCCCCGCTCTCGGCGTGATACCCCAGCAGCGCCGGATCGAGATCCGCGCCGAGCGTGTCGATGTTGTGCAGCAGCAGGTAGCGCAGCGCCGGGCGCTCGCGCCACAGCCGCGCGAGCGTGCCGTTGCGCAGCAGGTTCGGCACCTCGTACCAATGGCCGACCGGGTGCAGGCACTGCGCGGGCAGGTTGTCGACGTAGTCCGCACCCTCGCCCGTCGCCCCAGCCCACGCGAGCCACGCCGCGTGCGCGCTCTCGGCCATCTTCTGCGCCTGCTTGTCGAGCTTCTGCCGCGGCAGTTCCTCGAACTGAAACCGCAGGTCGCGCACCATCGGCACGAGCCGCAGCCCGACCGTGCGCCCCGGCGACAGCAGCACGTCGCCGCCGAGCCGGCCCTGCGCTTGCAGCCGCGCCTCGATCGGCGCGTGCGTCAGGTAGCTCGTCGCGATCAGGTGCGGCACGGAATCACCGCACGCGTGCGCGGTGCGGTTCGTCTTCGCGAGGTGGATGTCGAGGAAGCTGCGGTGCGCGCCGCCGAGCCGCACGAACGGGTGGAGCGCCTTGACCACGCCGGCCCCCTGCGTCCATCGGCTGCCCGCACCCGCCGCCAGCGTGAGCACCGCGGCGCGGCCCTCGCGCAGCAGTTCGCGGCCGCGCGCAGCGCAGCGCGCAACCGCGGGCGCGTCCGCCTCCAGCACGTCCTCCTGTGCTGCATCCTCGAGGCGCGTCGAGACCGGCAGGCGGTTGCGCAAGAGCCCGATGCTGCCTTCGCGCATCGCTTCGCGGATCTGCTCGTGCTGGATCCGGTCGAAGCCGTTCTCGGCGAGCAACCGCTCGAGCCCGGCCGCGTTCGCGCCGCGTTCCGCGGTGCCGGCCACCGGCGCCGCGAGCACGCGCGCCCCGCGCGCGGCCTCGATCGCGTCCAGTGCACTGCCCCCCCGCTCGAGCAGCGCCCGCGCGCGCGCCAGGTAGTAGCCGTCGGGCAGCGCCGCGTCGCCCGTTCGCAGGCTCGCGACCGATCCGCGTTCGTTGACCGCGAAGTCGTAGACCACCGGATCCATCGCGAACGGCAGCGCGTGCTCGAGTTCGCGCTTGCGCGCCAAAC
>VGXW01000503.1 GCA_016873195.1 Planctomycetota bacterium | reverse complement strand
TTGCCGAGCGTGGGACCGAAGCCGCAGGTCGTGCCGAGCGGCGCGCACGTCGAGGTGTGGATCTGCCCGCCGAACGCGGTCGTCAGGATCGCGCCGCCGGTCAGGCTCTCGGCCGTGAAGATCAGGTTCGGCACGGACACCACGGTGCCGGTGCAGCCCGGGATCATCAGCGTGCTCGGGTTCTGCCAGTCGAACTCGATCGACTCGGTGTCGATCACCGCGGGCACGCACGCGCCGAACCGGTTCGTGACGTTCGCGGCCACCGTGAACGCGTCCATCTGCGCCTCGGTGTAGACGACGACCGCGCTGCTGGCGACCACGGCGCTGATCGTGCCGGCACCCGTCAGCGCGTAGGCGCCGGGCGGGATGCAGAACACGTCGCCGTCGCGCAACAGCGTCGGGCCGCCGCACGGCGAGCAGGTGATGTCCGTGTCGAGCGACAGGTAGAGTCCCTGGTTGAAGCCGAACGCGGCGGCGTCGACGTCGATCGGCGTGGTCAGCGGGAGCCCGAGCGCCTGGTTGATCTGCTCGCGGCGGATGAAGTACTGGACCTGGCCATCGGCGGTGCCGGCGCGCACGATGCGGCCGATGTCGCCGGGCCGCAGGCCCGCGGGCCCGCTGATCGCCGTGCCGAGCGCCACGCTCGGCGAGTACCAGATCGTGCGCGCGTTGACGGTCGCCGCGCCCGTGGTCGGCACCACGAGCAGCGCGTCGATCGAGCCCATGAGGCTCGGCTCGAAGTAGTTGTTGTCGCCGTCCTCGTCGCCGGCCATGGTCATGAAGCACGCGCGCGGCGCCCACTTCTCGGCCCGGTGCGGGCACGGGAACGCGGGCAGGCCGACGACGTCGTTCGGGCGGACGTTCTGCAGCACGGTGCCGCCGCTGCCGGACAACGTGGTCTCGTTCTGCGAGGTCGTGAACAGGAAATCGAAACCCTGGGCCGTGGCGAGCGAGGTCGCGAGCAACGTGCAGGGCAGGAACAGGAGGGAAGTGTGCATCGACGGGTCCTTGTTGGTAGTGGTTGACCGCAGAAGGGCGCAGTAGGGCAAAACGCACGCGCCGGGGCGCGAAATCCTGGGGGTCTCCGCCGGACGGCGCAACCCGCCGAGGCAGTCTGCTGCAACCATCTCTGGGCCAGCAACTTCGGAACCGCGGCGACCTGGAGGGCCGCGCGACAGGGGCCTCTGGGCAGTTCCCCCGGACGCACCGACTCGCTACCGTTCTCGCCCCTCATGCAAGTCTCCGCCCTCGAACTCCGTCCCGGCACCCTCGTCCGCTACGAGGGCCGCATGTGCACCGTCGTCTGGTGGAACATCCTGCGCAACGACCGCCGCGCGTTCGTGCAGCTGCGCATCAAGGACCTGCAGAGCGGGCGCACGACGGAGCTCAAGGAGCACACCGACTCGAAGTACGAAGTGCTCGACAAGGAGGAGAAGGACCTCACGCACTCCTACCGCGACGGCATCGACGAGGTGTTCTTCACCGAGACCGGCGACGAGGTGCGCTGCGCCGCCGCCGCGGCCGAGGACGCGCTGAAGTGGCCGGCGGAGACCTACACGGGTTTCTTCGTCAGCGAGCAGCTCGTCGCGGTGTTCCCGCCCAAACACGCCGTGCTGGTGATCACCGACACGTCGCCGCCGATCCGCGGAGCCGGCACCGGGCAGAAGGAGGCCGTGCTCGAGAACGGCATGAAGGTCAAGGTCAACCTGCTCTGCGACGTCGGCGACAAGGTGCGCATCGACACGGAGACCTTGGAGTTCAAGGAGCGCATCGCGAAGTAGTGGCGCCCCGGGAGCGGGCGATGGTCGAGAACCCAACCCGAGGCGCGGGCCCTCCGCAGCGGACGCGCACGCTCGCCGCGCTCGCGGCGATCCTCGGCCTCGGCGCGCTCCTGCGCGGGCTCTACCTCGCCGAGATCGCCCCGTCACCCGAGATCCAGGCCCCGGGCTACGACGCCGCGTTCCACGACTTCTGGGCGCGCGCGCTGCTGTCCGGCGACTGGTCGCCGCCGCGCTTCTTCGCCGACCCGCAGATCCACAGCACGGCGTTCTTCCGGCCGCCGGGCTATCCGTATTTCCTGGCCCTGCTCTACGCGCTGACCGGGGGCAGCCCGCTCGGCGCGCGCGCGCTGCAGATGGGGCTCGGGCTCGTGAACTGCTGGCTCTGCTTCCTTCTCGGCCGCATCTGGTTGGGCCGGGCGACCGCGCTGCTCGCGGCCGCCGGCATGGCGTGCACGTGGACGCTCGTCTACTTCGAGGGCGAACTGCTGGCACCGGTGCTCGAGATCACGCTCCTGCTGCTGACCCTGCTCGCCTTCGCCCGCTGGTGGCGCGCGGGCGGCACCCTGTCCGCCTTCGTCGCCGGTACCTGCCTCGGCCTGTTCGCACTGACCCGGCCGAACGCGCTCGTCCTGCTGCCCGTAGCGCTCGGCTTCGGCATCTGGCGCGCGCGTCGACCCGGCCCGGCCCGGCTCGCGCCGTTGCTGCTCGGCCTGCCGCTCGGCGCAGCCCTCGCGATCGCGCCCGCGGCGATCCGCAACCACCTGGTCGCCGGCGAGGTGGTGCTGATCTCGTCGAACGGCGGCGTCAACCTCTACATCGGCAACAACGAGCACGCCGACGGCTACACGGCGCGCATCCCGGCCCTCGGCGAGTTCGCGGCGCTGCAGGGCTGGGGG
>VGXW01000502.1 GCA_016873195.1 Planctomycetota bacterium | reverse complement strand
CCCCAGCTGGCGGGCGCGGTCGCCGAGGTGTTCGAGCGCGGTCGGCTCCGCGAGGGCCGCGACCGCGCCGGGCGCCGCGGCGCGGGCCGCGGCCAGCGCTTCGCCGAACGGCCAGGGGCGCATCGCGAGGACGGCGGCGACGGCGACCACCAGGACCGCCGCCGCGGCGACCCCGCCGAGCCGCAGGCGCTGCCGCTGGCGCAGTTGCCGCTCGGCGTGCACGCGTTCGACCACGCGCTGGCACTGCGCGGTCAGCGTGCGCCAGTGTTCGAGCAGGCGCAGGATGCGGCCCGGCAGCTCGCTGCCGAGGTCCGTCGAGGTGAAGGTGTTGCCGAGCCGGTCGAGCGTCGTGCGCGCGAGCCGCAGCCGCGCGAACGGATCCTCGGTGCCGTCGAGCTCCGTTTCGGCGAGACCCGCCTGTTCGAGCGCGGACTGCGTCTCGACCTCGCGCAGGTCGCGCGCGTAGAGCTGGCCGCGTTCGGCGGGCAGGTGCACCGACAGGAAGTGCAGGCAGTCGCGGCGTTCCGCGAGCACCTGCAGGCGCGCCGGGAAGCTGCTCGTCGCGTCGTCCTGCAGCGTCGCGTAGCGCGCGGCGAGGTCGACGTTGCGCCGCAGGGCGGCCTCGAGTTCCTGCTTCTGCCGCCGCGCCTCTGCGAGCCGGCCGCGCAGGCGTTCGGCTTCCTCGCGGTCGCTGTCGTCGCCCTCCTTCATGCCGGCGACGGCGCGCTCCATCTCGAACAGCCCGGTCGTCCAGTGGCCGCGCAGGATCGCCTGTTCGGCGCCGTGCGCGAGCCGGTCGCGCGTGGCGCGCGCCTGCTCGAGCGCGAGCCGCAGCGTCTCGATGCCGTCGAGCAGCTGGCTGCGCGGGGCGCCCGGGCGGTCGACGAAGGCCTCGAGCAGACGGAACGTGTCGAGGCGCGCGAGCGCGACCTGCAGTGGGCGCACCGGCACGGGCACCGCGTGCAGCTTCTGCTGTGCGTCCCCGAGCAGCTCGCGGCACTGGTCCGTGGCCCGCTCGAGCGCGCCGCCGAGCGCGTCGATCGCCAGGGTGACCGTGGCCGCGAGGTACGGGAACTCCTCGGCGAGGTTGACGAACGTGACGAGCAGGCTGCGCAGACCCACCGGGCCGGCCGCGTGCTCGTGGCGGCCGGGCCCGCGCGTCGCGCCGGCGCTGGCCGCGACGAACTGCTGCAGCGGCTCGAGCTCCGGGCCCGGCCAGGTCTGCAGCAGACGTTCCACGTTGGGCGCCGCGCGCGCGACGCGCTGCAGGTAGAAGGTCAGCCGGTGCAGCTGGTCGCGCCGGCGCACGACGGTCGGCGCCGAACCGCCGTAGGTGGCGGCCATCGCGTCGATCGCGAGTTCGGCCGCGGCGAGGTCGAGGCGGCGTTCGGCCGCGGTGACGTCGACGGCGGCGCGTTCGAGGTCCTCGCGCGCGGCCGCGACGTCGGCCGCGAGTTCGCGCAGGAAGGCGAGCGGCGACCGGTGCAGCAGGCTCACGCCGTGCAGGTGTTCGGGCGGGGGGATCGGACAACCGCCGGGCGCGGCGAGGGCGACCGCGGCGAGACGGGCGCAGCCCTGCAGGAAGACCGCTGCGGCCTCGAACTCCTCGGCGCGGCGCAACGAGTTGGCGTGCCCCCGAGCGCCCGCGAGCAACCGGCCGGCGGCGGCGGCCAGGAGCCGCCGCCAGCGCAGCAGTTCCGGATGGCGCGGGAAGTGCCGCAGCAGGCGCGCGGCCGCCACGAGTTCGCGCTGCAGCGGCCCCGGTTCGGCGGGCACGGCGGGAGGCATCGTGAGGGGCTGCGGCAGCGCGCGCAGCACGCGGGCGCCGCGTTCGGCGAGGCGCCGCAGCGCGGGTGCGCACGGGTGGCCGGCCAGCCGCAGCAGCGCGGCCTGCGCGGCGCCGGGGTCGCCGGCCGCCGCGGGGGCGATCACCGTCTCGGCCGGGTCGTCGCGCAACCGCGCGGCGAGTCCGGCCAGCCGTTCCGCGGCGGCGGCGGCGCTGGGCCGCCCGCGCGGGTCGGCGGCCGTGCAGGCGAGCACGAACTGCTCGACGCCGGGGTCCAGCGGCAGCCGTGCGCCCACCCCGCCCGTGCACAACCAGCGCAACGTGGCGCCGAGACCGAAGACGTCGCAGGCCGCGTCCGGCGGGGCGCCCTGTTCGGCCTCGGGCGGCGCGAAACCGTGCGTGCCGCCCGTGAAGCCCTCGCCGGGGCCGGGTTCGCCGAGCGGGCGGCTGTGCTCGAAGTCGAGCAGCAGCGTGGTGGTCGCCGTGGCCAGCAGGTTCTTCGGCTTCACGTCGCCGTGGCAGATGCCGCGCGGGGCCATCGGGCAGCGCAGCGCGTGCAGCCGGGCCAGGGTCACGGCGACCGGCAGCAGCAGCGCCACGGCGCGCGGTGCTTCCAGCGCACCCGCCTCGCCGACCAGCGAGTCGAGGTCGGTGCCGTCGTGCAGCCGCATGATGGCGCACGGCCGATTGGTCGCTCCGTCGATGCCCGCGCGCAGGTACTGCACCACGTCGAGGCCGGCGGCGAGCCGGCCCAGGGCGACCTCGCGCTCCGCGTCGCTCTGCGAGCCGCGCACGAACACCTTGCAGACGAGACGTTCGCCGTCCGGATCGGCGGTGGCGTACGACATCCGCTCCGGCGAGCAGTGCAGCAGCCGGTCAGGTCCTGCGGTGGGG
>VGXW01000501.1 GCA_016873195.1 Planctomycetota bacterium | reverse complement strand
GGGAGGGGGCGTGAGGCGCGGTGGCATCGGCATCGCGCGGCCGTGCCCGCCGGGCCGCGGATTTCGCCGCGGCAGCCAAGCCGCCGGGCGGCCCGCGCCGATGACAGCCGCCGGCCGATGCAGTTGCTGAAGCAGGAGGAACCGACGCTGGTGGAAGCGGGGCCCGGGACGCCCCGGGCAGCACCGCCTGCGGCGCCGGTTGCGGCTCCCGCGGCGCCGCCGGACGCGCTCACCGTCGAGGAGTTGCGCACGTTCGTCGACTGGGCCCGCCATCGCGACTTCCTGGCCCGGCACCAGTGGCATCCCGAGTCCGCGTGCGAACTCGTGCAGCAGGGCATCCTGGCGCGCGGCGACGGCGCGGTGCCGTTCGCGGTGGCGGTGCTGCGCGCCGGCCGGGCCGTGACGATGCTCGTCGGTCAGATCGTCGACGCCGCCATGCCGCTGCGCGCCGGCTACCGCGTGATCCACGCCCCGCGCCTGCGCCTGCTCGAGGTGCTGCACGGCGGCGTGCTCGGCGACCGGTCCCCGGAGTGCATCGGGCAGCTGCAGCGCGCCGTGCGCGGCGTGCTGGCGCGGGGCGGTGCCGACGCGGCGTTGTTCCGCAACGTCGAGGTCGGCAGCGCGGTGCACGAGACGTTCCACCGCCGCAGCCACTGGCTCTTCCGGGACGGCGGCGCCGAGCGCAGCCGCAACTGGCGCCTGCTGCTGCCCGGCAGCTTCGCCGAGTTCCGCCGGGCGCAGTCCAGGAGCGCCCGCGAGGACGCGAAGCGCTACGAGCGGCGGCTGCGGCGGGACTTCGGCGACGGCGTGCGGGTGGTGCACTACGGGACGCCCGCCGACGTGCCGGGAGCGCTCGTCGCCGTCGAACAGGTCGCCGCGTCGACCTACCAACGCGGCCTCTGCGCCGGCTTCCTGCCGACGCCGGAGCAGTGCGCGCGCTGGCACGAGGCGGCCCAACTCGGTTGGCTCGCGGTCGACGTGCTCGAGGTGGCCGGCCGGCCGGCGGCGTTCACCACCGGCTACCGTGTCGGCGGCACGCTGTGGCTCGAGCACATCGGCTTCGATCCGAAGCTGCGCAGCTACCAGCCCGGCGGCTTCCTGATCCAGCGCGTGATCGAACGAGCCTGCGACCGCGACCGGCTGCAGGCCGTCGACTTCGGCGTCGGCGACGCCGACTACAAGCGCCGGCTGTGCGGCCACTCGGGCGAGCTGATCACCTTCCACGTGTTCGCGCCGACGCTGTTCGGCCTCTACCTCGGCGCGGTGCGTCGCGCCGGCGCCTGGCTCGGCGCCGCGGCGCGCGCGCTGATGTCGCGCCTGGGCCTGCTGTCGCGGTTGCGGTCGCGCTGGCGGCGGCGCCTCGAGCCGGCGACCCGGGACCCCGAGACGCCCTGAGACCGGGCCCGCTGCGGCCGGCCCTACGCCGGCCACCGTGGCGTCGCCGGGACCGTCACGCCCGGCACCGCGGCGGCGAACAGACAACCGGCGTTGGGCTGCGCGCGCAGTTGCTCCGGCAGCAGCCGTTCCGCGGCCGTCGTCAGCACCAGGTGGCTGCCGTGCGGCGTGTCGAGCCAGGCGGCGCAGGTGACCTGCATGGCGCCCGGCGTCCGGTACTCGCGCACGACGCGCCCGTCGCGCAGCGAACACTGCAGCGCGCGGCCGAACGGCGTCGCCTCGGGACCGGGGTCGAACAGGGCGATCACGACCTCGTCGCGCCCCGGCACCAGCACCATGCCGTCGGGGACCGCGCGTTCGTGCCGCAGGTCGATCGCGATCGCGTCGCCCGTGAGCGCGCCCGCGTCCGGGTCGAGTTCGAAGCGCCGCACGACCCGCGTCGGCGAGTCGATGTGGAACAGCTCGACGCGGCCGCCTGGCAGCGGCCGGCCGACCACGCCGTTGCTGCACAGCATGTCGCGCCGCAGCGGGAACAGCCGGCGGTCGGCGGCGCGCAGGAACCACAGGCCGGCCTTGTGTTCGCGGAACGTCGTGTCCTTGGCGCCGAACACGAGGCCCTGCGGCAGCAGCGCGCCGTCGTTGACGAGGTTGCCGTCGACGTGCGCGTCGAGGCCGCCCACGAGTTCGCCGAAGCGGCGCTCGGCCGTGTCGTAGAGCCCGACCGCGCGCTCCATGCCGACCAGGTACACGGTCTCGCGCGTCGTCGGGAAGGCGAAGCCGGGCCGGCCGGGCAGCGGCCAGCTGCGGTTCTCGCCGCGGCTGGTCGCGAGCACGTGCAGTGCGCCGTGCTGCGCCGAAGCGCCGCACTGGATCGTGACCCACAGGAGCCGCCCGGAGCCCAGCGCGCGGGGCCCCTCGGGCAGCCACGCGTGCCCGGCCGCCGGCCGGTGCAGCACGCGCGCCTCGACGACCTCGGTCACTGCGGCGCCTTGCCGGTGGCGCGCACCGTCGGAGCCGGCCGCAGCGCGAAGTACTCCTTGGCGATCTTCGGGATCAGCCGCGGGTTGAACAGCGTGTTCGTCATCATGAAGCACTCGTGCGTGCAGTGGCACTTCCACGCCGCGATGTCGGCGAGGATGCGCCGCGCCGGCTCCGTCTGCAGCACCCTGGTCACGTCGAAGCCGTGGTCCTTGACGTTGCCGAAACGCATCGAGAAGTCCTCGCACGGGTGCAGGTCGCCGTCGGCGGCGAGCACGAGGTTCAGCGTGCCGGCGTAGCAGTTCGTCAGCCGCCGGTCCTTTT
>VGXW01000500.1 GCA_016873195.1 Planctomycetota bacterium | reverse complement strand
CGTCGGGCTGGAACTGCTCTCGGTGCCGCTCTACGCACTGGCCGCCTTCCGCCGCAACCGGCCGAAGTCCGTCGAGGCGGGTCTGAAGTACTTCCTGCTGGGCGCCTTCGCCGCGGCCTTCTTCCTCTACGGCGCGGCGCTGCTCTACGCGGTCACGGGTTCGCTGTCGCTGGACGTCTTCGCCGATCCGGCGCAGCGCGCCGTGATCCTGGCGAAGCCGATGGCCCTGGTGGGCGTCGCGCTCCTGGCCTCGAGCCTGTTCTTCAAGCTCAGCGTGTTCCCGTTCCACCTGTGGGTGCCCGACGTCTACGAGGGCAGCCCGACGCCGGTCACGGCGCTGATGGCGACCGGCACCAAGGCCGCGGCCTTCGCGTTCCTGGTCAACGCCGCCGTGGCGCTGCCGCCTTCGACCGCGACCAGCCTGGGCGTGATCGCGCTCCTGACGATGGCCGCGGGCAACCTGGGCGCACTGGTGCAGGACGACGTCAAGCGCATGCTGGCCTACTCCGGCATCGCGCACGCCGGAACCGTGCTGCTGGCCGTCGCCGGCGGGCTCACCGGTGACCCCGCGTCGGGCGGTGCGATCGAGGCCGGACTGTTCTACATGGCGGCCTACGTCGCCACGGCCGGCGGCGCGTTCGGGCTGCTGGCGATGCTCGAGGGCGAGGGCGACCACATGACCTCGATCGGCTCGCTGCGCGGACTGGCCGCGCGCCGGCCCTACGTGGCCGCGGCGCTGACGCTGTTCCTGCTCTCGCTCGGCGGCATCCCGGCCACCGGCGGTTTCCTCGGCAAGTACCTGGTCTTCTCGGTCGCGGTGCGCGCCGACATGGTGGCGATCGCCGTGATCGGCATCCTGCTGTCGGTGGTGGCGCTGGGCTACTACCTGCGCGTCGTCGTGGCGATGTACATGCAGCCGGCCGCCCAGGGTCCGGCCGCGCCGCAGCCCGCGCCGGTGACGCTGCCCGCCACGTTCGCGTCGGCGCTGTGCGCGGCGCTGGTCGTCGTGATGGGCGTGCTGCCGGGCTGGTTCCTGTCCCACATGTGAGGGGCCCACATGTGAGGGCGCTCCGCGCGCGCGGGAGCGCCTGCAGCGCCGGGCGGCCGGCGTCGACCGGGGCGCGGTCCGATCCACCAGAGTCCTCGCCGTCCTGGTAGCATCCGTCACGGCTGGCCTCCGTCGAGCCTCGAGGTCTCGTCGTCGATGGCGACCGCAAGGCACCCGCAAGGGGGCTGGCCTGCGCATCCTGCCCAACCCCGTGACGACCATGCTGCGATCCCTGCTCGTCTGCGCTGCCTGCGCCTCGGCCGCGAGCGGCCAGTTCACGTACGACTTCAACAACCTGAACGGATCCGACCTCTACCCGTACACGCTGCTGCACGGGCAGGACAACTGGACCGAACAGACGTTCGCCGCCGCGCAGCGCTGCGGCGTCACCGCGACGCTGTCCCACGACGGAACGAAGGCGCTGCGCTTCCAGGAGGTCGGCCCTGGATACGGCTGCGACGCGTCGCGCATCAACGACAGCAATTGGCTGTTCCCGCCGTTCGCGGGCACCGAGACGAACGCGTTCTTCCAGGCCGACATGCTGCTCGGCTACTGGGGCGGTTCGTTCGGCCTCGCCTACGACGCGAACACCAACGGCCAGATCCGCGGCGCCGAGACCGGCGAACGCGGCGTGCGCTTCACCGCGGGCACCCAATCCGCGGTGCAGCTCGCGCTCGTGCCCGCGTCCGGCACGTCGACGCGCGCGCCGTTGGCATCCGTGCCCGCCGCGGGCGGCCAGTGGCTGCGCGTGCGCGTCGTGATGGACTTCACGGCCAACGGCGGTGCCGGCGCCGGCAGCGTCTACGCGCAGAATCTCACGACCGGCCAGCTGGCGCTGGCGCCCGTCGCCGGCCTGCAGAACCTGATCCTCGGGCTGAACCCCACCGCGAACGACGCAAGCAATCCGCAGCTGTGGCATGCCGTGTGGCTGCACTTCGAGGGCGCCACGTACGGCCTCGACAACATCGAGGTCGGCCGCACGGGTCTCGGCGAGCCCTACGGTGCTGGCTGCCTCGGCGCGGGCGGCCCGGTGGCGCTGCGCAGCGACCCGCGCGTGTTCGGCACCGGCGGCACCGTGCAGCTCGTCTCCGACAACCACGCGCCCGGCACGCTCGGCGCGACGATCTTCGGCTTCAGCAACACGCTGCACGGCGCGAACCCGCTGCCGCTGCTGCTCGACCCGCTGCTCGGCACGAGCAACTGCAGCCTGCTCGCGAGCATCGACGTGACCGTGATCGGCTTCACGGGCCCGAGCGCGCCAGCCCTGCTGGTGCAGCCGTTCCCCGTGCCCACGAACTGGACAGGCTTCCGGTTCTACGTGCAGGGGGCATGCTTCGAACCGGTCGCCGGCGGCCTGTCCTGGTCGAACGGCCTCGTGTTCCAGCTGCCGTGAGACCGACCGCGGATCAGCCGGGTTCCTGCAGTGGACGGCGGGCCGGGACGGTGGCCTCCTGGAGCAGTTTCGGGATCGCCAGCCGGGGGGTTGCGGGGGCCGAGGTACTGGTGCGAGAGCAGGGACTCGAACCCTGAAGAGCTTGCGCTCGCGGGCACCTAAAACCCGTGCGTCTGCCAGTTCCGCCACTCTCGCGGTGGGGCCTTCGAGGTTAGCCGAGGCCGTGCCGCAACGGAAGCCCGCGACGACCTCCGGCGCCCTCACTGCGGCCAGCGCACC
>VGXW01000499.1 GCA_016873195.1 Planctomycetota bacterium | reverse complement strand
CGTAGTCTGCGTCAAACGTGTTCCCGCCTCCGACGCGGCGATCAAGGTCGCCGCCGACGGCAAGTCGATCGACCCCAGCGGCGTGCAGTTCGTGCTGAACGCCTACGACGAGTTCGCGGTCGAGCAGGCGCTGCAGCTCAAGGAACAAGCCGGCGCCGGTTCGGTCACGGTCGTCACGATCGGGCCGAAGGACGCGCAGAAGATCCTGCGCGACGAACTCGCGCGCGGCGCCGACAAGGCCGTGCTGCTGGTGGCCGACGGCTGGATGCACGACGGGGCCGCGACCGCGCAGGCGCTCGCCGCCTGGCTGAAGACGGTGCCGTGCCAGGTCGTGTTCTGCGGCCGGCAGGCGACCGACGCCGACAACAATCAGCTGCCCGCGAACCTCGCGACGCGGCTCGGCTTCGCCTGCGTCACCGAAGTGTCCAAGCTGACGTTCGCCGGCGGCACCTTCACCGCCGAGCGCGACATCGAGGGCGCGCGCGAGGTCGTGACCTGCAAGGCGCCGGCCGTGATCAGCTGCCACAAGGGCCTCAACACGCCGCGGCTCGCGAACCTGAAGGGCATCATGGCCGCGAAGAAGAAGCCGCTCGAGGAGGTCCCGGCCCAGCTGCCCGCGCCGACCGTCGAGGTCGTCGCGCTGAGCCTGCCGCCGGCGCGCGCCGCCGGCCGCATCGTCGGCACCGGCGCCGCCGCGGTGCCCGCGCTGATCGCCGCGCTGCGCAACGAGGCCAAGGCCCTGTGACCCCACGGAGCAACCCATGAGCAACGTCGTCGTCGTCGCCGAAGTCCGCGGGGGCCTGCTCAAGCGCCCCTCGCTCGAAGCCGTCACCGCCGCACTGCAGCTCGCTGGGCCGAGCGGCGGCAAGGTCGTCGCGATCGCCTGCGGCGCGGGCCTCGACGCGGCCTGCGCCGAACTCGGCAAGAGCGGCGTGCACCAGGTGGTCGCCCTCGACGGCGCGCCGTTCGCCAGCTACTCGGGCGACGGTTACGCCAAGGCGGTCGCCGAGCAGGTGCGGGCCGCCGGTGCCGGCGCGGTGCTGATGGCGCACACCGCGATGGGCAAGGACCTGCTGCCGCGCGTCAGCGCGCTGCTCGGCACGGGCATCGTGACCGACGCGATCGCCGTCGCCGCCCAGGATGGTTCGTTCACCGCGCGGAAGCCGGTGTTCGCCGGCAAGGCGACGATGACCGTGCGCGCGGTCGCGGCGCCGTTCGTCGCGACGCTGCGGCCGAACACGTGGGCACCGGCGGGCGGCGGCGTGCCCGCGCCCGTGACGAAGGTCGCGCCGGCCCCGGGCGATCTGCTCGCGGTGGTCAGGGAGGTCGTCGCGCAGGGCGGCGGCAGGACGCCGCTGCAGGAGGCCAAGGTCGTCGTCGCGGGCGGCCGCGGGCTCAAGGAGGCGCAGCACTTCAAGCTGATCGAGGACCTCGCCGCCGCGTTCGGCCCCGGCGTCGCCGCGGTCGGCGCCTCGCGCGCGGTCGTCGACGCGGGCTGGCGCCCGCACAGCGAACAGGTCGGGCAGACCGGCAAGGTCGTGAGCCCGCCGCTCTACTTCGCGATCGGCATCAGCGGCGCGATCCAGCACGTCGCCGGCATGCGCACCGCGCGCACGATCGTCGCGATCAACAAGGACGGCGACGCGCCGATCTTCAAGATCGCCGACTACGGCATCGTCGGCGACGCGTTCGAGGTCGTGCCCGCGCTGACCGCGGCGATCGCCGAACTGAAGCACGGCAGGTGACGCGGCCGGGCCGCTTGACGCCCCGGCCGGAACGGCCGAGCATCGAGGGCCCATGCGCCACGCGCCCGCCAGCCTCGAGGTCGAACGCCGCGACCGGCCGGTGCAGCGCCTGGTGATCGAAGCGTCGCCGTTCCGGATCGGCCGCGCGCCCGACAGCCACCTGCACGTGCCCGAGGGCCACGTCGCCAAGCAGCACGCCGAGATCCGGACCGACGGCGACGGCTACGCCATCGCCGACACCGGCAGCCGCGCGGGCCTGCTCGTCAACGGCCAGAAGGTCGCGCAGGCGCGCCTCGCCGACGGCGACCGCATCGAGCTCGGCGACTGTTCCCCGGTGCGCATCGTGTTCCGCGCCGGCTCCCGCCGCGCGCCCGCCGCGCTCGAGACGACGCTGGCCGGCGCGTTCGCCGACCCGGCCCTCGGCGGCATGGCGCACCTCGCGCGCTTCTTCGAGTTCAGCCGCAAGCTCGGCGGCGGCTTCTCGCTCGACGAGGTGCTGGCCGACGTCGTCGATCTCGCGATCGAGGTCACCGGCGCCGAACGCGGCATGTTGATCCTGCGCCGCGACGACGACGGGCTCGACACGAAGGTCGCGCGCGGTGCGGGCGGCCAGCCGCTGCCGCTCGACGGGCTGCGGCTCAGCGAGACGCTGGTGCGCCAGTCGCTCGCGGCCACCGGGCCGCGCGTCGTCGCCGACGTCGGCGCCGACGTCGACCTCGCCGCCGCGCAGAGCATCGTGTCGCTGGAGCTGCGTTCCGCGGTCACGCTGCCGCTGGTGCGCTTCGCCTCCCCCGACGACCGCGAGACGGCGACGTGCCGCACCTTCGGCGTGCTCTACCTCGACAGCCGGCGGTGCCGCGGCGGCCTCGACGGCACCGACCTGGGCCTGCTCGAGCGGCTCGCGCAGGACGCCTCGGCGGTGATCGAGAACGCACGGCTGCTGCGCGAGGCCGAGCAGAAGCGGCGGCTCGACCAGGA
>VGXW01000498.1 GCA_016873195.1 Planctomycetota bacterium | reverse complement strand
GGGGCGCATCAGGAACCGGACCTCCGGGCCATCGCGGGCACCAGGATGCCGGTCTTTGCGTGCAACGCAACGCGGGGCCTCCCTATACTCCCCGCCCCCCGAACCGAGCCTCGACGCCTCCGATGCAGCAGCCCCTCGTCTTCTTCCTCCCCGCCGCCGCCCCGACCACGATCGCCACGATCCAGGAGCCCAGGTCGGCCTCCGACACGCCGGCCGGCGGCGCGCCGTCGGGCACCACCGCGGCGCCGGGCGCGCCGCAGCCGCAACCGCAGTCGGCACCCGGCCTGTTCGACGGCGGCTTCCTGTGGATGATGCTCGCGTTCGTCGTGCTGATGCTGTTCTTCTCGATGCGGCGCGACAGCAAGGCCCGCAAGGAGCAGCAGGCGATGCTCGCCGCGATCAAGCAGGGCGACCGCGTCGTGACGACCTCCGGCATGCACGCCGCGGTGCACCGGGTCGACGAGAAGACCGTCACGCTGCTGTTCGACACCGTGCCGGTCACGTTCGAGCGTGCCGCGATCGCGAGGATCGTCCGTGACGACGCCTCGCGAACCGAGCAGAAGCGCGCCTGACCGCCGCGGCCCGGCGAGTGCGCGCTCCGGCCGGGCCGGCGAGCAGCTCGCCGCAGAGGCGCTGTGCGCCGCCGGCTACCGGATCGTCGCGCGGAACCTGCGCACCGTGCACGGGGAGATCGACCTCTTGGTGCGGCGGCGCCGCACCTACGCCGCGGTCGAGGTCAAGGCGCGCGCCGACCATCCCGCGCCCGAGCGCCACGTCGACGCCGAGCGCCTTGCGCGGTTGCTGCGCGCGCTGCGCGCGCTGGCACCGCACCTGCGACCGGCCCCGCGCGAACTGCGCGTCGACGTCGTCGCCGTGCGCTGGCAGGCCGCCGGGCCGGAAATGCTGCATCTTCCGGGCTGTCTGCGCGTTGCCCGAAGCACCCGTGCCGATGGGCGGTGGCGACGACCTGAAGCCGCGTGGTATGGATGGCCGACTTGCCCTGCGGGGCACCCACTCCCCGAGACCGCTTCGATGCCGACCCTCGCCGAACAGATCATCCCGCGGCGCAAGCTGCTGCTGATGCTCTGCGAGACTGCGCTCTTCACCGCCGTGCTGCTGGTCGGCACCAGCGCGCCGCCGCTGAGCACGCGGTCGTTCTGGCTGCTGTCGCCGTCGCTGGACCTGCTGCACGGCGTGCTCAGCTGCTTCACGATCGCGCTGATCTGCCAGGCCGCGCTGTCCTACAACGACCTGTACGACTGGAAGACCTCGCAGAACCGCGCCGAGCTCGGCAGCCGCCTCCTGCACTCGTGCGGCTACTCGCTCGTGCTGCTGGCGTTCCTGGTGCTGGTCGCGCCATGGCTGTTCGTGTTCCCCGGCATCGCCGACGTCAGCAGCGAGACCTGGAAGCTGATCCTGCTGCTCGGCATCGCATTCGCGCTGGTCTACGGCTTCCGCCGCGCGTTCCACTGGTTCTTCTACCGGTGGCGCTTCGGCGAGCGGGTCGTCGTGCTCGGCTCCTCGGACGAGGCCCTGCAGCTCGCGCGCATGGTCAGGGACAACCCGATGGCCGGCTACGAGCTGCTCGGGATCGTCGAGGAACCGGACCAGCCGCCGCCCGCGCGCGCGCCCGGCGACCCACCGGTGCTCGGCAAGCTCGCCGACCTGCGGGCGCTGTGCCGCACGGAGGGCATCAGCCGCGTCGTCGTCGCGCTGCGCGAGCGGCGCGGCCGCGTGCCGGTCGAGACCCTGCTCGGCTGCCGCATGGACGGAGTCCAGATCGAGGAACGCGAGGCGATGTACGAGCGGCTGACCGGCAAGCTCGCCGTCGAGAGCATGCGGCCGAGCTACCTGATCTACGGCCGCGGCTTCGCGAAGGACCGCACGACGCTGGTGCTGAAGCGAGTGCTCGACATCCTCGCTTCGCTGACCGGGCTCGCCGTGTCGTTGCCGATCTGTCTCCTGGCGATCGTGCTGGTCAAGCTGACCAGCAAGGGGCCGGTGTTCTTCACGCAGGAGCGCGTCGGCCAGGACGGGGCGCCGTTCCGGCTCGTGAAGTTCCGCACCATGCGGCCCGACGCCGAGCGCGAATCGGGCCCCGTGTGGGCACAGCAGAACGACCATCGTGTGACGCCGATCGGCCGCCTGCTGCGCGTCTCGCGGATCGACGAGGTCCCGCAGTTCCTGAACATCCTGCGCGGCCAGATGTCCTTCGTCGGCCCCCGGCCCGAGCGGCCGCACTTCGTCGACAAGCTGAAGCAGGAGATCCCGTTCTACCCGCTGCGCCACGCGGTGAAGCCCGGCCTGACCGGCTGGGCGCAGGTCCGGCACCCCTACGGGGCGTCGATCGACGACGCGCGCGAGAAGCTGCGCTACGACCTCTACTACATCAAGAACATGAGCGTGCTGTTCGACGTGAACATCATGCTGCGCACGGTGTCGGTGATCCTGCGCGGCAAGGGCGCGCGCTGAGGCGGGGCACCGCGTCGCCGGCGACCGGGCGAGGTTCCTCGGTGCCGGGGCTTGACCTCATCGCTTAACTTATTAAGCTTGAGGCCATCGGTGCCGACCCGAGGTGCCTGCGATGGCCATTCCCGAACCGACCGACCGCGAACTGCTGCTGCTGAAGGTGCTGTGGGACCGCGGCGAAGCCACCGTCCGCGAAGTCTACGAGGCGCTGCGCGGCGAGGTGCCGATCGTGCAGAACACCGTGCAGGCCTTCCTGCGACTGATGGAGCAGA
>VGXW01000497.1 GCA_016873195.1 Planctomycetota bacterium | reverse complement strand
CGAGGCCCTGCACTGCCTCCTGGACGGCGTCGTCCAGCTTCTGCAGCTTCTGCTCCTGCTCGGCGACGCCCTTGCGCAGTTCGGCGACGCGCTGCTGCTGCGCCTTGGTGAGTTTGCGCGCCGGCGGCTGCCAGTGCGAGTAGCCGCCGACCACGAGGTCGAGGTCGCCGTCGCCGTCGACGTCGCCCGCGTCGGCGTAGAGACCGGAGTCGGGGCGCTGCGGCGCGCTTGCGCCCTTCCCACTCAGCGCGACCAGCGTCAGCATCGGCCCGTAGACCACCTGTTTGCCCTTGCCCGTGTTCAGGAACAGGTGCACGCCGCCGCCCAGGCCGTCGCCTCTGGCGTCGCCCATGCCCGTCGCGAGCAGGTCGAGCCGGCCGTCGCCGTTCCAGTCGACGGGGCGCAGCGTCGCCACCGTGCCCGGCACGTCGATGGGTTTGCCGCCCGCGAGCACGAGTTCGTTCCTGGTCGCGAACGCGGGCTTGCCCTTCTCGCCCTCGTTGCGCCGCAGGAACACGCGCCCGCTGCGGTGGTCGCCGAGCAGGAGGTCGAGGTCGCCGTCACCGTCCTGATCGAAGGCGATCGCCGAGGTCAGGTGGGACGGGTCCGCGAAGCCGGACGGGTTGCAGCGTTCCGTGCTGCCCCACTTCTTCGTTTCGGAGATCCAGAACTCGCTGCCCTGGATGCGCGCACCGTCCTTGTCGAGGATCTGCTCGGGCGCGAGCCAGCCCTGGTCGCTGCCGCGCGACAGGTGCGGCGAGCCGTCGAAGATGCCGGCGACGATGTCGAGCCGGCCGTCCGCATCGAAGTCCACGAACTGTGGACTCATGCCGATGCATCACCAGTTCGCGAAGTCGAGTTCCTTGCCGTCGGCGCCGTTCACCTTCTGCTCGGCGCCGAACGTGATGCCGTCGCCGCGCGGGGCTACGGTGAGCCGGCCGCGCAGGTCGCCGACGACGAGATCGACCTTGCCGTCGCCGTCGAGGTCGTGCAGCACCGGCGACGGGTAGAGGCGCTGGTGGCCGAGGAACTTGTCGCCGGCTTTGAGCCGCACCGGCGGGCCGAAGGTGGGGGACTGGGCGAACGCGGCTGCGGCGGCCGCGAGCCCGACGGCGATCGGCAGGATGCGCATGGCCGGCAGTCTACGCGGGCGGGGTGGCGGCGGGGCACGCTCCCTGGCACGAACGGCTACGGCCCGCGCAGGTCAGCGCCGCTGGCCCCGAGGTGCAGCGACTGCCGCACGACTCGGCCGCGCCCATCGGTCCATTCGACGCGGTAGTCGCCGGGCAGGAACGGCAGCGCGAACTGCCATCCGTCGCGCACCGCGCGGTGCCATACCTCGCGGCCGCAGGCGTCGAACAGCGCGAGCAACTGGACCGGGCAGGTCTGGAAGTGGGTCCACGGCGTGGTCTTCACGCCCCCCGCGCTCACCAAGACGCTGCAGCACTACACGGAAATGGTGCTGCACCTCGATGGCCAGATCGAAGCCCTCGACGCCGACATCGAGGAGATCGCTGCGCGCGACCGTTCCGCGACCTGGTCGCGAAGCTCAGCTGCTTGCGCGGCATCAGCACGCTGGCGGCGATGGTGATCCTGTCCGAGGTCTACGACCTGCGGCGCTTCGCCACGGCGAGCGAGTTCATGGCCTTCCTCGGCGGCGTGCCCAGCGAACAACCCAGTGGCCAGAAGCAACGCCGCGGCGGCATCACCAAGACCGGCAACCGTCGCGTGCGACGCATCCTCGTCGAAGCCGCCTGGGCCTGCCGCCACTACCCGAAGGTCACGTCACGCCAACGGAAGATGTTCGCAAGCCAGCCGCCTGCGGTCACCGACGTATGCCGCAAAGCGAACCTACGCCTCACACGACGCTTCCAACGGCTCACAGCCCGAGGCAAGAAGGCGCCGGTGGCGATGACCGCCATCGCCCGCGAACTTGCCGGCTTCGTGTGGGCAGAGTGACCAACCGTCGACACGTCTGCCTCGAGCGCGGCCTTCGTTCCTCTGCGACCCCGCCACCAGGAGCAAGATCCGAAGAACGAAGACCGGCTACTTGGCGGACCGCTTCATCTCAGACGGACGGACCGCTCCGGCCTGGACGCGGATCCGCTGGCGTTCGAGTTCGCCGCCGGGGCCGGCGATCATCCGTTCGAACGACGCCCCGCGTGCCAGCGGCGAGGCCCGGAGCAGTGGGCGCAGCACGGCGACCACGGCATCGACGCCAGGCCCGCAGAAGGACAGGATGTACTCGCCGCCGCCGACTTCGTTGCCGTCGAAGTCGCCGACGCCGGCCTCGAGCCAAAGCCGTCCTGAACCCGCCGGCCGGTGCCGCTACTTCCGCGCCGCCGGCTTGCCCGCGGCCTTCGCCAGGTTCTGGTAGAACCACACGAACGACTCCCGCTTCGCCACCGGCACCAGTTCGTCGAGCTCCTGCTGCAGCGGTGCGAGCACCTTCTGGATGGCGGCGCGTTCGTCCTTCTGCGCCTGCCAGACCTCGGCGTACTTCTTCAGCATCGCCTCCTGCTCGAGGCCCTGCACTGCCTCCTGGACGGCGTCGTCCAGCTTCTGCAGCTTCTGCTCCTGCTCGGCGACGCCCTTGCGCAGTTCGGCGACGCGCTGCTGCTGCGCCTTGGTGAGTTTGCGCGCCGGCGACTGCCAGTGCGAGTAGCCGCCGACCACGAGGTCGAGGTCGCCGTCGCCGTCGACGTCGCCCGCGTCGGCGTAGAGACCGGAGTCGGGGCGCTGCGG
>VGXW01000496.1 GCA_016873195.1 Planctomycetota bacterium | reverse complement strand
CGACACGCCGTCGATCCTCGGCGCCACGATGAAGAGGGTGCTCGGCCGGTGAACCCCGGGAACGGAGCGCAGCGGTGAGGATCCCGGGCGGGTTCGACGCGGTGTTCCGGCAACTGACGCCGCTGGTCCTGCTCGGCGTCGTCGCCGTCGTCCTGTTCGAGCCGTGGTTGCCCGGCCTGCCGTGGCTGCGCGCGACGTTCGGCGAGCAGGTGGTGCTGCGCGCGTGCGTCGCGGCGCTCGGCCTCTACGTGCTGCTGCTGTGGGGCGAGTCGATCCGCCTGCACACGATCCTGACCGGCGTGCTGCACGCGTTCCGCGAGCACCAGGGGCCGGCCGGCGGCGAGTCCGCCCGCAACCCCAGGCTCGAGGCCGCGCGCCTGCTGATCGCGGCGCTGCAGTCCGACGACCCGCAGATCCGCCGCACGAGCCACCACAACCTCGTGCGCCTGGCCGGCGAGGACCGCGGCCAGGAGCCCACGGCATGGCGGCAGTGGCTCGCCGAGCAGGAACGGAAGTGAGCGCCTCGGGAAGGCCCGGGGCGGCGAAAGTCGCCGCGGCCGGCGGCGTTGCCCCTCACCTCGCCCCGCGAGTCGTGGCCCAGGGCTGGCGCGCGCTCGCCCGGTTGGCCATGATCCCGGGAAAGGCAGCATCATGATCGGATTCGGTATCCCCAACGGTTGGGAGTGGATCATCATCCTGGTGGTGATCCTGCTCCTGTTCGGTCATCGCCTGCCGACGATGGCGCGGTCCCTCGGTTCCGGCATCACCGAGTTCAAGAAGGGACTCAAGGACGGTGCCGGCAAGGGCGACGACAAGCCGCCGGCGGACGGCGACGCGCCACCGAAGGCCTGAACCGGCGATCGATCACGCCGCACCACCCGAGCCCAGGACCCCCGGTGACCGAAACCCTGCCCCTGCACGACCTGGTGGCCCTGGTCCGGCCCCAGCTCGACCGCCTGAACCGCGAGCTCGTGCTCGACCTCGCGCCGGGACACCGCGAGATGCTGCCGCTCGTCGAACACGTCGGCGGTTTCCGCGGCAAGCAGCTGCGCCCCGTGCTGACGTTCCTGTCCGGCATGGCCGCCCGCGGCGCGACCCACGGCGGCTGCCTCGGCGACGACGTCGTCACGGTGGCCAAGGTCGTCGAACTGCTGCACACCGCGACGCTCGTGCACGACGACGTGCTCGACGGCGCGTCGGTGCGCCGGCGCATCCCGACCGTCAACCAGATGGCCGGCACCGAGGTCGCGGTGCTGCTCGGCGACTACATCTACGCCAAGGCCTTCCACATGGCCGTGCAGCTGCCCGATCCGACGGCGGCGCGCTGGCTCGCCGAGACCGTGCGCGTGATCTGCCAGGGCGAGATCACGCAGATCCTGCACCGCTTCGACCTCGCGTGGACCGAGCCGCGCTACTTCACGGTGATCGCCGAGAAGACGGCGAGCCTCTACGCGGCGGCGTGCCGGCTCGGCGGCCACTACGGCCTGAGCCACCAGGGCGGGACCGCCGAGGCGCGGCTGCGCGCGCTCGAGGAGTACGGGCTCGAACTCGGCATCGCGTTCCAGATCGTCGACGACTGCCTCGACCTCGACGGCGACGAGCGCGTGGTCGGCAAGTCGCTCGGCACCGACCTCAGCAAGGGCAAGATCACGCTGCCGATGCTCTACCTGCTGCAGCGCGGGCCCGCGGAGGCCGATCGGCTGCGCGCCCTGCTCGGCAAGACCGAGCACGAGGCGCTGAAGCTGCTGCGCCGGGAGTTCCCGCTCGAGCACGCGGTCGCCTACGCGATGGACGAAGCGCAGCGCCGCATCGGCAAGGCCCAGGCCTCGCTGTCGCTGCTGCCCACGGGCCCGGCTCGCGACGCGCTGCACCAGCTCGCGGGCTACGTGCTGTCGCGGCGGCTCTGAACCTCGCGACCGGCGGGGGGACGGGGCGGGCTCGACCTCGGCGCCCCGATCGGCCGAAAAGACCCCCGGTGCCATCGGCACCGCCCGCGCATGGACCCATACGGCCGCCGCTACGCGCTTCCCGGACTGACGCCCGCGATCAAGCTGCTGGTGATCGCCAACGCCGCCGTGTTCGCCGCCAACGCGGTGCTGCTCGGCCGGCTCAGCGACCCGGTGGCCGGCGGCAGCCCGTGGTTCGCGTGCTCGTGGCGGGGGCTGTCCGAGGGTTACGGGCTCGGGCTGCTGCGGCTGCTGAGCTACCAGTTCACGCACAGCTTCACCGACCCGATGCACCTGCTGCTGAACATGCTCGTGCTGTGGTTCTTCGGGACCATGGCCGAGCAGCGGCTCGGCTACCGGGGCACGCTGAAGCTCTACCTGGCCGGCGGCCTCGCGGGAGCGCTGCTGCACCTCGGCATCGCCGCGCTGCAGGGTGCGGCGAACGTGCCGCTGGTCGGCGCCTCGGGCGCGTGTTACGGCTGCCTGCTCTACGCCGCGTGCGTGGCGCCGCGGTCCCAGGTGATCCTGTTCGTGGTGCCGGTGCCGCTGTGGGGCCTCGCCGCGCTGCTGGTCGGCATCGGCGCCTACAGCACGTTCGTCGAACTCGCGACGGGGTTCCAGGGCGGCGTCGCGCACGGCGCGCACCTCGGCGGCGCCCTGGTCGGGTTCCTCGCGCACCGCTCCGGGCTGTTCGTCGACCACGTGCCGCCGGGACTGCGCCCGGGGCTGTTCGGCGGCCTGCGCCGGCGGTGGCAGACGCGGGCCGCAGAGGCGCGGGCCGGAGCGGCGGCGGCGCGCGAACTGCAACTC
>VGXW01000495.1 GCA_016873195.1 Planctomycetota bacterium | reverse complement strand
CCGCTTCAGCTTGTTGCGCCGCACCGCGCCGCCGTGGTCCTTGCTGACGGACAGGCCCAGGCGCGGGCCCGCGGCGGCCGGCGCGTCGGCGGCCGGCCGGCCGAACCACGCGACCACGGTGAGCCACGCGCCGGTCGCGCGGGCGCCGCGCTGGTAGACGCGCTGGAACTGCCGCTGCGTCTTGAGCCGCAGGCGCGCCGGCAGGGTCGCGCGCGGGCGCTGCCCGGCCGCGTTCACTGCGCCAGTGCCGACAGCGCGAACGTCTTCTTCTGGCTGTCGTCCGGCAGGGTCGTCGTCGCCAGGAACTTGCGGAAGTCGGCCTTCGCCGCCTCGGTGCGCTGCAGTTCGAGCTGCACGCGGCCGCGGTTGTAGTAGTCGACGCTGCGCGCGGGGTCGATCTCGAGCACGCGGTCCAGCATCGCGAGCGCCGCTTCGTAGTTCTTCTGGGAGTAGTGGTGTTCGGCGAGCAGCACGCGCACGTCGAGCTCCTCCTGCCGCATCGCCAGCAGCTGCCGCGTGAGCTCCTGCTCGAAACCCGGCACCGGGGTCCGGTCGAGCTCCCGCTGTGTGCTGGCGCGGTCCACGGCGAGTTGCTCGAGGTACTGCCCCGCGGCCGCGTCGAAGGTGGGCGCGTCGCGCAGATCCTGCGCGATCAGCAGCAGGTGGTAGTGGCAGAGCCGCAGCAGCTCGCCGCGTTCGATCAGCACGGCCAGCACTGCCCGCGCGCGCTGCAGCCGTTCGGTCGCGGCCTGCCTGGCGTCCTCGGCCCGCCGCTGCAGCGGCACCTTGTCGACCGCGCGCGTCGCCTGGTCGGTCAGGCTCAGCGACTCGCCGAGGTGGCGGCGGCCCTGCTTCTGCAGCGCGAGCGCGTAGGGCAGCAGCAGGTACTGCTCGTGCCGGTTCGGCGACCGCTCCTCGTAGACGCGCTCGAGCAGCGCGGTGGCCTCGTCGAGCTGGCGGTGGTCCTGGCCGAGCGAGCTGCCGCTGGTCTTCAGCAGGATCGCGCCCTTGATCGCGTTCAACTTGTAGTCGCCGGCGTCGAGCTCGAGCCCGCGGTCGATCTGCGCGAGCGCCTGGTCGAGCCGGCCGCCTTCGTAGTAGTGCAGCGCGTTGCGCTGGTGCATCGCGAGCTGGTTGCGCTGCTCGGACGACAACGAACTGCAGGCGCAGAGGAGCAGCAGGAGGGCGGCGTGGCGCATCGGTGGAGGCATCGGGTTCTGGCGGCCGGAGGGGGAACGGCGCGGTCGCCCGGTCGTTGGGGAGGCGCAGGATACGCGCTGGCTCCCGTGCGGCCAAGGCTCGCAGGGCCGTGGGGGCGGGGCCCCGGTCAGCGGCGCGCCGTGAGCCACGCGACGACGGCGCCCAGCACCTGCTCCCGGTCCAGGTCGTGGTGCAGTTCGTGGCGGCCGCCCGGGAAGCAGCGGAACGTGGCCAGCGCCGGGGCCCTGGCCGCGAAGGCCGCGGTGGCGCGCCAGTCGGTGATGCGGTCCTGGTCGCCGTGCAGCAAGAGCATCGGCAGCCCGAGTTCGCCCGCGTGCTGCCGCGCCTGGCGCGCGGCGCGGTGCGCGGTGACGAACAGGCGCGGCGTCGCGTGGTGCTGCACCAGCGGGTCCGCTGCGTAGGCGGCGACCTCCCGGGGATCGCGCGACAGGTCGGCGAGGTCGAAGCGCGCCGGCAGCCGCGCGCGCGGGGCGAGCCAGTCGAGCGACCACGCGAGCAGCAGGCGCTTTCGCGGGTGCGCGGTCAGCGCGAGCCACGGGCTCGTGACGATCGCGCCGGCGACCTCGGGGCGCCGCCGCAGCACGAAGTTCACGACGATGTTGCCGCCGAGGCTGTGGCCGTAGAGGAACGTGGGCAGCCCCGGGTGCCGCGCGCGGGCGAGCGCGAGGAAGTCCTCGAGGTCGTCGAGCAGTGCGGCGAACGACGGCGCGTAGACGCGCACGCCGCCGGACCGGCCGTGACCGCGCAGGTCGTAGGCTTCGACCACGTAGCCCGCGGCCGTCAGCGCCGCGGCGACGCCGGCGAAGCGGCCGCTGTGTTCGTCGATGCCGTGCGTGAGGCAGACGAGCCCGCGTGGACTGCCCTCGGGCGACCAGCACCGCGCGAACATCGAGAGCCCGTCGCGGCTCTGCCAACTGCGCTCGCTCGTGAGCATGCGCCGGATCAGGTGCGCAGGAAGGCGTCCATGCGCCGGCCGAGGTCCTTCAGGTACTCGGCGTCGCCGCCGCCCATCTCGGCCGCGAACCAGCCGTCGTAGCCGACCAGCTTCAGCGCCGCGACCACCGCGGGCCAGTCGGTGTCGCCCTCGTTGAGCTTGACGTCGAAGCCCTCGTAGTTGGCGCGCCCGCGCTTGAACTCCTTGACGTCGACCTTCTGGATGCGCTTGCCGAGCACGGGCACCCAGTGCTCGGGGAAGCCGAACTGCACGAGGTTGCCGGCGTCGAAGTGGACGCCGGTCCATTCGCTCTGCAACTCGTCGACGTAGCGCGCGAGTTCGGTCGGGCCGAGCAGGAAGCGGTTCCAGACGTTCTCGATCAGCACCTTGACCTGCAGTTCCGCGGCGAGCGGCAGCACCTGCTTGACCTCGGCCTGCGAGCGGGTCCACGCATCGAGGTAGGGCACGTCCTTCTTGACGACGGCGGGCACGAGCAGCACCGAGGAGGCGCCGAACGCCTTGGCCTCGCGCAGCGCGGCTTCGAGCGCCTTGCGGCCCGCGGCGCGCACCGCCGGGTCGGGGTCGCTGAGGGGCTTGTTCCAGTGCACGTTGCCGACGA
>VGXW01000494.1 GCA_016873195.1 Planctomycetota bacterium | reverse complement strand
CCGACCTGGAACCGCTCGAGCACGAGCGGCCGCAGCACCGGCACCGGCAGCGTCTCCGGCATCATCAGCAGGAACGTGACGAGGGCGAGCAGCGCGCTGCGGCCCCGGCCCGGAGCAGGCATCGTTCAGCGTCCCGTCGCCGCCCAGCGGCCGCCTGCCTCGGTGGCGCGGCCCTCTTCCTGCAGCTTCTGCAGGCCCGCGAGCAGCGAGCGCGCGGCGAAGCGGTACCCCGCCGGGTCGGCGTCCCAGTAGACCTTCGGCAGCAGCTGCTCGATCGCGCCGCCGCCCTGCCGCAGCGCCTGCACGAGCGAGGTCTCGCGCTGGCGGCGGTGGCGCAGGTACTGCTTCACGAGCCGGTGGCCGTCGCGCTGGGCCGGGCCGTGCGCCGGGTAGAGCGTCGTCAGCGGTTCCCGCAGCAGACGTTCGAGGCTCTGCAGGTAGGTCGCGAGGTGGCCCTCGGGCGGGTCGACGACGATCGTGCTGATCGTCGACAGCATGTCGCCGACGAGCACCGCTCCGTAGCGCGAGTCGCGGAAGCACAGGTGGCCGCGGTCGTGGCCGGGCGTGTGGATCGCCAGCAGTTCCCAGCCCGGGTTGCCGTCCGGAGAGCGCCCCAGCGCGAGCCTGCCGCCTTCGTCGAGCGGCGCGCCCGGGCGGAAGCCCGGTTCGAGCCGCGCCAGCGTCAGCGGGTGGCCGCGCACCGGCAGGTCGCGGGCCCGGCTCAGCGCGACGACGCCGCCCACGTGGTCGGGATGATGGTGCGTGACGAGCAGGCCCTCGAGCCGGGCGCCGCCGGCCGTCAGTTCGTCGAGCAGGGCCGAGAGGCGCGCCTGTTCGTGCTCGTGCGGCGAGCCCGGATCGACGACCCACAGCCGTTCGTGGCCGACGACGTAGCAGTTGGTCGTCGTCGCGGGCGGCAGCGTCGGCGTGCGCAGCGGCGCCAGCACGATGCCGGGCGAGAAGCGCACCTGGTGCAGGTGGCCGTCGCGGTAGCCGTTCGCGGTCGCGGCGATCTCGCGCGCGAAGTGCTCGAAGTCGGCCGCGCGCGCGAGGTGCTCGAGCAGCACCACGACCGGCGGCACGAGCAGCAGGTCGCCGTTGCGCCACGAGGCGAGCGCCTGCTGCGGGTACCAGAAGCGGCCCTGCACGAGTTCGCCCTTCCAGACCGTGGGCCGCGGGCCCGCGGTGCCCGCCGTGCAGGCCTCGACGGGCACGTGGTAGAAGGTCGTGTCGTAGCGCACGGGCGCGAACGGCGGCGTCTCGATGCGGCACAGTTCGCGCAGCGGCAGCGGCGGCAGGGCGCCCGCGATCAGCCCGGGCCACGCCGACGGCGGCTCCTGGCCGGGTTCGGCGCGGTCGCGCGCGAGCAGCAGCTCGCGCACCTTGCGCAGGTGCTCGCCGCCCGTGCGCGTGGCCGGCAGCGCGTGGCGCAGGAGCCCGGTCTCCTCGAACAGCTCGCGGTGCGCGCAGGTCTGCAGCGCCGCGCCGTCGTCGGGGGCCAGCGCCCGGTCCTCGTCGCCGACCGTGCCGCCCGGCAGCGCCCAGTAGCCGCCGAAGAAGCGCAGTTCGGGCGCCCGCTCGCACAGGAACACGCGGCGTTCTCTGCCCTCGCCGTGGGTGATCAGCAGGGCGGCGGCGGTGCGGCGGCTCATCGGCGGGCGCGCAGGATAGCCCGCCGGCGGGCGCGGAATCCCGCGGAAAAACCGGCCCGGTCAGCCCGCGCAGTTGCGCAGCACGAGCAGCGCCATCGCGGTGCCGTAGCTGCGGCCGAGCTCGTGGCTGTCGAGGAAGCTGCCGTCCATCTCGGGGATCTGCTGCAGCAGTTCCCGGAAACGCTGCCAGTGCGCGGCGCGCTCGGGCTCGGGCAGCAGGCGCACGACCTCGCTCGCGTGGTACACGGCGTGGAAGAAGAAGAAGCCGCCGAGTTCGCCGTCGCTGTGGAAGTCGTTGCGGCGCACGCCCTCGAGGTTCTTCATGTGGTCCCAGAAGACCTGCAGCGCCCGGCGCACCTTGTCGAGGTCGCTGCGGCCGAGCTGCAACAGCGTGCCCTCGCAGACGGGCATGCGCCCGGCCGAGTCCTTGAGCGAGGTCGCTCGGCCGCGCGCGGCGCCGCCGTAGCTGAACGTGCCGCTGTCGAAGCGCGCGCTGAGCAGGGCCGCCGCCGCGCGGTCGGTGACCTCGACCGGCACCGAGGCGCCGGCCGCCCTGGCCGCGAGCATCTGCTGCAGCACGGCGCCGGTCGCGAACGCGTTCGCGTACTCGTGCGCCCAGAAGCCGCCCGGCTGCTGGCGCGCGGCGGCCGCCTGCACGACCTCGTTCATGCGCTGCACGAGCCGCTCGCGGTCGGCGCCGTCCGCGGCGAGCGCGCGCCGCGCCAGGTACATGAGCCGGTAGGCGTCCGAGTAGCAGTCCTCGTTGGCGCCGCGGGCGAGCCGCTTCTCGTCGAGCACGAACGCTTCGCCGCGCTGCAGCGCCCGGTCGATGCGCGGCTGCAGGTCGGGGTGCGCCGCGCGGTGCTCCCACAGCGCCGTCAGCGCGATCGAGGTGATCGCGACCCACACGTTCGGCGTGATCTCGCTGCTCGGCCAGTAGGCGTAGCGCGCGTCGGTGAAGCCGCCGTCGTCGCGCTGCTGCGCCAGCAGGAACTCGACGGCCGTGCGCGCCATCGCCGCGGGCGCCTGCCGCTCGCCCTGCCACGTGGTGTCCCGCGGCAGTCCGCGGTAGGCGGCCTCGGGCAGGTACAACAGCGCCTCGAAGCCCGCGAACGCGGCCCC
>VGXW01000493.1 GCA_016873195.1 Planctomycetota bacterium | reverse complement strand
TTCGTGTCGAGGTCGGGCGAAGTGCTGCGCGCGATGCCGCGCACCGTGAAATCCCATCGCCCCGGGTAGATCGTGCCGCGCAAGGTGATCTGCTGGCCAACGGTGAAGCCGAAGCGCTCGGCCAGCTTGGCGCCGACGATGCAGGCCGTGCGCTCGCGTTCGAGCACGTCGCGCGCCGCAGGCGGGGAGACCGCGTACTCGGGGTAGAGGTCCAGGTAGCCGCGCGGGTCGACCGCGAACTGCGCAAAGAAGTTGCGTTCGTCGACGTAAACGCCGCCGAACCAGTTGGACCAGCTCACCGCGCGCACGCCCGGCACCTGGGCGAGGCGGTCGCGATAGGAGAGCGGCAGCGGGAAGACCAGCGAGGTGCTGCGCCGCACGATGAGCCGCGTCGCGCCGGCGCTCTCGAGCGAGGCGTCGAAGGCGGTGAGCACCGTGCGGAGGGTGGAGAAGAGAAAGAGCGAGACCAGGATCGAGAGCACGGTGAGCACCGTGCGCCGCTTGCTGCGCAGGAGGCTGCGCAGGATGAAGGGGACGAAGCGCATCAGGCTCGCCCTCCCATCAGGCGCGCGGCTCCTCGCGGCGCACGGCCTCGACGAGCACGCCCTTGTCGAGGTGCAGGGTGCGATCGGCGCGCCCGGCGGCTTGCGGATCGTGCGTCACCATGACGATGGTCATCCCCGACTCACGGTGCAGGCGCTGGAGCAGCGAGAGCACTGCGGCGGCGCTCGCCGCGTCGAGGTCGCCGGTCGGTTCGTCGGCGACGAGCAGGGTCGGATCGGTGATGATCGCCCGCGCGATGGCCACGCGCTGCTCCTGGCCGCCGGAGAGCTGGCGCGGGTAATGGTCGGCGCGGTCGGCGAGCCCGACCACCTCCAGCGCGGCGCGCACGTGCTCGCGGCGTCGGCGGCGGTCGAGGCCCGTGAGCAGGAGCGGCAGCTCGATGTTCTGGAAGGCCGTCAGCACGGGGATCAGGTTGTAGCTCTGGAAGATGAAGCCCACGTGCCGCGCGCGGTAGGCCGCCAGCTCCGCGCCGCTCAGCGCGGCCAGCTCGATGCCGGCCACCTCGACGCTGCCCGTGGTCGGCGAGTCGATGCCGCTGATCAGGTTCAGGATCGTGGATTTGCCCGAGCCCGAGGGGCCCATCAGGGCGAGAAACTCGCCGCGCGGGATGTCGAGGTCGAGCGCCGCGAGCACCGGCACCTCGAAGGCGTCGCGGCGGTAGATCTTGGTCACACCGCTGAGGCGGATGAGCGGGGCGGCGGACACGGCCCTAATCCTGCGCCACGCGCACGCGCTGCCCGTCGCGTGGCGCGCGCAGACCGCTGGTCAGCACCTGGTCGCCCTCGGTGAGGCCGGAGAGTACGACCACCTCATCGCCGGCGCTGTCGCCGAGCGTGACGACGTTCGCGCGCAGGCGCCCCTCGCGCAGGACCCAGACGATCGTCTCGCCGTCTCGCTCGCGCAGCGCGACTCGCGGCACGCGCAGGGTCTTCGGAATGACGCGGATGCCCCCCGCCACCGGCCGCTCGAGGAAGCTCACCTTCGCGCCGAGATCGGGGCGAATGCGCGGGTCGGCCTGGGCGAAGGCCACGCGGACGGGAATCGTCGCGCGGTCGCGGTCGGCCGAGGGGTAGATCGTGCGAATCGTCGCCGGGAAGTGCAGCTCCGGGTGCGCGTCGAGCACGATGTCGGCCGGCCCGCCGACGGCCAACCGCGCGATGTAGGATTCGTTCACGTCGACGCCGACTTCCAGGGTGCCGAGGTCGGCGATCGTGACGACGGCGCCCGCGCGCGCCGTGTTGCTCGTCATGATCGGGCCGACGATCTCGCCGATCTCGGCGTCCTTGCGCAGGACGACGCCGGCGAAGGGCGCGGTGATCTTGGTCTTGTCGAGTTCCAGGCGCGCCGCCGCGCGGTTCGCCTCGGCCACGCGCAGCGCGGCCTCCGCGGCGGCGACCTCGGCCTGCGCGGTGGCGGCGGCGGTCTCGGCGGCCTCGGCGTTCTCGGCACTCTCGACGTTCTGGCTGCGCAGGGTGGCCCGGCGCTCGGCACGGCGCGCCGCCTCGGCGGCGTTCGCCTTCGCCTGCTCGAGGCGGGCGCGCGCGAGGCCGATGTTCGCCTCGGCCTGCATTAGCAGCACGCGCTGGTCGTCGTCGATGAGGCGGGCGACGACCTCGCCCCCGCTCACCGAGTCTCCCTCCTCGACGAGGACCTCGGCGAGGCGCCCCGTCGTGCGCGCGGCCACGGACGCCGCGTGCCGCGCCTCGACGTAGCCGTTGGCCGTGAGCAGGGCGCCGCCTTCTTCGGTGGGCGCCCCGCCGCCTGCGCGCGCCGTGGATACCTGCACCGTGGCTGGGCGCGTGAGCAGCACGAGCAGGGCCACGACCAGGATCGCGCCGCCCAGCACCCAGGGCCAGCGGGGCCGGCGCCGGCGGGCGCGGCGTCGCTCGGCCTCGCTGATGCGCAGCCGGCCGAGGTCGGCGCGGGCGGTGGCGGGGACAGGCGTCTCGGGAACACGAGCGTCGCTCATGGCGCTGTTCTCCGGGCTGGCGGGGAGAGGGACTCTACTGAAGCGCCCCTGCGGGGTTCAAGCCCGCAGGGGCGCGTCGGTCATTCGGTGGAGGCGGCGGGAATCGAACCCGCGTCCGAAGAAACGTCCACCAGAGCATCTACAGGCTTAGTTCGCAGCTTTGGGTCTCGCCGCGCGCGAGGACGGCGAACGATCCGTCGCGCAGCCAGTCCGGTATTTCTCGCCCCCCGCACCCGGACAGGACGGGGAA
>VGXW01000492.1 GCA_016873195.1 Planctomycetota bacterium | reverse complement strand
GAGGCCCAGCACTTCGAGATGCACCTGCTCGAACGCCTCGCGCAGCGGCCCCCAGACGTTGCGCGCGATCGCGGTGACGCCGACGGCGAGCCGGCCGCCCGGCAGCCGCTGCAGCAGCCTGACCGCCGCGAGCGCTTCCTGCGCCGAGGGCATGCCCGTGACGCGCAGGGCCTCCCGGACGACGAAGTCGGCGACCTCGGCCGGCGCCATGCGCGGCACCGTCGACACGAAGTGTTGCATGCGGCGGTCGCCGAGCACGACGTGCGCGCCCGCGACGCCCTGCAGCGCGCCGCTGGCCAGCGACCGCAGCGCGTCGGCGAGCGCTTCGCGCGTCGGTTCCAGCAGCGGCAGGCGCGCGGAGGCGGTGATCCGCGCAGTCCCGCCCTCGCGCACGCCGACGGTCGCCGTCAGCGTGCCCTCTTCCAGTTCGACGATGGCGTGGGTCTGCATGGTTGCCTCAGATCGTGATGTCGTCCGCGGTGCCGAAGGTGCGGTCCGGGCCGGCGCTCGTCAGCGTGTGCGTCGCCGCGTCCCACTGCAGCGTGGTGCCGAAACCGTCCAGGTCGTAGGCGCTGCCGAGGCCGATCGCGCCGCGCAGGGCCGGCCAGCTGCCGGCCACCGACCCGCCGGACTCGATGTGGTTCGCGAGCACCTCGACGATCACTCGCAGGCGCTGCAGGGTCCGGCGCGTGCCGGGCACCGCACCGTGGGTGCGGGCCACGAATTCCTCCGCCGCGGCGCCGTCGTCGGCGCCGTTCTCGCCGCGGCTGTGCACCGTGGCGACGTTGGCGGCCGCGTCGACCGCGTAGACGTAGGGCAACCCGGCGCCGAACGGGTCGACGACGGCCGTGTCCTGCGGCCCCGGCTGCAGGTGCACGCCGAAGAAGTCGGCCGCCGCCAGCGACGCGGGGAAGTTGCCGTGCGCGTAGTAGTAGGAGTCGAGCGCGGTGCCCAGCTCGGCCAGCTCGCGCTGCGCCTCCTGCCGGCGATCCGCCTGCACCAGGGCGCCGGCGAGCGGCGCCGCGGTGCCGAGCAGGAGGCCGAGCACCGCCAGCACGACGATGACCTCGATCAGCGTGAAGCCGCGCTGGCGATCACATGTCGTCATCGGTTCCCCCCGTGCGGTCCGAACCCGCCGCCAGCACGCCGAGCACCGGGTCGCCGAGCAGGGGCCGGCCCAGTCCGTCGGTGGCCCGCGCGTCGGGCATGCCGAGCTGCTCCATCAGGCCGCCGGCCCCGGTCACGGCAGCCGGCAGGATCGCGAGTCCGTAGGCGGCCCGCAGCCCGGCGACCGTCGCCGCCGCCGCGGTCGTCGCCGCGGTCGAGGCCGCACGCTCGGCCGCGTCCGCCGTGCGCCACCGCCGCTTCGCGATCGCGCAGTCGCGCAACGCGGTGCGCATCGACGCCCGGTCGCCGGCGCTCATCAGCGGCGACGAACAGTACGGGCTGCGCAGCAGCACCGCGCGCAGCAGCCGCAGCCGCGCGCGCTGCCGCACGCGCACGAGGTCCTCGGTCACCGCCAGCAGCGCCACGTCGTCGGCCGTGCCGAACGTGCGGTCGGGCCCGCGGCTGCGCACGCGCAGGTCGGCGCCCGCGAACCCGTAGTCGAGATCCTGCGCGGCCCCGTACGGATCGTTGCGCCAGCCGCCGCCGGGCGGCAGCCCGCTCGCCGCGGCGAGCGCGTCGAGATCGGCCGGGAAGGCGCCCGCGCGCACGAAGGCCTGCTGCGCCGCGTCCGCCGCGGTCGCGACGTTGTGCTGCGCGCGGGCCGCGGCGTCGGCGAGCGGCGGCAGGAACGCCTGCACCGCGAGCAGCACGCCGAGGCTGCCCGCACCCACCAGCGCCAGCAGCACGAGCAGCGCGAAACCCTCGGCGCGCGGCGCGGCGGCGTTGCGGCGGGTGCCGTTCATTTGCCGATCCCCTTCATCGCGGAGTAGATCGTCGTCACGACGATGACGGCGACGCCGCCGACGACGAGCCCCAGCGCGACCGTCACGATCGGTTCGAGCAGGCCCAGCGCGCGCCGCACGGCCTCCTTGACCTCGCGATCGTACAGGCGGCTCAACCGCTCGAACGTGGTCGGCAGGCGCCCGGCCTCCTCGCCGACCTTGACCATGCTCAGCGCGACCGGCGGCATCAGCTGCTGCGCCGCGAAGGCTTCGCCGAGCCGGGCGCCGCCGACGATCGCGTCGCGCGCGGCGCCGACCTTCTCGCGGAAGCGCGGCGAAGCGACCGCCGCGCCGCCGAGTTCCAGCGTGCTGGTCATCACGAGGCCGGCCTGCAGCAGCACGCTCAGCGTGCGGCAGAACTGCGCGACGGCGAGCGTGCCGACGACGGTGCGCGCCACCGGCAGCACGGCGAGCACCCGCGCGACCAGCGTCCGGAACGCGGCGGTCCGCAGCAGCAGCGCGCCGGCGACCGCGGCACCCACCGACGCCAGCACGATCGCCAGGATGTTGGCCGCGACGAGGCCCGAGCAGTCGATCAGGATCCGGCTCGGCGCCGGCAGTTCCCCGCCGATCTTGCTGATCACCGCGCCGAGCCGCGGGATCACGAACGACAGCATGAACAGCACCATCGCGTAACCCGCGGCGGCGACGACCAGCGGGTAGATCATCGCCTGCCGCACCACGCCGCTGATCTCGAGCCGCCACTCGAGGAAGCCGGCGATCGAGTGCAGCACGCTCGGCAGGCTGCCGGACTGCTCGCCGGCGCGCACGAGCGCGCAGTAGACGCCCGGGAACGCGCGCGGGTAGGCCGCGATCGCGTCCGACAGCATCTGGCCGGCC
>VGXW01000491.1 GCA_016873195.1 Planctomycetota bacterium | reverse complement strand
CGCCGGGCGTGCGCTGCGCGCGGTGGCGCTCGACCTGCTCGCTTCGCTGGGCGCCGGGCACGAACCGCTCTTGTGGCGCGCGTACACGGAAGCGACCGACATGACCAGCACCGTCGCCGCGCTGGAAGCGCTCGGCGCCTGCGTGCCGTCGCGCTTCGACGAGGCGCTGGCGGACTACCACGAACGGTGGCGCCACCGGCCGCTGGTGCTCGACAAGTGGTTCACGGTGCAGGCCACGGCGCCGCGGCCCGGTGCGCTCGCCCGCGTCGAGCGCCTGCTGCAGCACCCCGACTACGCGCCGGCCGACCCGAACCGCGTGCGCGCGCTCGTCAAGGCGTTCGCGCAGTACAACCTGGTCGCCTTCCACGGTGCGGACGGCGCAGGCTACCGGCTCGTCGCCGCCGTGGTCGCGGCGACCGATCCGCGCAATCCCACGCTCGCGAGCGCGCTGCTGCAGCCGTTCGCGGACTTCCGGCGGTTCGACGCGACCCGCCGGGCGCAGGCCGAGGCGGCGCTGCGGGACCTGCTCGCGCGACCGGGGCTGTCGCCGAACGCGCGCGAGATGCTCGAGCGCACGCTCGGGTGACCCGCCCGGACCGGCTCACTCCCACTCGATCGTCGCGGGCGGCTTGCTCGAGACGTCGAGGCAGACGCGCGAGAAGCCCTTCACCTCGTTGAGGATCCGGTTGCTGATGCGCTTCAGCACGTCGACCGGCAGCAGTTCCCAGTCCGCGGTCATCGCGTCCTGGCTGCTGACCACGCGCAGCACACAGATGTCCTCGTAGACGCGCGCGTCGCCTTTCACGCCGACGGTCTTCTGCGGCACGTGCACGGCGAAGTACTGCCAGAGGCCCTTGTGCAGGCCTTTCGCCTCGATCTCCTCGCGCACGATCTTGTCCGCCGCGCGCAGCGGCACGAGCTTCTCGCGCGTGACCTCGCCGAGGCACCGCACCGCGAGCCCGGGGCCCGGGAACGGCTGGCGGTCGACCAGCGAGGCCGGCAGGCCCATCGTGCGGCCGATCGCGCGCGCCTCGTCCTTGAACAGGTCCCTGAGCGGCTCGACCAGCGTCATGTCGAGATCCTCGGGCAGGCCGCCGACGTTGTGGTGGCTCTTGATCGTCGACGTGGCGCCGCCGTGCGCGGCGACCGACTCGATGACGTCGGGATACAGGGTGCCCTGACCGAGGAAGTGCGCCTTCCTGCAGCGCTTCGCCTCCTGCCGGAACACCTCGATGAAGATCCTGCCGATGATCTTGCGCTTCCGCTCGGGGTCGGTGACGCCGCGCAGTTCGTCGAGGAAGCGGTCGCTCGCGTCGACGACGCGCAGGTCCATGTGGTGTTCCTCGCGGAACAGGCGCTCGACGCCGTCGCGCTCGCCCGCGCGCAACAGGCCGTTGTCGACGAACACGCAGTGCAGGCGGTCGCCGATCGCGCGGTGGATGATGACGGCCGCGACCGAGCTGTCGACGCCGCCCGACAGGCCCATGACGACTTCGCCGTCGTGGCCGACCAGCTTCTTCACCGCGGCGACCTTGTTGTCGACGATGTTGCCGGGGTTCCAGTCGGTGCGGCACTTCGCGATGCCGAGCACGAAGTTCTTCAGCATGATCGCGCCGTCCTCGGTGTGCGCGACCTCGGGGTGGAACTGCAGGCCGAAGAAGCGCCGCGCGCGGTCGCCGACCACGGCGAACGGGCAGGGCTCGCTCTTCGCCAGCACGAGGAAGCCCGGGCCGAGCTTCGCCACCTTGTCGCCGTGCGACATCCAGACGATGCCGCGCTGGCGGCAGCCGGCCAGCAGGTCCGCGGCGTCGGTGACCTCGAGTTCCGTGCGCCCGTATTCGGCGCCGGACTGGGCCGGCGTCACGAGCCCGCCACTGTGCTGGGCCAGCCACTGCAGCCCGTAGCAGATGCCGAGCACGGGCACGCCCTTCTGCAGGATCGCCGCGTCGAGCTGCGGCGCATCGTGCTCGTAGACCGAGCGCGGGCCGCCCGACAGGATCACCGCGTCGGGGCGCATGTGCTCGAACGTGAACAGCGCGCGCTCGGGCACGGTGATGCGCGAGTAGACGCCGAGTTCGCGCACGCGCCGCGCGATGAGCTGGCAGTACTGGGCGCCGAAGTCGACGATCAGCACACCGCCGGAAGGGCCGCTGTGGGGTTGGCTCATGCTTCGCCGCTGTAGTTCGGCGCTTCCTTGGTGATCTGGATGTCGTGCGGGTGGCTCTCGCGCAGGCCGGCGACGGTGACGCGCAGGAACTTCGCCACGCTGGCGAGTTCGGGCAGCGTGCGCGCACCGCAGTAGCCCATGCCGGACCTGAGCCCGCCGACGAGCTGGTAGACGAAGTCGGCGAGCGGGCCCTTGTAGGGCACCATGCCCTCGACGCCCTCGGGCACGAACTTCATGCGCTCCTTGACCTCGCCCTGCGCGTAGCGGTCCGCGGAGCCCTGTTCCATCGCGCCGAGCGAACCCATGCCGCGCACCGTCTTGAACTGCCGGCCGCGGAACAGGATGGTCTCGCCGGGCGACTCCTCGGTGCCTGCGAGCAGCGAGCCGAGCATGACGCTGGAGGCACCGGCCGCGAGCGCCTTGACGATGTCGCCGCTCTGGCGCACGCCGCCGTCGGCGATCACGGGCACGTCGGCAGGTTGGCACGCGCGCACGGCGTCGAGCACGGCGGTCAGCTGCGGCACGCCGCAGCCGGTGACGATGCGCGTGGTGCAGATCGAGCCGGGGCCGATGCCGACCTTGACGCCGTCGGCGCCCGCGTCGACGAGGGCCTTCGCGCCGTCCCC
>VGXW01000490.1 GCA_016873195.1 Planctomycetota bacterium | reverse complement strand
TTCATCTCCTTCCCTGCCCATCACCGTGCACCAGCCACCGCAGAGCTTCGAGCCATCTCGTCGCGGCATCGGCGCAGCAGGCAAGGGCGTCACCGCGTTGGGTTGCGGGCGTCAGCCCGCGCTATGGGAGAGTCCGAGAGCGCCGTGCTGTGGCAGGGCAGGACCGGCGCAGACGGGCAGGCCAGTTGTCGCCACTTCCAGCTCGTGCGACCGGACGCAGGCGATTCCCGGAAGGAACGCTTCGCCGCGATGCTCGCGATGCCCCTGCCGAGCCCGGCCGTCGCGACCTTCGCGGGCCGGCCCGCCCAGCGCGAACCCGTGCGCCTGCAGGTGCCGCCGCACACGCGCGTGCTCGTGCAGCTGACGGACCACCGCGGCGCGCCCCTGCTGTCGCCGGCCGCCGTCGCCTTGTGGACCGAACGCGGGCGCGACTTCGCGCTGCCGTTCCCGGTGCCCGGCTGGCTCGACCGCCCGCGCGCGGACAAGCCCGCGGGCGACGCCCCGGTCGTGTTCCCGTTCGTCGGCAGCAACACGCCGGTGCGCGCGGGCGCCCGGTTCGCGCACGAACGCCGCGGCGCCGTGTCGGAGAGCCGGTGGACCACGCCGGACCCCGAGCCGCTCGCGCTGCCGTTGCCGCTCGCGCCCGAACTCGCGCTGCTCGCCGGGTGCGTCGTCGGGCCCGGCCAGCGCCCGTTCGGCCCCGCGGCGATCGCCGCGTGCGTCTGGCGGCGCGAAGGCCCCGTGGTCCAGGCCGCCGTGCACACGCTGGCCGACGGCCGCTTCGACCTCGTGCAGCGCCCGCTGCCCGGCGCCGCCGAACTGTGGCTCGAACTGCGCGCGGAACTGCCGGGCGCCGCGCCGCCGCCCGCCGAGATCGGCGCGCGCGTGCACTACCAGGCCCTGCAGCCCGGCGAACGCCGCGAACTCGGCACGATCGTGCTCGGCGACCTGCCGCCGCTGTGCTCGGGCGTGGTCGTCGACGACCTCGGCGCGCCCGTCGCCGACGCCCAGCTGAAGCTGCAGCGGCGCGAGATGCCGCCGAACGCGCCCGGCAGACCGCCGGAGGCCCAGCGCGACCCGTGGCAGGACCTGCCGCTGCTCGCGACGCGCAGCGACGCCGACGGGCTCTTCTCGATCGGCGGCGAACTGCCGCGCGGCGATCTGCGCGTGCTCGCCGACACCGGCCGCCACTTCGCCGACAGCGCGCCGGTGCGCCTGCCCGGCCAGCAGGTGCGCATCGTGCTGCAGCGCAACGGCGTGCTGCGCGGCCGCGTGCTGCTGCCCGAGTGGATCCCCGACGGCAGCGTGACGCTGACGCTGCGGCCGTTCGACCCGGCCCTGCGCGCGCGCGACACGAAGTCGATCGGCCTGCAGCGCCGCGGCGGCGGCCGCTTCACGCTCGAGCCGCTGCGGCCGGGCCGTTACGACGCCGTGGTCGCCGTGCGCAACCTGCCCGAGCCGCTGTGCGTGCTCGCCGACCTGTTCGTGACCCCCGGCGAGACGCGCGACGGCCGGCTGCGGCCGCTCGACCTGCGGCAGTCGCTGTTCCGCTACCGGCTGCGCGCGGTCGGGCCCGGCGGGCGCCCGCTGCCGGTCGACGGGCCGATCGTCGCGCGCCTGCGGCGCCCGGACGGCGGCCCCGCGTTCGCCGGCTTCCGCTGGCAGCGCGGGCGCGCCGAGCTGATCACCGGCAGCTCGCTGGCCGAACTCGTGGCGTTCGGCGCCCGCTGCGAACCGACCGCGCTGACGTTCGGCCCCGGCGACCACGACGTCTACCTGCGGCAGGTGCAGCCAGCACTCGTCGCGGTGCCCGGGGTCCGCGCGTTGTGCGGCCCGACGCGCCGCGTGCGCCTGTCGGTGGTCTTCACCGGCGACACCGGCCTGCCGCAGTGGCTGCAGGGCCAGGACCAGCGCACGGGCGAACAGTTCTCGTTCCCGCGCTGGGAACTCGGCCAGAGCAACGGCGCCTGGATCGAGCAGTCCGAGACGGTCGAGGTGCCGATCGTGCGCAGCGGCAAGTACGAGGTCGTGCTGCGCCTGCACGCGACCGACAGCGAACGCTCGCCGCAGGCCTCGGTGCCGCTCGGCGTGCACGAGCTGCGCGTCGACAGCGGCCTGCTGGTGCCCGTGACGATCCCCGTCGATCCGCAGAAGGTGCAGAAAGCGCTCGACTCGTTGCAGCGCCAGGTGCAGCGGCAGCAGCCACCGCCGGGGCAACCGCCGCGCGGCAACCGGTCCGGCGGCCGCTGACCGTCAGCGCAGCGCCGCCGCGAACGCCGCGGGTACCGGTGCCGCGCACTGCAGCACCTCGCCCGTGCACGGGTGCGCGAACACGAGTTCGCTCGCGTGCAAGAGGAAGCCCTCCCCGCGCGCCGGGGCCGCGCCGTAGCGCACGTCGCCGACGATCGGGTGGCCCAGGTGACGCAGGTGCGCGCGGATCTGGTGCGTGCGGCCACTGTGCAGCACGAGCCGCAGCAGCGCCGTGTCCCGGCCACGCTGCAGCACCTCGTAGTCGGTGCGCGCGGGCAGACCGGCCGGGTCGACCACGGTCTTGGGTCGGGTCCGCGGCGCGTCGGTGCACACGCGCAGCGGCGCGTCGATGCTGCCTCGTGCTGCGGCCGGCAGGCCCTGCACGACAGCGACGTAGACCTTCTCGACGCGGTCCTCGCGGAACGCGGCGGTCAGCCCGCGCAGTCCGGCCGGCGACAGGCCGATCGCGACGAGTCCCGAGGTGCCGCGGTCGAGCCGGTGTGCCGGCGCCGGTGCGAAGGTCGCCGTGCGCGTGCCGAGCCCCTGTT
>VGXW01000489.1 GCA_016873195.1 Planctomycetota bacterium | reverse complement strand
GGGGCTCGTGTAGAGGCAGCGGCCGTGCGAGAAGCGGCGGCAGAGCGTGCGGTAGGGCGCGTTCGTGATGCCGGCCATCGGCGCCAGCACGACGGGCGGGAACAGCTCGAGCGGGCCCAGGTGCAGCGGGCGGACCTCGCCGGGCGCGGCGACGGCGACGTCGCGGTTCAACTCGCTGCGCAGCGCGGAAGGGGCCGTCATCGGACGATCATCGGGCGATCATCGGGCGATCGGACGCGGCCGCGGTCCCCGCGCGGGGCTTTGTTCCAAGTGGTGCCCAGGAGAGGACTTGAACCTCCAAGGGATGTTACTCCCGCTAGGACCTGAACCTAGTGCGTCTGCCAATTCCGCCACCTGGGCGCAAGTGGGGGACAGGGAGGGTAGCCACCGCCTCCCTGGTTGCAAGGGGCAAGTCACCGTTTCGCTGGGCAGCTCGACGGGGTCGATCCTACGCACTTGTGCTTGGAACTGTCCGCCAGACAGCTCCTGGGTAATAGTGTGGCGGCCACACGGACCCTTTGTTCGGTGTGCACCTCGTCGCCGTACTGGAACCAACCATGCAAACCCGATCCCGTCTGCTCGTCCTCGCCGCGTTGCTGCTCAGCGGCGCGGTGGCCGTTGCGCAATCGGCTCCCCCACCCTCGCACTGGGAGTTCGTGTCGCTGCGCAGCGGCATCCACCCGAACCCCTCCCCCGTCGACGGAGTCGTCTTCCGCGACTTCGTGACGCTGCCGCCCGGCACGCCGTGGCTGCGGCTCTTCTTCAGCCGCGTCCACCTCGGCAAGGGCAGCTACCTGCGCATCGCCTCGCTGCGCGACGGCGACGTGCAGACGCTCGCGATGCACCACGTCGAGCAGTGGCAGTACAGCAGTGCCTACTTCAACGGCAACGCCGTGCTGGTCGAACTCGTCGCGGGCCCGGGCACGACCAAGAACTACGTCGAGATCGACAAGGTGATGGCGGGCGACGTGAATCTGGCGGCGCCGGGCCCGGACACGATCTGCGGCACGACCGACGACCGCGTGCCGTCGAGCCACCCGGCCGCGGGCCGCATCGATCCGATCGGCTGCAGCGGCTGGATCATCAACGTCCCCGCGACCGGCACCGACAAGCTGCACCTGTCGGCCGGGCACTGCTTCAGCAGCGGCGTGCTCGAGTTCGACGTGCCGGCGTCGAACGCCAACTGCGCGATCGTGCACCCGCCGGCGGCCAAGCAGTTCGCGATCGACGCGGCGTCGTCGATGTACGTGAACGGCGGCGCCGGCAACGACTACTGGGTCTACCGCTGCTTCCCGAACTCGACGACGGGCCTGACGACCTACCAGACGCAGGCCAGCGCGTTCCCGCTCGCCGCGACGATCCCGGGCGTCAGCACGACGCTGCGCAACTACGGCTACGGGCTCGACGGCACCAGCGCCAACAACGGCCCCGCCGGCAGCAGCTGCTCGTGCTCGGGCGGCAGCACCGGCCAGCGCAACCAGACGCAGCAGACGCACACGGGTCCGCTGAACGGGATCAGCGGCAACCGGCTCGACTACGGCTTCGACACCTGCGGCGGCAACTCCGGCTCGGTCGTGCTCGACAACGCCACCGGCCAGGCCGTCGCGATCCACACGCACGGCGGCTGCACGTCGGGCGGCGGCAGCAACTCGGGCACGGCGATCACGCACCCGAACCTGCAGGCTGCGATCCTGGCGATGGCGGGCGGCACCGGCGGCACGGTGCCCAACGACGACTGCGCCACCGCGATCGCCGTCGTCGACGGCATCACGCCCAACCAGTCCAACGCGGGTGCCGCCAACTCGACGACGTTCGCGTGCGCCGGCTCGGCCGGGCGGGACGTCTGGTACCGCTACGTCGCGACGTGCAACGGCAACACCACGTTCGATACGTGCTCGGCGACGCGCACGTTCGACACGGTGCTCGAGGTGTTCGCCGGCAGTTGCGGGGGCCTCGTCTCGATCGGCTGCAACGACGACGGGTGCAGTCTCGGCTCCTTCGTGACCGCGGCGGTCACGGCCGGCACGACCTACTTCGTGCGCGTCGGCGGCTACGGCGGCGCGCAGGGCACCTTCGACCTCACGATCACCTCGTGCAACAGCGCCGACGAGTGCGCCGGTGCGATCCCGCTGCGGCTCGGCGGCAACGGGCCGTTCACCAACGCCGCGGCGACGAACTCGGTGCCACCCTTCTACTGCGGCAGCGGCGGCAACGACCTGTGGTTCACCTACCAGGCGCCGCCGGCGACGAACGTGCGGTTCTCCACCTGCAACGCGGGCAGCAACTACGACACGGTGATCGAAGTGCACTCGGGCAGCTGCGGTGCGCTCACGTGGCTCGGCTGCAACGACGACGACCTCTCGTGCACGCAGATCCGGCGGTCGACCTTGACCGTGACCACCGGGGCGGCGACGACGCTGTTCGTGCGCGTCGGCGGCTACGCGGGCCTCGCCGGCACGTTCGTGCTCGACGTCAGCCAGACGCCGGCGAACGACGACTGCGCCAGTGCGGTCGCGGTCGGCAACGGCGTGCAGGGGCCGTTCTCGAACCTCGGCGCGAACACCTCGTTCGGCTGGCCGTGTGCGGCCGGCGGCAGCGACGTCTGGTTCGTCTACACGGCGAGCTGCACGGGCACGCTGCTGGTCGACACGTGCTCGGCGGCGCGCACCTACGACACGGCGCTCGAGGTGTTCTCGGGCACCTGCGGCAGCCTGGTCTCGATCGGTTGCAACGACGACGCGTGCGGCCTCGGCAGCTCGCTCGCCGTGCCGGTCGCGCAGGGCCAGAACTACTGGAAAA
>VGXW01000488.1 GCA_016873195.1 Planctomycetota bacterium | reverse complement strand
CCCCCAGCGCGTACGAGCCACCCTCCCACTCGACGACCACTTCGAGTGTGTACAAATCGGGTTCATCGGCGACGCGAGCCACCTCGGCGCGCCAGTCGTACCGCCACGGACCGGTGGTCATCGCGCCGCTCCGAACGGAGTCGGGGAGCGCGCGAAGCTGACGGGCGTCGAGCAGCTGCAGGCGGGCGAGACGCTCCGCGGCGAGCGCGGCAGCCGGCGCCGTCTGCCGGGCGCGCAGGGCGGCGCGCGCTTCCGCCGCGTAGGCATCAAGGGCACCGATCGCGACGACCCCAACGATCGCGAGCGAGACGGCGGCCTCAAGCAGGGTGAATCCCGAGCGTCTCATGGTCGCTCCCCGGCGCGCGCTTCGCCGGTCAGCGCATCCACCGTGACGGCGATCACCGCAGCGCCGCAGTGCAGGGCGGGCACTTCCCCGAGCGCCGGACCATCAGGGGAGAAGCGGATCGCGCTGCGCGCCGCGCCCACCAAGCGGCAGTCGCCGGGGAGCGCGAGCGCGAAGGTCGTATCGCGAGGGCGGAGCCAGACACGCGCCGTGGACGGGTCGACCACAAGCGTCACCGCCCCGCCGCTGTTCACAGCGCGCGCCCGCGCGAAGCGCAGTGCCGAGATCAGTTCGGCGCGCGCCGCCTCGGCGTCGTTCGGCGGCCGCCAGCCGGCAATCGCAGGGGCGGCCACGGCGAGCGCGAGCGCCAGGATCGCGACGACAACAGTCAACTCGAGCAGTGTGTACCCGCGGCGCGGCGCGATCATCGTAGCCCCGCCGGGTTCAGGCCGTAGATGGCCTGCAGCAGCGCGAGCGCGATGCCTCCGACGAGAACGCCGAAGACGACGATCATCACCGGTTCGGCGAGCGCGACGAGCCGCTTGGTCGTGCGTTCGGTTCGCCGCTCGAACATCGTTGCCGCCCGCTCGAGGAACTCCGTCAACCGCCCCGCTTCTTCGCCAGTGGCGACCAGCGTGATGAAGACCTCGCCGAAGATTGGCTCAGGCGCGAGGGCGTCGCGCAGGGTGCTGCCCGACACCACACGACGGCGCGCCGCCTGCAGCGCGTCGGCGAGCAGCGGGTCGGACGCGGCGCGCGCGGCGTCGTCGAGGGCCGCCGCGATGGGTGTGCCGCCACGCAGCAGCACGGCCAGCGTGCCGGCGCACTCGGTAGCGAGCGCATTGCGGCGCACGGTGCGGACGAGCGGTGCGCCGAGCAGCGCGGACGCCCAGGCGCGGCGTCCCTGCGCGGTGCCGCGCAGCCAGGCGGCGACAGCGAGCAGCGCCGCGGCGACGACGGGCAAGACCATCCAGTTGGCGCGCAGCGCGGTGGAGATGCCCAGGAGAACAGCGGCGCTTGGCGGAAGGGGAATCCCCGTTCCCTCGAGCAGTGCGGCGAAGCGCGGCAGCACGAAGAGCAGGAGCACGAGGATGGCCGCGCCGCCGGCCACCGCCAGCACGGCCGGGTAGATAGCGGCGGAGAGAAGACGCGCGCGCAACTCACCCGCGCGCTCCAGTTGCGTAGCGAGCCGGTCGAACGCGCCGACCAGATCGCCAGAGCGCTCGCCGGCGCGAATCACGCCGATCGCCGCGGCGCTGAACGCGCCCGGGTGCGCGGCACATGCGGCAGCGACACCTTCGCCACGCTCGACGCGCGCGCGGATGTCGCGCAGCACGGAGGCTAGGGGATCGGGGGCGGAGGATGCCGTCACCTCGAGCGCGCGCACGAGCGGCAGGCCGGCGTCGAGCAGCGAGGCGAGCGCACGCATCGCCTCGGCCGCGCGCCCAGTGTGCGCAGGCAACGCGGCGCGCTCGTCGCGATCCGCCTCCCGCACGTCCACCGGCACGAGGCCACGCGCTTCCAGCGCGCGGACGAGCGCGGGCACGTCGGCCGCGTGCTCGCGCCCACGCGAGCGTCGGCCGCTGGCGTCCACCGTCTGGAACTCGAAGCCCGGCATCAGGCGGCGTTCAGGGGGTCACTTCCAACTGAGAATATCGGCGGCCTCGCCGTCGCCGCCGGCCTTCCCGTCGGCTCCGTATGAAAGCAGGTCGTATCCGGCGCCCGACTGGGTGCCAGGGGCGCGGTAGACGTAGGGCGCCCCCCACGGATCCATAGGCACTGCTTTGCGCAGGTACGGTCCGCGCCAGTTCGTGGGATGCGGCTCAACGGTCGGCGCCTGCCAGAGCGCGGCGAGTCCCTGTTCGGTCGTCGGGTAGCGCGCGTTGTCGAGCCGGTAGGCGTCGAGTGCGGCGCCAAGCATCTCGATCTGCGTGCGCGCCGTGGTCTCTCGCGCGGCGCCGATATGCCGGAAGACGTTCGGCGCCACGAGCGTCGCGAGCACCGCGAGCACGACAATGACGACGAGAATCTCGATGAGCGTGAGTCCGCGGCGAGCGGCCGGCGTGCGGGGCATGCGACCATAATCGCCGCGGTACGGCAGGCCGGCTAGAGCGCGCAAAGCGAGGGCCCGTGGCATACGATAGGCCCTATGGCAGGCGAAGGCCTGGATCGCGCTTGCCGCCGCTGGCGGCGCGATCGTCGGGCGCCCGGAGGTATGCCGTCGGATCACCCGGGGCGCCGGCCGCCATCACGTTGCGGACGGTCAGCGCGCCGCTCGCGCCGTCGAGTTCCACCACGGTCCACAGCGTGCCGCCCTGTTGCGGGACGTTGTAGGACGCCATCTGGGTGGCGCCGCGGAACAGTCGAAGCTGCGCGCCCGAGGTCATCAGCGTGCTGTCGCTCGCCGAACTCGGTGTGTTGTAGTTGTGCACGTAGAAGCGGTAGATCCCGGTGCCC
>VGXW01000487.1 GCA_016873195.1 Planctomycetota bacterium | reverse complement strand
ATGCGCGGGAACGGGTCGCTGACGAGCGTCGCGGCGAGCGGGTCGTAGTCAGGTTGGCCGCCGGTCGGGCCGAGCGTCACGTAGCCGTTGTCGCAGACCTGGATCTGCGTGTAGGGCACGCCGCCGTAGGTGAAGGTGAAGCCGAGCGTCTGGGCCACCGACATCGTCTCGTCGCCGAGGCCGAGGTTGGTGCCGAGGCTGTTCGTGGAGCAGGGGACCTGGGCGGCAGCGGACGAAGCGACGAGGCCGAGCAGGGTGACGGTGGCGAGGGTTCTCAAGCTGGACTCCGTGGGGGGACGGCTCGCATGCATGGGGCCTGGCGAGCCACGGGAAAGCCTAGCCCGGAATCGCGGCGTGGACAGTCGGCCCTTTGCCCGGGCCAGCCGCTTCAGCCCAGCTCGAAGGCGCTGCGGTAGACCGAGTGTGCCTGCAGGTGCTCGACGAGCCCCATGAGATCGTGGTCGTGCGCGAGCGTGGCGCTGTCGCCGACCACCGTCAGGTGCCGCCGCGCGCGCGTCAGCGCGACGTTCAGGCGCCGCAGTTCGGCGAGGAAACCGACCTCGCCCGCTTCGTTGCTGCGCACGAGCGACACGACCACGGCCTCCTTCTCGCGCCCTTGCAGGCCGTCGACCGTGCCGATCTCCAGTTCCGGTTCGTGCGCGAGGCGGTCCCGCAGCAGCTGCACCTGCGCGTTGTAGGGCGTGATCACCGCGATCGCGCCGGCCGGCACGTTCGCCTCGCGCAGCGCCGTCACGATCTTCACGACGAGTCCGGCTTCGCCGGGGTTGCTGCGGCTGCCGTCGTCGTCGCCGGGCGTCTCGTCGTGGCCGCAGCCCGCCGTGTCGACGAAGCACAGCGGTTCGCCGGTCCACTCGTTCGTGACGACTCCGGGCAGGTCGGTCAGCAGGTGGGAACGCACGGCCGGCGCCGCCGCGATGCGGCCCGCGTAGAAGCGCGCCGACGGCCAGCCCATGATGCGCTCGTGCATGCGGTACTGCACGGTCAGCAGGCGCGCCATCGCGCCGCCGTGCGGCGACTCCGCGAGCCGCTCGAACAGCGTGCGGCCGAGGCCCGCGAGTTCGGCCTCGCGCGACTGGATCGTCGGCGGCAGCTGCCGGTGGTCGCCCGCGAACACGATGCGGCGGCACAGCCGCAGCGGGATCCAGCACGCGGCCTCGAGCGCCTGCGCGGCCTCGTCGATCACCGCGAGGTCGAACTGGAACTCGGCGAGCAGCGGGTCCGCCGCGCCGACGTTGGTCGCGAGCACGACCTCGGCGCCGTCGACGTAGCCGCGGGTGAGCGCGCTCTCGATCTGCCGCAGCTCGCGCCGCAACTGCCGCACCTGCCCGCGCGCCGCGTGGCGGTCCTGCCGGGTCTTCGCCTTGTGCACCGCCCGCAGGCCCTGGTCGACCTCGCGGCGCACGTCGCGCAGGATCTTCTGCTCGGGGGCCCCGTCGACGAGTGCCGCGAGCGACACGTCGCGCACGTTCGCGGCGATGCGCGCGGGGTGGCCGAGCCGCACGACCCGCACGCCGGCGGCGGCGAGGCGTTCGGCCAGGTTGTCGACCGCGACGTTGCTCGGCGCGCACGCGAGCACGCGATCGCCGCGCGCGACCGCCTGCCGGACCAGTTCGACGACCGCGGTGGTCTTGCCGGTGCCGGGCGGGCCGTGGATCAGCGCCACGTGTTCGGCGCGCAGCGCGTGCAGCACGGCGTCGCGCTGCGAGGGATCGAGCGCCGGATCGAACCAGCGGAGCTCCTCGGCCAGCGGCCGGGCGCCGAACTCCGGCTCGCGTTCGCCGAACAGCACCTCGGTGAGCCGGCCCGCTTCGCCGCGGCGCTCGACCGCGAGGTCGCGCACGGCCGCGTCGAGCCGGCGGAAGGTCACGTCGGTCACGAGCTGATCGAGGCGCACCAGCGGCGGCAGGTCGGCGTCCTCGTCGTCGAGGGCGACGACGATCGTGTCGGGCCGCGCGCGCACGACCACGGCGGTCGTGACGGGAGCCCGCTCGCGGGCCTCGCGCACGGCGACCACGTCGCCGGGACCGAACCGGTGCGCCGGCAGGGGGCCGGCCCGGCTCGGCTGCAGCACGGCGTGCAGCCGCCCGCCGAAGCCGGGCTCGAGGTCGGCCACCTGCAGCCGCAGCAGCGTGGTGCCGCGCGCCTGCAGTTCCGCGTCGCTGCGCGTGCGCAGGATCCGTTCGGCCTCGGCGATCTCGGCCTGCCGCTCGAGCTGCAGCAGGCGTTGTTGTGCGGCGGCGAAGGCTGGGCGGTCCATGGTCTCAGCGGGGCGGGGGCGGGACGCTGCGGGCGGCCGGTGCCGGTGCCGTGGCGGGACGCGACCACCTCGTCATGCGCGCATCATGGTGGTGGGGCCGTCGGGCGGCCAGGGTCCGCCTCGCGCACGAGCCAGCCCAGGATGCCGACCATCGCGAGGTGCAGCAGCCAGCCCGCGTCGAACGCGCGCCACAGGGTCTCGCCGAGCAGGTTCCTCTGCCGCAGGGTCGTCGCGAACAGCACGCCGAGCGCCGCGGCCCACCACAGCGCGTCGGCGCGTCCGCGCGGCCCGCGGCAGAACAGCGCGAACGGCACCAGCACCGCCGCGAGGTGGTAGACGCGGACCAGCGGCGCGAAGAACGCCGTCGCCAGCGCCACGGCGCCGCACTGCTGCGCGAGGCGCTGCGGGTCGGGGGCCGGCCGCGCGCGCCAGAACCACAGCCCGAGCAGGGCGGCGAGCAGCAGCGACCAGCCGAGCTTCACCCCGAGCAGCGCGCCGTCGCCCAGGTCGGGCACGTTGACGAGGTTGC
>VGXW01000486.1 GCA_016873195.1 Planctomycetota bacterium | reverse complement strand
CGGCACCGGCTGCGGGCAGCCGCCCTTGACCCTGGGCCTCGGCACGAGCCCGCCCGTCGTCGGCCAGATCTTCACCGCCCCGCTGACGAACGTCCCGCTCGGGGCGCCGATCGCGTGGATGAGTCTCGGCCTGCGCGACGACATGGTCGGACCGTTCCTGTTGCCGCTGCCGCTCGACGGTTTCGGCATGCCCGGGTGCCAGGCCTACCACGACGTTTCGATCACGCTGATGCTCGGGTGCACCACGACCGGCCCAGGCACGGCGCAGTTCTCGATGCAGGTGCCCAACGTGCTCAGCATCGGCGGTCTGCGCACGATCGCGCAGGCCTGGGTCGCGGAGCCGACCGCCAACGCGGCCGGCCTCGTCACGAGCAACGCGCTGCGCGTCGTGTTCGGGACGCCGTAGGCGACAACCGCGCGTCGGCGCTCGCGATCAGAACCCCAGCACCACGTCCAGCGCGTTCGTCAGCGTCAGCCCGAGCGGCGCGCCGGCGTCGATCACCATCGCCTGGAAGCCGAAGTTCACGCCGACGTAGGCCGCGTTGTTGGGCCAGTTGATCACGACGCTCGCGGTGCCGCCCGTGCCGGCGCCGGCGAGCACCGGCAGCGCGGTCAGATACGCCAGCTGCAGGTAGACGTTGCAGCCCGCGCCGACCACGTAGGGTGTGGTCGTCGTGCCGAAGCTCACGAACGTGAACATCGGGGCGAACGGCGGCAGGTTGCGGCCCAGCAGGCCGAAGCTCGGGTTGCCGAGGAACGGCCAGCTGTTGGACCAGAGCACGGGCGAGAGCGCGCCGGTGCCCGGGCAGCCGGCGCCGACCGACGCCAGCAAGGCGCCGCTGATCTCGTCGGCGCCCATGTCGCGCGAGATGGCGCGCGGCTGGCCGTCGATGTCGGTGGTCGACCCGAAGTCCACTGTCGATGCAGTGAAGCACGGCGACGTGAGCTGCAGGTGCAGATCCGGGGTCGCGAGGTCGCGCAGCGCCGGATCGGCCCACAGCGACTGCAGGTCGCGGCCCGTGTTCGTCTGCCAGTCGATCAGGGTCGCTGCGATCGTGGCGGCGTTGGTGCCGTAGAGCGCGAACGGACTCGCCGTCAGGTCGTAGAAGCAGTTCGAGTTGCTGACCGTCGGCAGCGGGCCGCCCGCCGGCGACTGGATGCGCAGGATCGGCGTGCCGGCGGCGGCGGTCTTCAGGACCACGTTGTTGCTGATCTCCGCGTACGGGATCTCGGTGGCGCCGCTCGGGTACGCGCCTATGGCGCAGCAACTCGAGCCCACACCGGTGTCCATCAGGAACGTGTTGTGCACGATGCGCGTGTTGGTCGACCGGCGGGTCGTGACGTAGCCGAAGCGGCCCGTGGTGTTGAAGCTGCCGTTGTTGGTGAGCTGCAGCCGCCAGAAGAAGTTGCTCTCGACCAGCGTGTTCACCGGGAAGGCCGTGTTCCCGTAGATGGTCACCCCCGTGCCGCCACAGTCGTGGATGCGGCAGCGCCGGATGATCGGGTCGTAGGCGACGCCGTGGGTCGACTCGGCGTACAGCGAGACGGCGTCGTACGACGCGCTGCGGATCTCGAAGCCCTCGATCGTCACGTAGTCGGCGCCGCCCCAGAACACGCCCATCGCGCGCCCCGTCGCGTCGAGGATCGGCGCTTCGCCGGGCGCGGCGCGGAAGGTCACGCGGTTCGTGCTGGAGGTGCCGGCCCAGGAGCCCATCGCGAGCACGGCCGTGTTCGGCGCGTGGGAGCCGTTCGCGGTGGTGAAGGGCGAGCCCTCGTTGTAGGGCCCGGCGTCGTCGAAGACGTCGAAGAACACCGGGCTCGCGACACCCAACGCCGCGAGATCCGCGACCGCGGCGGCGAACGAGGTGTAGTTGGTGCCGGCGGCCGGCCAGTCCGGGTTGATCGTGTAGTTGCCGGCGAGTTGCGCGGCGAGCGGCGCCGCGAGGAGCGGGAGAAGGACGAGGTGCTGCAGGGAGCGCATGGAACCTCCAAGACCGCGCAGGGCAGGGAGCACGAGGATCGACCGGAGAGCGTACGTCGGCGTCTCGGGCCGGCAACCCGGTCGCGTCCTGGTGCACTTTGGTTACGCCGCGGCGTCCGGCGGGTAGAGCAGGGAATGAGCAGCCGTCGTTCGGGCCTGTTCGCGGGCTTCGTGATCGCGGTGGCAGCGGCCTGCTGGCTGGTCCTCGGCGGAGACGCTGTATTGCCCGAAGCCTCGCCGGCGGGCAGTCCTGAGACAGCGACGGCGGACGGCGCTGGCATCGAACTCCGGACCACGGAGCCGGACGGCGAGGTCCGTGCGCTCGCAGCGGACGCCGCCCGCGGGACTGGTCGCGACGAGATCATGCCGTCCACCCTGATCCACCTCGTCGCCGTGTTGCCGGACGGGCAGCCCGCGGCCGGCGCCGAAGTGCTGTTCTGGCCCCCGCGCAGCCAGGCGCAACGGGACCGCGACGAGCAGGCGACCGAAGGCATGCGCGACGCCGAACTCGCGGTGCGGGGCAGGGGTCGCGGTGCGCGCACGGATCAAGACGGCACGGCGGCGATCGAGATCGACGAGGAGACCCCGATCTGCGTGCGGCACGGGGACCACCTCGGCGAGACTTCCTTCGACAACGAATGCGGCCCGGGGCCGCTGTGGTGCCGCGTCGAACTGCAGCGGGACGTCGCGCTGCGCGTGCAGGTCGTCGACGAATCCGGCGCACCCTGTGTCGGCAACGAGGTGAACTGCTGGACCGTCGCGAGAACGCTCGCGTTCCGCGGGCCGACGTGCATTCTCGACCTCGGGTGCACGGACGCGGACGGCCGC
>VGXW01000485.1 GCA_016873195.1 Planctomycetota bacterium | reverse complement strand
TACCGCCTGTGCATGACCTTCGTCGACGGCAACACCGTGATCGGCAACCAGGGCACCAACGGCCGCGTCACCACGTTCAGCGGCTCGACCGCCACGCTCGACGCGACGATCCCGCTCGGCGCCAACCAGCGGCCGCTCGACTACGCGGTCATCGGCGGCGTGCCGGTGCTCGCCGTGCTCGACACCAACTACCTCAACAACGCGTCGATCGTCAGCGTCTACGACCTGACGAACCCGGCGGCGCCGGTCCTGCTGGCATCGGGCACCGCGACGAGCGGCACGTTGATCAACAACGTGAACGCCACGGGATCGGTGCAGTGGGGCGCGATCACGGGCAACAGCGCGCGGCTCTACGCGATGTCGACGAACCACGGCATCCAGGCGTTCACGGTCGTCGTCGACCTGCCCGCCGCCGCGCTGCCCTACGGCAGCGGTTGCGGCACGCCTGCGCTCGCGCTGAGCGCGGTCGGCGCGCCGATCCTGCCGTCGACGTACCAGCTGCAGGTCGACAACCTGCAGCCATCGGTGATCGCCGGCTTCTTCATCTTCGGGCTGGTCCCGATCCCCGCGGGCGCGCCGATCCCCATCGCGCCGGGCTGCATGCAGTACGTGCTCCCGATCACGACGCTCTTCTTCTTCCCGGCCGGCGCGCCGAGCTTCCAGCAGCCGCAGAACCTGCCGAACGATCCGACCTACAAGGGCCTGTCGATCTACGTGCAGGCCGGCTCGTTCGACGTTTCGTCGGCAATCCTGGCCTCGAACGGCCTGCGGCTGCGCCTGAACACCTTCTGACGCGCGACGAGGCCGGTCAGCCGGAGACGAGCACGCGCCGCCCCTCGGCCGCGGACACGTAGGCCGAGTAGATGACGCGCACGACCTCGAGGCCGAGTTCGCCGTCGACGTCGCTCCGGGTGCCCGCAGCGAGATGGTCGGCCACCGACTGCGCGAGGCCCTGGTGCCCCGAGCTCCAGTCCTCGTCCGGCATCGGCGTCGTCCAGCCGGCCTGCCCCGCGAGCTTCTCCATCAGGTACTCCTGGCCGAACGCGCCCTCGCGCACCGCGTAGGCGCGCAGCGCGTCCATCGGCGACAGCGCGCACTCGAGGCGGTGGTCGCTGGCGTGGATCGACAGGTGGCTCTGCATGCCGCCGAGCAGGTTGTCGCTGCCGTAGGCGACGCCGCGTGTGCCGTCGTCGAAGTGCAGCACGCAGGTCCCCCAGTTCTCGACGTCGCCCCAGCCGCTCGCGACCTCGCAGGCGGCCCCGGCGGCCGCGCGCGACAGGTCGGCCACCTCGCCGGTGACCGCGACGACGCGCACGGGCGTGCCGCGCCGGCGCTGGCCTTCGCGCCGCTTGAGCCACAACATCGTGCCGATCGGGTGCGCGCCGAGCCGCAGCAGGGCCCCGCCGCCTGCGTGGCGCCAGTCGCGCGCGTAGCTCGCGTGGGAACCCGAGTGGCTCTCCCAGCCGCGCATCTCGAGCACGACGCCCGGCGCGGCGGCGCCGAGCGCCGCGGCGCGCTGCACGGCCGGCGCGAAGATCCAGTTCTCGCCGTAGAAGAGCTGAACGCCGGCGGCGGCGCAGGCGTCGACCATCGCCTGCGCGTCGGCGACGGCAGCGCGCAGCATGGTGGCACGGTCGGTGGCGGCGACCTCGGCGGCGCTCGCACCGGAAGGCAGTCCCTGGCCCCAGAACGCCGTCAGCGGCTTGGTGCACAGCACGTGCTTGCTGGCCGCGGCCGCGCGCAGGCACAGCGGAGCGTGCACGTGGTTGGGCACGCAGAGGTCGACGAGGTCGACGCCCGGATCGGCGAGGGCCGCGTCGATCGAGGTGGCACGGTGCGCCCCGTGCTCGCGCGCAAACGCGGCGGGATCGTCGCAGTCGCGCGCGGCGACGACGAGCGTGACGTCGGTGCCGTGCACCTTCCGCCAGCAGCGGGCGCGCGTGCGGGCGAGGAAGCCGGTGCCGACGATCGCGACGGTGAGCTGGCGCTTCATGGGTCGCGCGCAGTGTAGTCGGAGCCTCCGCCGCTATCCTCCCGCGCCATGACCGTGCTGACCGCCCGCGCCCAGGCCCGCGTCGGCCTGCTCGGCAACCCGTCCGACATCTACGGCGGCCGGGGGCTCGGCTTCTCGGTCGCCGAGCTCGGTGCGGCGGTGCAGCTCGCGGCGGCTCCGGCGGTGGAACTGCCCAACGCGCTGCTGCAGGCCGGCTGGCAGCTCGCAACGCAGGAACTGCACGGTTCCGGCATCGATCCGGCCGCGCGACCGTTCGCGCTGTCGTTCACGAGCGACATCCCGTTCCAGGGCGGGCTGTCGGGCTCGAGCGCGCTGCTGGTGGCGGCCCTGCGCGCCTGGAGCCGCTGGTTCCGGCTGCCGCTGTCGCCGCTGCGCATCGCCGAACTCGCATGGCGCGCCGAGAACGAACTGCTCGGCATCCGCGCCGGCCCGCTCGACCGGCTGGTGCAGGCCCACGACGGGCTCCTGGCGATGGACTTCGCGCGGCCGTTCGTGGCGGACGCCGTGCAGCGGCTCGATCCGGCGCTGCTGCCGCCGCTGTTGCTCGCGTGGCACGGCGAACCGGGGCAGAGCTCGGGCGACGTGCACGCGCCGATCTTCGCGCGCTGGCAGCAGGGCGACGCCGCGGTGCGCGAGGTCATGGCGCAGCTGGCCGCGAACGCCGATGCGGGAAAGGTGGCGCTGCTGGCCGGCGACCGGGCGACGTTCCTCGCCTGCGTCGACCGCAACTTCGACCTGCGCGCGCGGGTGTTCGCGATCACCGCGGCCGACCGGGCGCTGATCGAGCTGGGCCGGAGGCT
>VGXW01000484.1 GCA_016873195.1 Planctomycetota bacterium | reverse complement strand
GGCTCGCCTCCTACACCTACCTGGCCGACGACGACCTCGAGCTGCCGGCCGGCGACCCGGTCGCGGTGCTGCAGCCGGCCGCGCCGCCGCCGGTCGGCGACCCGGCCCCGTTGCAGGGTTCACCGGCACCGCCGGTCTGAGACAGCCATCTCCGTCCGAATTCTCCGCCCGAACTGTGCGGCGCGCCTGCCTCTCGCCGGCGCGCCGCCCGCCACTGTGGATTCCCTCATGCACGCAGCTGCCTTCGTCGACTTCGAGAACCTGTTCCAGTCGCTCAAGAACCGGGAGGAACTGTCCGGCCACCGCATCCGCGACCTCTGCCTGTCGATCCTCGAGCACCTGAAGGCCCGGCTCGCGGCCGAGAACGCGCCGCTGGTGTTCGGCCGCTCCTACGCGGCGTTCGACACCTACCCGGGCATGGAGGTTGCGCACGACCTCGCGCTGATGGGGTTCGACCCCCAGTACGTGTTGACCGGCCAGGCCGGCAAGAACTCGGCCGACGTGCAGCTCGCGTGCGACGTCTGCCGTGTGCTCTACCGGCGCCCGGACATCGACGCGATCGTGATCGTCTCGGGCGACCGCGACTTCATCCCGGTCGCGCGCCAGGTGCTCGAGGAGAACCGCGAACTGCGCGTCGTCGCGATCCCCGACAGCACGAGCGGCGATCTGCGCATGCGCGTCGGCGGCGAACGCTTCTGGAACGCGCTGGACCTGATCGGCGGCCAGGTGCGCAACGGCCAGGCGCCCGCCGCGATCGAACTCGCGGCGGCAGAGGATCCGCCCGCGCCCGCCGCGGCACCGGACGGGCCGAAGGCGGAGACGGATGGCAACGGCAGCGGCTCGGTCGGCGGGGCCGGCGGCGGCGTGCCGGTGGCCGGCGATGCACCGGAGCGGGCGGCCGGCGAGGCGCGGCGGGCGCCGCGTGCGTCCATCGTCGGCCACATCCCGGTGACGTGGCGCACGGCCGACGAGATGACGGCGGACGCCGAGTTCACCGATCGCCTGCACCAGTGCCTGGACCTGATCCTGCGCTCGCAGGCCCGCCACGGCAGCCCCGAGGTCTGGCTGTCGCCGTTCTTGAAGGGGCCGATGAGCCAGCACTTCAGCGGGCTCGTGCACCCCGAGCGGCGCGCGATGATCAACGAACTGCGCCAGCGCGGCGCGATCCGCATCGAGGAGCGCGAGAACCAGTACGCCGACCATCCCTACTCGGTCATCGTGCTCGAGAACGTACACCCGATGGTGCAGGCGGCCTTGGAACGTGGCAAGCGGCGCGACGAGGTGAAGGCGCCGCAGCCCGAGCGCGGCGGACGTTCTGCGCCGACCCCCGCGACCCCAGTGACCCCGTGATCCCAGCGAACCCATGACCTCTCACGTCCGGCGGCTCCTCTCCGCGGCCGCGCTCGCCCTTCCGGCGGCGGCGCAGTCGTTCCTCGACCTGACCGAGGTGCGCAACCCGGCCAATCCCTACTTCTCGGTGTTCGAGATCGAGGCCGGCGCGATCGGCACCGAGCCCGCGCACGAGAACGAGGAGCAAGGCCTCGAGAGCGACATCAGCTGGGACGGCCACGTCTACTGGCGCGACAACGCGTTCGGCACGCGGCGCGGCACGCTCGAGGCCTACGCGGGGCGCGACGGGCTCTACGGCGGCTTCTACGACGGCAAGTTCGTCGGCGACGAAACCGTCACGCGGCTCGAAGTGCGCGCGCGACCGTGGCAGTTCTACCGCGACGGCTTCTACGGCGGCGGCAAGTTCGTGCCGAGAGGCCTCTACGAGGGGCGCGACTACGAGGGCTACCTCGGCTTCGGGAAGGATGCGCAGGGTCTCTACATCGAGCTCGGCCCCTACTACCGGCAGAACGAGTTCGCCAGCAGCGCCCGCACGGGTTCCTTCCGGATCCCCGAGGACTACGCGGCCTACGGCGGCCGCCTCTACCTCGAACAGAGCAGCGTGCAGATGGACCGCCGCCGCGGCATGCCGCGCGACGGCTTCGTGCTGACCTTGCTGGGCGAACGCGAGTGGAACGACAGCGAGGGCACGTTCGGCGAAGGAACCTACCTGACCGAACTGCGGTCGTCCATCTGGCGCATTCGCGGCCGGCTCGAGTGGTACATCCCGTCATCGGACGACATGACGTGGGAGATCCTCGTGCGCGGCGGCTACGGCGACAAGCGGGACCGCGTCGTGAACTTCGACTCGACGCACCCGCTCGGCCACCGGTGGGTCGACGCGCAGCTGCGGCTGCGCATGCATCTCGGCGCTTCCTGGACCGTGACACCGTTCGCGCACGGCCAGTACTCGGGGCTGCTCGACGGGGAAGGGCTCTCGAACGACGAGGAGTTCTTCGTCGGCGGGGGCGTGGAGAGCTACCTGCACCTCAGCGAGTCGTTCTCGCTGCATGGCTTCTACTCGTATCTGGACAACCCGAGCCGGCCGTCGATCCGCGTCGACGAGGACGTGCACGGCGAGCACATGTTCTACCTCGGCCTCGTGATGCGCTTCGGTTCGACTCGCCGCTGAGCGCACCGGCCGCGCTCAGCGGCCCGCGAGCACCGGCTGCCAGCGGTCGAACACGGTCTCGACGCGGTTCCGGCCGTCGTCGAGTTCGGCGACCCGCCGGTACGGCACGCGCAGCCCGGCCGCGGCGCGGTAGTCCGACCAGGATTCCTGCACGTGGGCGACGGCGCCATCGCCCGTCGTCTCCCAGACCTCGACGGTGCGCACGAGGTGCGAAGCCGCGTCGACGTGGATGCGCAGGCGGTCGAAGCCGCCGCCGATCGCCTCGAGCACCATCAGCTCGCGATCGCCGACGGCG
>VGXW01000483.1 GCA_016873195.1 Planctomycetota bacterium | reverse complement strand
CCTCCATCGCGTCGATCCACGGCGGATCGAGGCGGCGCTCGGCGAGGTAGCGCAGGTAGCTGCGGCTGCCCGCGATGCCGGCGTCGGCGAGCCGCAGCATCTCCTCGCGCAGCACCCGTTCGGCCTCGGTCTCGGTGGTGGTGCGCTGCGCGCGCGCGAGGCGCCGCTCCGTGGTCTCGGTCCACGCGTAGCGCGGAATCGCGGTGCCGAGGAAGTTCATGCACACCCAGTTGCAGAAGCCCGCGACGACCATCTCCGTGCCGAACCGGTCTCCGTCGAGCGCGATCAGCAACGCCGTCTCGAACTCCGACTCGAGCCTGCCGAAGTCGACCAACGCGCCGTTCGACAGGTAGAACCCGTCGAGTTGCAGCGCCTCCGCGTGCATCGGCGCGGAGATCAGGCCTCGCTGCAGCGCAGCCGCGGCGACCTGCACGTAGATCGGGCGGCTGTCGATCCAGACGATCTGCGCGGCCCCGGCCGCCGGCAGGGCGAACGGCTTGCCCGCCGCGAACGCAGCGAACGCGAGCGCGCGTATCGTCTGCCGCAGCATGCGCTCGGTCTGCGCGGCGCTCTTCATGCTGTGGACGACGACCTGGCCGCAGCGGGCCCGCACGACCTGCCGGCCGAGGACCTCGGCGAGCAGGAAGGCGCCCGAAGCCTTGCCGTCGGCGGTGTTGCCGTCGCCCTCGTCGATCTCGATCGGCACCTCGAGAGTGCGCGCCCGCTGCAGCGCAGCCAGCAGTTCCGCGCGGCGTGCGCTGCGTGCCGCAGCGCCCGCGACGGTCCAGCGGCCCTCGACGAACTCGCGCCCGAGCACTCCGTTCGCGTGCGCGCAGTCGGCGTCGAGCACGAGCAGGTGGCGGGCGACCTCGCGCGCGGCGGCGTCGTTCCTGCCGACGAGCCGCCGGTCCAGGCGCGCACACTCGTCGCGCAGGGCCTTGGCCAGCGCCGCGGTCTTCGCCGCCGGCTTCTTGCGGATCGCGAGCACCTTCTCGCCGTCGCGGCGCAAGGCGTCGAGTTCCTTCGCCGGCAGCCCCAGCGCCGCCAGCGCCGCCACGAGGTCGCGCCACTCCGCCGCGTGGCCCTGCGCGGCGAGGTCGCGCGCGATTCGCGGCAAGCTGCGGAGTTCCTTGGCGTCGACGAGCGGCGATTGTGCGGGGGCCGGGAAGGCGCACGCCAACAACGGCAGGATCGACCAGAGGGCTTGTCGCCAGCGCTTGGGCATCGCCCCGCGGAGCGGCGTCGCGGACCACCAGGGACCGTGCCAGGATGGTCCCCGCGCCGTTCGCGCGCGTCCAGGGCGAGCGAGCCCCGTTCCCCCGACGGCCGACTTCATCGCGAGCCTACCTGCCGGTGGGCGCCGTGACGTCAGTGGGCACCGCAGCGCCCCTGCTCCCGTGCACGCAATTTCCCGGCCATTCCTCGTCGGCGACCACGAGGTCGCCGTCGCGATCGCCGCAGCGGCGGCGCGGGCGTGCATCGTGCCCCCGACATTGCCTGGCGCCCGTCTCGCGGAACCGGGCACGGAAACGTGCTGCCGTCATTCCCCCGCCCGCGCCGAAAGCGTGCAGCGCCCCGCTCCCGCGCGGCTGTGCACGAACAGCGTGTAGGTCCCCGCGCGCTGCGCCCGCATCGCGCACAGCACGTTGCCGTCGACGCCGCCGCCCTCCCACGTGCCGAGCCGCGGCCCGCAGTCGTCGTCGACACTGAGCGCGACGTCGCAGTCGCGGCTCCGCGCCGACAGCCAGACCTCCTGGCCCGCGGCCAGCTGCAGCTTCGCGTAACCGTCGCGGCCCGGCGCCACTTCGAGCTGCAGCGGCCGATCGAAGCCGAGTTGCGGCACCGCGCGCCGCGCGACCTCGACCCGGTACTCGCCGCTGCCGGTGTGGCTCTCGGCGTAGGCGACCACGCGCCAGGTGCCAGGAAACGGCACGCAGAACGTCAGCTCGGGATCCCGCTCCAGCGGCCCCGCATCGCCGAGGCACGCCAGCGTCTCCCCGTTCGGCGCCACGACCACCATGCCCGCGTCGAACGTCGTCGCCAGAACGCGCACGGTCAGCACTTCCCCCTCCTCCGCCTGCAGCACGTGGCAGCCGAGCCCACACAGCGGCAGCATGGCCGCAGTCGCCCCGTCCGCCCCGAGCGGCGTATCGAGCACCACGTGCCGGAACTCATAGGGCGCGGGCTGCCCGCCCGGATTGCGCAGCCACAGCTCGAGCTCGAGGTCGCGCGCGGGCAGGAACAGACGCCGCGAGCGGCCGCCCTTCTGCGCGCTGCCGAGTTCGCGCCACTGCGGATCCTCGCCGAGCAGCCGGTGCCAGGTCTGCAGCTCTGGCCCCCACTGGCCGAGGTCGAGCAGCGACGCGGCGCCCGCCGGCAGCCGCAGGCGCACGAGGTCGAGGCCGAACGGTTCGAGGTTCGCGCCCACCAGCACGCCAGCCTCGGCCCGCCGGACGCCCGGACGCAGCGTGCGCAGCGTGAAGCGCGCGCGCTCGCCGCCCTCGATGCGCAGGTGGTATTCGCCCGCCTGCGGTGCCGTGTAGGCGCCGAGGTTCTCGCCCAGCGCCTGCTGCGCCGCGAAGTGCTCCACCGCGGTGAGCTGCGCGCCGTCGACGACCGGAACGAAACGTTCGCCCTGCTCGAGCTGCAGCCGCACGTGGCACCAACGTTCGCGCGGCAGTTCGCCGGACAGCGCGGCGCCGAGGCCCAGCGGGACCGCGACATAGCGCTCGAGCGACAGCGCGTAGCGTCCGCCGCCGGCACCCTGGAAACCGCGCACGCGGAACTGGACCTTGCCGGCCCGGTCCAGGCGCACCTGCAGATAGCTCCCC
>VGXW01000482.1 GCA_016873195.1 Planctomycetota bacterium | reverse complement strand
GAGTTGTTCGAGCGTGCGCTCGACGACGCCCTCGACCTCCGCCACCGCGAGTTCCTGGTCGCGGTGGGCGCGCACGTGGTTCTGGTGCAGGCTCTCGGCGAGGTCCTGGTAGCTGTGCAGCGCCGCGCCGAGCCGCACCGCGGCGCGGCGGTCGCCGGGATCGGCCGGCGTGCGCAGCGTGACGCCGACGCGGCGGATGCCGAGCGCGCGCAGCACCGCGTCGCGCCGGCCGCGCGCGAGCGCGTCGCGGTTCTGCGGCAGCAGCAGGAGGTCGAGGCAGCGGCTGCACTCGCCTGCATCGAGGCCCTCGTGGAACGCCAGCACGGCGATCTGGCGTTCGCGGCACGCGCGCAACAAGGCACCCGCCTGCAGGCTCGGCCCGTCGAGCGGCTCGCCCTCGTAGTGCAGGCGGTCGTCGTCGAACTGGAGCCGCAACGGCATCTCCACGCCGGCCGCGGCGGCGCTCCGCAGCGCGGCGACGAAGTCCTGCAGCGCGTCGCGGACGTGCGGATGGTCCTCCGCGTGCATCCGGCGGTGCAAGGTCGCCGCGACCAGTTCGTAGGCGAAGCGCACGACCGCCGCGCGCTGCAGCTGCGTCTGCGTGCGCGCCGTCACGGAGCACCCCCGGGCCGCTCGGCGAGCTGCTGCACCACGGCGGCGGCCACGCGCTGGCAGGCGGCGGCGAGTTCCGCGTCGCGGCCGGGATCGGCGCCGGGCTCGATCGCGGCGCCGGCCTCCTGCTGCAGGCGCTGCGCCAGCGCGTCGAGGTCCGTGCCGTCGGCGACGCCGAAGTCCTCGGCGAGGCGGCGCACGGCGACGCGGCGCGGCGCGCCCTCGGCGCGGCAGCAGACGTCGGCGAGCACCGCGAGGTACTCGGCGCCGAGCCCCTCGCCCAGGTCGGCGGCGGCCGCGGCGGCGCCGAGCCGGCGTGGCAGGGCCCGCAGGTCGTCGGCGTGGACCGTCTCGAGGCGCTGTTCGCCGTCTTCGTCTTCGGCGAGCCAGGCGGGCGGCTCGGGCATGCGGCCCAACACCGCCCCGGCGGTCTCGGCGAGCCACGTCTCGAGCATCGGGTCGCAGGCGTCGAACATCGCCGTCGGCAGCGTGGACGCGCGCTTGACCTCGGTGTGCACCGCGAGGCGCCACTGCGCGATCGCCTCGCGGAAACCGGCCGGTCTTCGGGCCGCGTCACTGGCAGTGCCGGACATCCGCGTGGTTATCGGCAGGCGGCCCGGGCGCGATGAACCGGCAGCCGTTTCCGAGCCATGGACGTCCCGGGCGCGGCGCCCTACTCTGCGTGCCCCGCATGGAACGAATCGCCGTCGTCGCCGCCGTTCGCACGCCGATCGGCAAGTTCCTCGGCAACCTCGCCCCACTGGCGGCCGTCGACCTCGGCGTGCTCGCAGCGCAGGCCGCGCTGCTGCGCGCCGGCGTGGCGCCGGCCGACGTCGAGGAGGTCTTCCTGGGCCAGGCCCGCCAGCTCGGTTCGGGACCGAACCCCGCCCGGCAGGTGGCGATCGCCGCCGGCTGCGGCGACGCCTGCGTCGCGACGACCCTGAACATGGCCTGCGGCAGCAGCCTGCAGGCGATCGAGGCCGCGCGCGGGGCGATCGTGCTCGGCGGCCGCAAGGTAGTGCTCGCCGGTGGCATGGAGAGCATGACGAACATCCCGTTCCTGCTGCCGGGCTTCCGCCAGGGCTACCGGCTCGGCCACGTCGAGGTCAAGGACGGCAACTACCAGGACGGCTTCACCTGCGCGATCCTGCGCGAGCCGATGGGCGTCACCGCGGAGTACCTCGCGGACGACTACCGCATCGGCCGGCTCGAGCAGGACGAGTACGCGCTGCAGTCGCACCGGCGCGGCGAGGCGGCGCAGCGGGAAGGGCGGTTCCGCGTCGAGCTCGTCGACGTCGTGATCCGCGGCAGGAAGGGCGAAACCGTGGTCGCCGCCGACGAACACGTGCGCGCCGGCGTCACGCTCGCGGACCTGCAGAAGCTGCCGCCGGTGTTCCGGCCCGCGGGCGGCACCGTGCACGCGGGCAACAGCTCGGGCATCACCGACGGCGCTGCCGCGGTCTTGCTGATGCCCGAGAGCGAGCAGCGGCGGCGTGGGCTCGAACCGCTCGCTTTCGTCGGCCCCTCGACGAGTGCCGGCGTGCCGCCGCGCATCATGGGCATCGGCCCGGTGCCGGCGGTGCGGGAGCTGCTGCAGCGCACGGGCCGCCGGCTCGACGACTACGACCTGGTCGAGCTCAACGAGGCGTTCGCCGCGCAGGTGCTCGCGTGCCTCCGCGAACTGCCGATCCCGCGCGACCGGCTGAACCCCAACGGCGGCGCGATCGCGCTCGGCCACCCGATCGGTTGCACCGGCGCGCGCATCGTCGTCACGCTGCTGCACGAACTGCGCCGGCGCGGCGGCCGGCGCGGCCTCGCCACCTTGTGCATGAGCGGCGGCATGGGCATGGCGATGGAGTTCGAACGCTGACCGCCGGCACCGCGTCGAGCAGCCGGACGGAGGCGCTGCGCTGCCGGCGCGCGCGCGGCCTGGGCCGCCCGACGGCGGCCGACCGGGAGCGCGCGTTCGCGAAGGGAACGGCGCCCCGGCCCGTGTGCGCGCTTCCGGGCCGGGACGACCTCCGGTATCGTCGCGGCCCTTCCCCTCCACGAACCGATCCCATGCTCCGCACCCGTTCCCTGCTCCTCTTCGCCCTGTTCGCCGGCTCGGTCGCCGCCCAGGAGATCCCGGGCGTCCGCGCCACGCTGTCCACGCAGCGCCATGTCGTCACCGCCGGCGGCAACGTCGACCTGCGGCTGCTGATCGACGTCACGCAGGCCGCCCCC
>VGXW01000481.1 GCA_016873195.1 Planctomycetota bacterium | reverse complement strand
GCCGGTCTGGAGCCACGGCGAGGTGGGGTCCGGGAAGTCCGGGTTCTGCGGGTCCTCGTGGTAGGCGACGACGTGGAAGGTCTCCTGGGTGCTGCCGAGCTGGTCCTGCAGCACGAAGCGCAGCGCGGTGAAGCGGTAGCTCGTGCCGGTCGGGTCCGCGGGGTCGAGCATCCAGTCGCGATAGTCGCGGCTGTCGACGTGGTTCAGACAGTCGGCGGCGATGGTGTTGGCGCCGATGCGCGTCGGATGGACCTCGGCCCAGCCGCGCGTGAAGCCCACGTCGTTCTGCGCGGACAGGGCGCCGAGCAGAAGCGGGAGAACGAGCAGACGGGGCGGGTGCGGGGGCATCGGGAGGCGCTTCGGCGGGGACGGCGGGGGCAGGCACTGTAGTCGATCGCCGCGAGACGAGGAGGTCCCGACGCAGCGCACCCCTCAGCGCCGCTCGTCGGCCAGGAACGCCGCACCGAGCCGCAGCACGCCCTCGAGCGAAAGGTGCACGCCGTCGCCGAGCATCGGCAGTTCGTCCATTCCGATCGGCCGCACGCGCGGCAGGATGCCGGCCAGCGCGGTCGTCGCCCCACGCACCAGCTCGACGTGGGAGAAGCCGAGCTGGAACAACGCGGCCGGCAGCACGGCCGGGCAGAACCACGGCGGCTCGTCGCCGACGAGGTCGGCCGCCGCGAGGTCGCCGCGCAGCGCGATGGCGAGCTCGGCCAGGTTGTCGCCGAACTGCTGCGCGAGGCCGGAGTCGAGGCTGTCGCACTCGCCGAGCACCAGCGCGACGAGGCGCACGCGCGGCACGAGTCCCGTCGCGCGCAGTGCGCCGGTCGCAGCCGCCACGTGCGCGAGCAGCAGCGGGTAGATCTCCCCGGCGCGCGGGCCCCATTCGTTCCACGGGCCCGGCCACGGGCCGAGCGCCGTCTGCGGCAGGGCCATCTTGACCAGCCAGACCGGCCGATCGGCACCGGCCAGCGCCGAGGCGAGGCCGAGTTCGGGGCCGGCGCGCTGGGCCTGGGGCACCAGCATGTTGTTGACCCCGGCGTGCAGTGCTTCCCAGCGCGCGTGATAGGGGTTCCAGGTGCGCAGCAGCGGCAGCGGCCCTCGCAATCCGCCGGGCAGACCGGCCAGCGGCGCGAACCCCTCCGCATTGCTCTGGCCGAACAGCACGACGACGTCGGCGACGTCGCCCGCGCGGTGCAGCGTCACCGGCAGCAACCCGGTCGCCTGGAGCCCGAAGGGACCATTGGCGACGGGGGCCGGGTCGAAGACGAGCGCTTGCGCGAGCAGGGAGGTCACTCCGGGTGCGCTGCCCGGAATCGGCACGGGGAAGGTCGCATTGCCGTGCTGGTCCGCGAGGGCGTGCGGCTGCACGGCGGCCGGCGCGAGGGCCAGCAGCGCCCCGCCCGGCAACGGCGTCGCGGCGTGCTCGAGGCCGAGCAGCAGCGCGACCAGGGCCCCGGGTGTCGCATGCTGCACGCGGGCCTCGAGACCGCCCGGCAGCGCTGCGACCTGCAGTTCGGGCGCGAACTGGGCGGCGAGGCTGTTCGCGAGCAGGAACGGCCACAAGGTGCGCATGGGGAGGGCGGGTGGTGCAGTGGGACGACCGCAGCCGAGGGCAGGAACACTACCTGCGGCGGCTGCGCAGACCCACCGTGCGATCGGCTATCGCGCCCGCGGCCCGACCGGCCCCACGGCGAACGCACCGATCGTGACGCGCTTGCGCTGCACGACAACGAGCCACCGGTCGCAGTTCGCGCGCAGTTCCTCCGCGCGCATCTCCACCGTCGCCGTGCCTTCCTCGCGCACGCACTCGCGGTCGTCGATCTTGCCGAACTCCGTGCCGAGCAGCAGCGTGCCCGCGACGAGCCCGTTCACCGGCCGGCCGAACCGGTCCGTCAGGTAACCCTGCAGCGTCGGGAAGCGGCTCCGCCACGGTTCCTGCTCGATCGGCATCGCGGCGAGGCGCCGCCGCAGCGTCGACGTCTCCGGGTCGACGATCTCCTTGTGCATCCAGCCGACACCGCGTGCGTCGAAGTACATCGCGCGGCCGCACGCGGCGAACGCGTTGCCGCGCAGCACGAGGTCGCGGCCGCCGCCGACCAGCATGCCCCAGTTGCACCGCACGAACAGGTTGCGCTCGACGGTGATGCCGCTCGCCATGTCGTCGAGGTAGACGCCGTTCTGGTAGCGCGCGTCGCTGCCCGGCACGTCGGCGAACACGTTGCCCGCGATCACGTTGCCGTGGCTCGTCCAGTCGCGGCCCGTGTAGAAGGCCCCCGCGTCGCCGGTCTCGAGCACGACGTCGTGCACGAAGTTGGCCTCGATGCGGTGGTCGTTGCCCTCGAACACGAGCGCGATGTGCGGGTGGAACGCGAGCTCGTTGTGCAGGACCTGGTGCCCGACGCCGTGCAGGTGGATGCAGGGCTGGTAGGTGCGCAGCACCCGGCCGCAGCGTTGGAACGTACAGTCCTCGATGCTGCTGCCCGACGGCGTGAGCGTGCGCCGGTCGCCGCCGGTGAGGTCGACACCGGTGCCGCCGATGTCGGTGAACGTGCAGCGCCGCACGTGGGCGCTGTTGCCGTCGACGACGAGCGCGCGGGTGCCGGTGCGCTGGAACACGCAGTCCTCGACGACGAGGCCGTCGATGCCGCGCGCCGTGAACGCTTCACCGCGCGTGGTCGCGAAGGTGAGCCCGCGCACCTCGACGTCGCTGCAGCCGTCGAGCACGAGCAGCGGTTCGGCGAGCAGCGAGACCTCGACGGGGGCGCGTTCGCCGCCTTCCGGCAGCCAGGCGTGCACGGTGCCGCGCTCGCGGTCGAGCCAGCATTCGCCCGGCGC
>VGXW01000480.1 GCA_016873195.1 Planctomycetota bacterium | reverse complement strand
ACAACAACCGCAGCTCGCGGCCGTTCCCGCTGCGCGCGATCGCCCAGTCCCGCCGCACGATCGTGAGGTTCGCGGCGAAGGCCGGCGGTTCGGCGAGGCGCGCCGAGGCGATGCGGTCGCCGTCCCGCCAGGTGCACAGAACGCACGCGGTCCCGCGCGCGCCCGTCAGCCGGTACCAGCCGCACAGCGCGCCGCCGACGGTGCGCGCGCCGAGCAGCTCCGCGCGCACGAACGGGCCGCCGGTCGCCAGCCAGTCGCCGACCAGCGTGCTCGCCTCGGCCGCCGCGGCCTCGCTCGCGAAGGCCTCCGCGAGCACCGTGGCATCGCCGCGCACGAGCCGCTCGAGCACCGCGATCCCGCGGTCCTCGGCGCAGAGCAGCGCGGCCTCGTCGGGCGGCGGCCAGGCGCCGCGGTCGATGCGCCCCGCCGCCCGCAGGCCCTCGCCGCGCAGCACGAGGCCGGCGGGCCCCGCCGCGACGACGAACCGTCCGCCGCCGTCCGGCAGCGTGTAGGTGCCCACGAAGCGCTCGGCCTCCGGGCCGGTGACCGGACGTGCGGGCGGTTCCGGCGCGGGCTGGTCCGCCGGCGCTTTCAGCGCCGCGTCCGCCCCGCCGGGCAGCAGGTGCAGCACGAGTTCCGCGCCGAGCGCCTGTTCGATCGGCCCGGTGTCGGTCCGGTCGTCGGTGCACAGCACGATCCACGAGCGCGACGGTTCGTGCACGAGCCAGCGCGTGCGGTAGCCCGGGCCCTGCGCCGCAATGCGCAGCACCTGCGGGCCCCCGACCACCGGACGGTCGATGCGCAGCGCCTCGCCGCCGTCGATCGGTCGGAACGCGGCCGCGAACTGCTCGCGCTCCGCGGCCTTCGGCCCGGTCGCGGCCAGCAGCAGCGCGTGCACGTCGAGCACCGACGCGAGCACGCCGCGCGCGCCGCGGTGGCCCCAGTGCATCGGGAACTGCGTCGCCGGCTCGCCGGCCTCGTTCTTGTCGCTGCGCCGCGCCGTGACGAGCTTGCCGTCGAAGTGCCCGTTGCAGAGTCCGGCCCCCTGCATGCCGAACGGCCTCAGCACCCGCTCGGCCAGCGCGCTCTCGAACCGCTGTTGCGCCGCGGCCTCGGCGACCAGGGCCAGCGCGATGCCGTGCAACGGCGAGAACCGGCGCCCCGCTCCGGGTGCGTCCACCAACCTGCAGCGGCCGATCACCTGCGCCGCGCTGCGGCTCGCGCCCGCGCGGCCGCCGCCCCAGTCCGCGTCCGCCGGCAGGCCCGCACTGTGGTCGACGAGCTGGCCGATCGTCATCGTGGCCTTGTCGGCAGGCCAGTCGGGCAGGTGCCTTCCCACCGGATCCTCGAGCGAGAGCCGCCGGTCCGCCGCGAGCTTCAGCACCAGCAGCGACGTCAGCGGCAGCGACGCGTGGCCGAGATCGAACAGGCTCGACGGAGAGTTCGGCACCTTGCGGCGGTCCGCGGCGCCGTAGCCCTTGGCGAGCACGGGCTCGCCCTGCACGGCGATCAACACGGCACCCCAGTACAACGGCGCTTTGGCGAGCAGCGCGGCATCGAGCCGCCGGCCAGCCGGTTCGCTGACCAGAGTGCCGGGGGGCGGCTTCTGCGCTGCGGCGAACACGGTCGCGAGCAACACGGTGAGTACGAACCTGGGACGCACGCACCGAGCATATACGGCTAAGCTGTGCGCTCCCATGTTGCGCTCGTCGGTGCCATGGCTGGCCGGCCTGCTCGTCCTCGCCGCTTGCGGCGACGACGCAGCTCCACCTGACCCCGCCCCGGCCCCTGCGACCGCAGCGCCGGCGGACGCCCCGCGGCCCGCAGCCGTCGACCTGCCGCTCCTGGCCGGACGGCTGCTCGGCGACTCGCCGAGCGAGGCGGACCGTGACGCCGCCCGCACCGATCCGGCCGGCGCGGTCGCGGCGGTGCTCGCCGCCGCGTCGGGCGGCGACCCGCGGGCGCTGGGCCGGGCGCCGGGCGCCCTCGCCGCACTCGGACCCCCGGCGCTGCCCGCGATCGCCGCGGCGCTGCGCGCGCCCGAGGTGACCTCGCGCCGCATCGCCGCGCTGACCCTGCTACAGCTCGCCGACGGCCTCTGCTCGCGCGGTGAGGCCGGTGCGGTGCTGCCCGCCCTCGCGGCGGCGGAGCAGGATCCCGATCCGTCGGTGCGCGCGGCCGCCGAACACGCGCGCCGCCGCGCCGTCGGCGACACCTCCGCCCTCGACAAGAGCCGAGCCGAACACGACGCCGCGCTGCGCGGCAACCGCTGACCTGCCCGCCTCGTCCCCTGCACCCCTGGTGAAACCATGAAGAACCTGCTGCTCCTCGGCTGCACCGCGTTCGGCGCCGCCCTGCCCGCCCAGATGTCGGGCTCCTACCTCGTCGACCCGGCGAACCCCGGCGCGTTCCACACCTTCACCCAGGCGGTGAACGCGATGTTCGTCGCCGGCGTCAACGGTCCCGTCGAGATCCTCGTCGCGGCGGGCACCTACACCGAGTCCGTGATGATCCCGCCGATCCAGGGCGCCTCGGCGACCCATACGATCACCTTCCGCTCCCTGCTCGGCCCCGGCACCGTGCTGCTCGGTGGTTCGCTCGGCGACACGTTCGCGCTGCTCGCCGTCGCCTACCTGCACACGCGCTCGATCCACTGGGACGGCATCGACTTCACCGGCGCGCCGGGCCACGCGATCTCCGCGACGACCTTCGTCGAGGATCTCGAGATCCGCCACTGCCGCTTCGCCGCGGGCCACCGCAGCACCGCGGCCGGCGAGTACCGGCACGCGGTGATCACCAGCGAGAACAGCGGCCAGGAGATCGGCTGGCGCGTGCACCACAACCACTTTTT
>VGXW01000479.1 GCA_016873195.1 Planctomycetota bacterium | reverse complement strand
CGTGCTGATGCCGTCGCTCGGCGCGATGGGCGCCGTGGTGGCGACGCTGGCCGCCGAGACCGTGCTGCTCGTGTTCCTCGCCGCGAACGTCGCGCTCGCCGGCGTCGAACTGGCCTGGACGCGCGTGCTGGTCCGCCCGTTCGGCGCCGCCCTGGCGGCGCTGATCGCCGCGTTCGCCGTCTCGCCGCGCTTCGCCGTGCCCGCCGCCGTGGTCGTCGCGCTGCTGCTCGCGTGGCGACGGCCGACCGCGGAGGAACGGCTGCTGCTGCCGCGACTGCACGGAGGAACACGATGACCGCCGCCGTGCCTGTGGTCGCGGCGCCGATCGCCGCCGTGCCTGCGGTCGCCGCACCGCCGCGCCCGAGCCGCGAGTCGTTCCGCACGGTGCTCGGTGCCTTGCTGAACCTCGAGTGGCCGACGCGCGCGGGCGCGCTGCTGCAGCCGCTGGCCAGGGGCGTGCGACCGGCCCTCGCGCGGACCGCCGAGCAGCTCGCGCGCAACGCGGGGCTCGAGCCCGCTTCCGTGCGGTCCGTCGGTGATCTCGAACGGCTGCTCGCCGCCGTTGCGCCGCGCCTGCCCGGAACGTCCGCCGATGCAGCCGAGACCACGGTCGCCGTGCCCGCCGTGCCGCCGTCGCTGCGCGCGCTGGCCGAGCCCGGCTTCCGCCGCCTCGCCGCCGCCGCGCGCGCGCTCGCCGCGGCCACCGGCGCGCGCTGCCTCTTGCACGGCAGCCTCGCCAGCGACGACTGGACCGGCTACCGCGACGCCGACCTGCTGCTGCTGGTGCCGGAGGGCACCTGCGCCGACGCGCGGGCACTGCGCGCGCTGCGCTGCGCCATGCTGCCGTTGCTGCGCGCTCTCTACGCCTTCGATCCGCTGCAGCACCACGGCGTGTTCGCGATCCCCGCCGGCGAGCTCACTGCATGGCCCGAGCACTGGCTGCCGGTCGCGGCGCTGCGGAAGGCGCTCGACCTCGGCGGCGACGGCCTGTCGCTGGCCGTGCGGCCGCGGCTCGACCTCGACGCGGCGCGCGCCGAACTGCACTGGCTCGCCGGGCACCTGCGCGCGGCGGCGCTGCCGCGCGACGCCTACGGCTGGAAGGCGTTCGCCTCCGTGGTCATGCTCGCGCCGGCCCTGTGGCTCGCGGCGTCGGGTGAACCGTGCTGGAAGGGCGACTCGTTCGCGCGCGTGGCCCCGCTGGTTCCCGAGCCGCTGTGGGCCGTGCAGCGGGAACTCGCGGCGCTGCGGGCCGACTTCGCCGACCCGACGCCCGGCTGGGTGCGCTGGCTGCTCGGCCGGGCGCCGAATCCGCGTGCGGTCGCGCAGTTGCTGCGCCGTTGCGCGTGCTTGCCGGCCCGATTGCTGCCTGCCGATGGCGAGGGGCTGCTGCGCCGCGCGCGCGCCTTCGCCGACCACCTCGTCGGACTGCTGCCCCGAGCGGCCGTGCCCGGCTGACCGCTGGGACGGTGCGGCTCCGACCTCAGCGCGGCCCGCCGGCCAACGCCGCCTGCACTTCGAGCGCGATCGCCTGGCCCGGGTCCAGCTCCAGGGCCCGAGCGACGCATTGCCGCGCCAGCTCGCGTTCGCCGAGCAGCAGGTGCCCCTGCGCGAGGCGCGCGTGCAGGATCGGTAGCCGCGCGTAGCGCGGCACCAGCGCCCGAACGTGAGCGACCGCCGCGGCGGCCACGAGCCTGCCATGCAGAACGGTGCACAGCAGGTCGATGGCCCACGCCCCCACCTCCGTGGGCAAGTTCCCCCGCAGCATGGCCAGCAGTTCGTCGGCGACGCCGTCGGTTTCCTGCCGCCGCGTGCGCATGGCGAGTCGCTGGAGGGCCACCCGCGGATCCCGCGGCCCGGCCCGTGCAGCGCGGGCCGGCAGTTCGACGAGGTGGGTTGGCCGGGCAACCGCGACGCCGCTTCGAGCGCCAGCAACAGGGCCTCGAGATCCGCCGGCGCTTCGGCCAACGCGCGTGCCGCCATGGGACCTGCCGTGGCCAGCGCGGCCCACCCGGCATCCACGCAGATGCGACGGTTGTCGACAGAGACACGCGATCCGGCCACCGCCAGCCGCAGCGCTGCATCCCCGGTGAGTTCCGCCCCGATCCGCGCAACGTCTTCCGGCGTGCCGTCGAGCACTGCCCAGCAATGCAGGCCACGCAGCAGCTGCGTGCGGTTGGCTGCGTTCTCCGTGGCAAGCCGGCGCCGCACGGCGCGTTCGACGTCCCCGAAGCGGAACAACTGCGGGCCGTAGCTGGCCGGCAGGCCTCCCGGCCCGCCGAGTTCGCACAGCGGCACGAACGTGACCGTGCAGCCGGCGCCCGGCGGCGTGATGTCCATGCCGGGCGCGACCGCGGCGGCATCGTGGTTCGCGAACGGCGGCGCGCAGAGTGGCGAGGACGCCGTGCCGCCACCGCTGCGCTACGGGCCGACGTTCGTCTGGAGGCCGTTGCTGAGCCACACCGTGGTCGGCGCGGGCGCATTGATGTCGAATCCCTGCCAGCGCAGCGGCAGGCCGATGAAGCCCGGATCGGCCGGCACGACCAGCGAATGGCGCAGCACACCCTGCGCGTCGGTGAAGCCGGTCACCGCACCGCCGACCGGCCGCACGAACAGCGTCGGGCCGTTGACCGCCGGCGCCGGCGTGCCGTTCAACAGCTCCGGCAGCGGCAGCGCCCAGTCGGCGAGGCCGACCACCAGCCCGGCGAACGAGTTCGGCAGGCCGGTCCGCAGGTCGAGCTGGATCGGCGCGCCGACCCGCACGTCGCTGTTGCAGCCGAGGACCATGTGCTGCGACGGCCAGCTCCAGCCGTACTCGATCGGCCCGTAGACGATCGGCATGCAGGACTGCAAAA
>VGXW01000478.1 GCA_016873195.1 Planctomycetota bacterium | reverse complement strand
CCAACCCTCGCGCAGAAGCGGCACCTCGCCGCGATGACCTCGCGCGCGATCTGAGCCCCCGTACGCCGCAACGCTTGCGACACGTCCAGGGCGAAGCACGCACTCGGCGCCGCTGCGGCGTTTCCTCGGAAGGGGGCAGGCGACCACCGCGCCGCCAGGGCGCTGCGCCGGGAATCGCGACTGCGGTTCTCCCGATCGCATCGGATCCAGGGGCACTCGGCGCCGCTGCGGCGTTTCCTCGGAAGGGGGCAGGCGACCACCGCGCCGCCAGGGCGCTGCGCCGGGAATCGCGACTGCGGTTCTCCCGATCGCATGGGATCCAGGGGTGCCTGCCCGCGCCAGGGCCCGGCGGCTTCGCGGGCCGGTGGTAGGCTTCTGCGGCGTGCCGGCCCCGTGCGGCCGCCGGGAAGACCCCATGACCCGAGCCGAAGCCCTGCTGCTGGAACTCAGCCGCCGACACCGCAACACGGACCCCCGCTTCCTCGCCGCGGTGCGACCGTTGATCGAGCGCGTTCTCGATCCAGGCACGCCCGAGCCAGCGCGGGTTCCGCTGCTCGAACTGCTCGCCGAGACCTTCGAGCGCGACGCGCAGGTGCGGAAGGACCTGGCCATCGCCCGCGAGAGCTGGGCCGCGTTCTTCGCGAGTCTGCGGCGTCTGCTCGGGCTGCCCTGAAGGCGCCACCGGCGCTGGCAAGGGCGGCGCGCGGTGTGCACAGAAGCCCGACGCAGACGGCCTCGGCCGAGGCTTCGGTCCCGTTGCGAGCCGTTCTGCGCACCCTGCGAATGGCTCCCGTGCGGGGATGCGCCGATGCGACCGCCCGGCTTGCGCCGGCGGCTCCAGATCCGCCGCTCGGCGCTGGCAAGCCGGCACTCATGTGCCCTGCGGACCTGCCGAGTATCTGCCTGTCGCGCGCTCGCGCGGCGACCGAACACGGAACCCGCGACGGGCCATGATTCGCCGACTTCGATCCTTTGCCTGCAGTGCCCGTCGCGGGTTCGTCTTTTCCGGCGCACCCACCCGCTGACCTGGAAAACGGGGGCGGGCGATGCTCAGATCCTGCGCCGCATGGGTCTCCAGGATCATCGTGACGAACTGAAGGCGGCCGGACAGCGTGTCGAGTCGATCAAGGTGAGTCTTTGACTACCTTCGCCGCCACCGCGAACTCGCCGACATCGAGCACCAGATGACCCAGCAGGGGTTCTGGGACGTGCCCGAGCGCGCCCAGGCCATCGTGCAGAAGAAGAAGGCCTGCATGGCGGTCGTCGAGCCCATCGACGCGGTCGCGCGCCTGATCGAGGACGGCCAGGTGTTCCTCGAGCTCGGCGCCGAGGAGCCCGCGGCGGTCGAGCAGGACCTGGTCGACACCACGCGCCGGATCGCCGAGCGCCTCGACCAGCTCGAGTTCCAGCTGATGCTCGGCGCCGAGCACGATCCGATGAACGCGATCGTGACGCTGCAGCCGGGTGCCGGCGGCATCGACGCCTCCGACTGGGCCGAGATGCTGCTGCGCATGTACATCAAGTGGGCGGCGAAGAACGGCTTCTCGGTCGAGGAGACCGACTTCCAGAAGGCCGAGGAGGCCGGCATCAAGAACGCGACGGTCGTGATCCGCGGCCCCTACGCCTACGGGCGGCTCAAGGCCGAGCAGGGCGTGCACCGCCTCGTGCGCATCTCGCCGTTCGACCAGCAGGGCCGCCGGCAGACGTCGTTCGCCTCGGTCGAGGTGGTGCCCGAGCTTGACGACAGCATCGAGGTCGAGATCCGCAAGGAGGACCTCAAGGTCGACACGTTCCGCAGTTCGGGCGCCGGCGGCCAGCACGTCAACAAGACCGAGTCGGCGATCCGCATCACGCACCTGCCGACCGGCATCATCGTCGCGTGCCAGACCGAGCGCAGCCAGCACAAGAACCGCGAGTCGGCGATGCGCACGCTGAAGTCGAAGCTCTATCAGCTCGAGCTGGCCAAGCGCGAGGCGGAGCTCGCGAAGTTCTACGGCGAACGCGGCTCGATCAGCTGGGGCAACCAGATCCGCAGCTACGTGCTGCAGCCCTACCAGATGTGCAAGGACCTGCGCACCGACGTCGAGACCTCCGACGTCCACGGGGTGCTGGACGGCGACCTCGACCGCTTCATCGAGGGCTACCTGAAGATGCGAAAGGACGAGCGGAAACCATGAGACGCGCGCTGCTGTCGGTGACGGACAAACAAGGCATCGTCGACTTCGCGCGCGGGCTGCGCGAACTGGGCTTCTCGCTGCTGTCGACCGGCGGCACGCGCGCGGCGCTGCGCGACGCCGGCGTCGAGGCGACCGAGGTCGCCGACTACACGGGCTTCCCCGAGATGATGGACGGCCGCATCAAGACGCTGCACCCGAAGGTGCACGGCGGCCTGCTGGCGCGGCGCGACGTGCCGGCGCACGCGGCGGCGATGCGGGCGCACGGCTTTTCGACCCGATCGACGTGCTGTGCGTGAACCTCTACCGGTTCCGCGAGACGGTGCGCAAGCCGGGCATCGGCCGCCAGGAGATCGTCGAGAACATCGACATCGGCGGCCCGGCGATGATCCGCAGCGCGGCGAAGAACCACCACGGCGTCGCCGTCGTCGTCGATCCCGCGGACTACCCGGTGCTGCTGCGCGCGCTGCGCGACCACGGCGGCACGGTGCCGCAGGACCTGCTGCGCAAGCTCGCGGCGAAGGCGTTCGGCCACACCGCGGCCTACGACGCGGCGATCGCGCAGTGGTTCGACTGCGAACGGCGCACGCTGCCCGGCGAGCCGTTCTTCCCGCCGCGCGTCGCGTTCGCGGGCGAGAAGCTGCAGGACCTGCGCTACGGCGAGAACCCGCACCAGGGG
>VGXW01000477.1 GCA_016873195.1 Planctomycetota bacterium | reverse complement strand
GGACGAGGCCACCGTGCTCGAGGTGTCGCCCGGCGACGCGGCGGTGCCCGGGCTCGTCGACGAGGTGCGCGTGTTCCGCTACGCCTTCGGCGCCCCGCAGAACCTGCCGAGCCAGCTGCAGCCCGACCGCCGGTACCGGATCGCCTTCGACGCGCGCGGCGAAGCGCTCGGCCCGACCGAGGTCCGTTTCGTGCACGCCGGAGACCAGCCATGAACGACCGTGCCGCACGCAGGCCGGCCCGCTCGCCGGATTCCGGCATCGCGCTGCTCGCGGTGCTGTTCGCGCTGACCCTGCTCGCGGTGCTCGCGCTGCCGTTCGCGGTGTCGATGGGGGTCGGCGGCGAGGTCGCCACGCGCGAGGTCGAACGCACGCAGGTCGAGCTGGCCTCGGCGAGCGTGCGCGACCTGCTGCTCGCGACCGCGGCGCTGTCGCACCCGGCGATCGACCCGACGCCGACGTTCGACGGCGCCGCCGAGTGGCCCGACGAGGTCGAGCTGCCCGCGCAGTTCGCGCCGCTGCGCGACGAGGGCCGGCAGCTGCTCGGCGGCGCGGTCTGGGACCTGCAGCGCCTGCTGGCGCTCGACGGCGTGTCGCCGCTCGTGCTGGCGAACCTGCTCGGCAACACGACGCGGCTCGCGGAACCGCTGGCCGAACAGGCGGCGGAGCTGGTGGTCGACGATGCGACCCAGCTGCCGGACGAGGGCCTCCTGTGGCTGCAGCACGAGGTGGTGCGCTACGCCGGCAAGCGGGGCAACCGGCTGACCGAAGTGCAGCGCGGCCTGTTCCAGGAACTCGGCTTCGCGAAGCCCGCCGACACGATCCTCGAGAGCGCGCTGGTGCTCGACTACCGGTGCGTGCTCGCGGCGGCCTGGCCGTTCCTCGGCCGCGCCGACGGCTCGCGCGCCGCGCGGCGGCCCTACACCGTCGTCGGCGAACTCGGCGAGATCGCGGCGGCGGGCGTCGGCGCCTTCCGCCAGCAGGAACTCGACGTGTTCGCGGCCGCGCTGTCGGCGGACACCATGGCGGCGACCTCGGCGAGCTGGGGGCGGCCCGAGCGCGTGTTCGATGCGCTGGCGCCCGGCGACCGGGTGCTGCGCGTGAAGTCGGCGCTGCACGTCGGGGCCGGCAGCACCGTGCGGCTGCGCGACCTCGGCACGGGCGCCGTCGAGTACGGGCTCGTGATGATGGCCTCGAACGAGCAGTTCGTGCGCGACCTGCACCTGCCGTCGATCTTCCGGCTCGAACTGCTGCTGCCGGTCACGAGAGCGTTCGGCGCGATCGACACCGTGGTCGAACCGCTGGTGCCCGCGCCCGTGAACCTGAACACGGCGCCGCCCGCGGTGCTCGCGGCGATCTTCGCCGAGGTCCGCCGCGCGCCGAACGTGCGCGTGCACGAAGGGGACGGCCGCAACCGGCCGACGCCGCTGCGACCGATCTCCCGCAACGAGGCGCGGGCGCTGGCCGAGGAGATCGAGGCGCTGCGCGCGGGGGACCCGCGCACGCCGGGTCAGGGCCCGCTGCGCGGCTGGCAGGACCTCTGCGAGCGCGTCTTCCGGCCGCGGTTCGAAGCGGCGGCGAACGATGCCGACAAGGAGCCGTGGCTCTACCTGTACCGGAACCTGCAGACTGGCCGCGACGCGGTGCTCGAGTTCGGCACCAGTCCGGTCACGTTCCGCTCGGGGCCGTGGGTCGGCTACCGCGCTGGCGCGAGCCGTTCGCGCAGCACCGTGGCGCCGGGCGTCGCCGCGCGGCACGAGCGCACCGGCATCGCCGCGGCGGTGCCGGGCTTCGCGCTGGAGCACAGCTGGCCGACCCAGGAAGTGCTCGAGGAGGCGTTCCTGCTCGACCGCCGGGCGCCGTTCTACGTGACGACCCCGGTCAACGTCGGCGCGCTGCTGGTCGGCAACCGCGGCGGCGGGGAGGGTGGCAACGACCCGGCCTCGCGCTACTTCGCGCACCTGGTGCCGCTCGCGTTCGGCGGCGGTGCCGGTGGCTTCGGCGCGCCGCGCTACCCGTCGCAGGATCCCGCCGACGCGGCGATCACGCCGGCGACCGCGATCGCGGTGCCGCGCCAGTGGCGCAGCGAGTTCCTGGTGCACGATTCGTTCACCACGGCGCTCGACCCGCGCGGGCGCGACGTCGGCAAGGAAGGACCCTACCAGATCGCCAACATCGGCCCGCGCGGCGGCGACGGCGCGGCGGCCGCACCGCAGCGCCGCCACGACCGCATCAGCTTCCCGTTCAGCAACCAGCACGGGTTCGCGAACCGGTTCGGGGTCGGCTTCTGGCTCGAGCCCGAGTCGCTCGCGGCGGCGACCCTGTTCGACCACGCGGGCGACGACCCCGAACGCAACCGCATCGCGCTGCTCGGCCGCGACGGCAACCTCGTGCTCGAGGTGATCGACGAGGCGGGGCTCGACCCGGACCCGGGCCAGTCGCCGGCGGGTGTGCCGCGCACCGCGGCGCAGTGGAGCCTGCCGCTGACCGAACTCGGCCTGCCGGCGGCGACGCCCGTGCACCTGTCGCTGTCGGCCTACGGCAGCCGGCCCAGCGAACTCTCGCTGACCGTCGACGGATTGCCGCGCGGCAAGGGCAAGTTCGTCACCTACCTGACCGCGGCGCTGCCGGAGTTCGATCCGTCGCTGGCGAACAACCAGGGCCTGCCGCCGCAGACCGGCGACGAGCGCTACTTCGACCTGCAGGTCGAGAGCACCGAGGGCTTCCCGCAGGTCGGCATCCTGCGCATCGGCACGGAGCTGTTCGAGTACACCGGCGTCACGGCGACGACGTTCCAGTGCCAGTGGCGGGACTCGATCGGCGGCCGCGCCGCGCGGCAGATCGGCCGCGAGTTCCG
>VGXW01000476.1 GCA_016873195.1 Planctomycetota bacterium | reverse complement strand
CCCCGGCCGGCGACGACGTAGGCGACGACGAGGATCGCCACGCGCGAGATCTGCCAGATCAGCCCCTTGAACAGGCCGAGCACGAAGAACACGAGCAGGACGGCGAGCGCGGTGCGGTCGACCCAGCCGAGCATCTGCAGCTGCTGCAGGAAGTCGGTGCCGGCCGCCGCGGCCGGCTCCTGGGCACCCTGGGCGCCTGCCTGGACCGCCTCGGCGGGTTGCTGGAACACGAAGGCATTGTGCCGGCTCGCCGGGGCCGTGGCGAGAGGGTGGTGGGGCGGGCCGACGGGCGGGCGGTGGGCGCCGTGGCATGGGCTGCGGCGGTGGTGCGGGCCCGACGCTGCCGCGTTGCATTCGCGGCGTGACCGTGCCACCCTTCGCACGATGCAGCAGGACGACGCCGAGGCCGCCGAGAGCGCGCTCGCCGAACTGGCCCAGCGCCTCGCCGCGGAACCGCGCCTGCACGCCGAGTGGCAGCGCGCGCGGCGCCAGTTCTTCGGCGGCGAGGGCCCGGCGAGCCCGCTGCTGCACGGGGCCGCGGACGCCGCGGAACGTCGCTTCGCCGAGTGGTTCGCCCTCGAGCGCGACAGCGAGACGCTCGGCGCCGTGCCGATCGAGGTGCCGCCCTACGCGGCCAGCGGGCCACACCTCGAGGGCTCGCTCGCCGGCGTGTTCGTCGTGGCCGCCGCGTCGCCGCGCGGCGTCGACGCCACGGACCTGCAGGACGACACCGTGCTCGAACTCGTCGTGCCCGAGCGCAGCCTGGCAGCCGGCGACCTGCTGGTGGGCCGGCTGTTCGCGGCGGGGCCACGGTGGGTGCCGTCGAGCGCTGCCGCGGTGTTCCGGCCGGGCCGGGAACTCGGCGAGGCCTTCCGCCGCGACGTCGCGGGGCTCGGGCTGGATCGGCGCCTGCAGCAGATCGAACTCGAACACCTGCTGCTGCGCCGCGACGACCAGGCCCGGAGTCCCACGGCGCGCGATCCCGCCGCCGGGCCCGCCGCGGCGCCGCTCGAGCACCTCGAGGCCGAACTGGATCGGCTGCTGCGCGCCGGCGGCAGCGAACTGCCGGCCGACACGATCAGCGACGACCTCGCCGCCGCCGGGCGGCCCGGGCCCGTGCTGGGCCCGCTGCTGGACGAACTCGCGTTCGACAGCCAGGTCGATCTCGACGCGGCGCGGGCCGTGCTGCTGCAGATCTGGAACGCGCACCACCCCGGCGCCGAAGCCGACGTGGTCGCGACCTCGGGGCCGCCCGACGAGTCGCTCGGCGAACGCCTCGTGCGCCGGCTCGACGATGGTCTGGCGAAGCGCCGCGACGTCGGGGAGCTGTTCGCCGAACTCGAGCGCATGGCTGGCGTCGAGCCGGACGCCGAGGGCGAAGACAGCGAACTCGCCGACGGCGAGACGCCGCCCGACCCGGGCGGCGACCTGGAGCCGTTGGTGCAGGAGTTCCTGTGGGAGACCGGTGCCGAGCAGGGCCCGGCGGCCGCGCCGCTGCGCGCCTGGGCCGCGCTGCAGCGGAACGCGCCGGTGCCGCGCCTCGACGTCGAACAGCTGACCGCGGCGGACCTGTCGCGGCTCCTGCTGCACGTCTACCTCGGGGCGGCCCCGGCGCAGCGGGTCGCCGCGGTGCGCGCGGCACATGGCGCGGCGGGGCAGTTCCTCGCCTGGGCGGGCGGGCAGCTCGAGTCCGACCTGTCGGCCGTCGCGCGCGGCGGCGGGGTGCTGCTCGCGCACCTCGAGCGGCTCGCCGGGGCGAGTCTGGCGCTGTCGACGCCCGCCGCCGGCGGCCGGCCGGGCGTGCTGCAGGTCGAGGATGTCGGCCCGCGCGGGTTCGGCGTCCGCGACGACGACGGCGCGGACCACTGGCTCGCCTGCGCGCCCGAGGCCGCCGCCGCGCTGCACGTGGGGGACCTCGTGCTCGGCGCGCTGGTGCAGCGCGGCGGCGGCGCCGCGCTGGCCGGGCTCGTCGTGGTGCTGCCGCCCGACGCGCGCGCCCTGATGGAGTGACGTTCGCACCGGCGCTTGCCGGACAGCGAGCAGCGGCGCGCCGGGCCGCGCCGATAGGCCCTTGCGGAGACCGACCGCATGGCCTGGGAAACCGCGCTCGACCGTCTGCTGCTGCACCAGATCCACCTCGCCGAGAAGGGCGAACAGAAGGCCGAACTCGCGCGCCAGCTGGTGCTCGACTACGCGCAGCTGGCCGGTCCGCGGCCGGCGGGGGCGTTCCTGGTCGGTTACGCGCGCACGCTGCTCGGCGTCGACCTGCCCGAAACCGCCGGCGACGCGGCGCAGCGGCGCTGGTACCGGTTCGGGGCAGTGCGCGCCCTGGACCGCCAGGGGGAACGCCACCGCATCGCCGAGACGCTGCAGGACCCGCAGCAACTGCTCGACCTGCTCGGCGACGCGACCATCGCCGGCCACGCGCTGCCGATCGTCGTGCGTTCGCTGTTCTGGTCCGGCGACCTCAAGCTCGCCGTGCGCGCGATCCAGTACCTCGCGGCGGAGACCGGCGGCGAACTCGACGCCATCGTCGACGCCGCGGTGACCGACCTGATCGGCAAGCTCGAAACGCGCGTCGACACCGACGACCAGGAGAGCACCGCGTCGATCCTCGGCAAGATGCTCGGCATGGCCGGCTTCGACCGGCTGCCCGCCGACGTGCAGGCGCGCTACCACCGCGCCCTGGCCGAACGGCTGCTGGCCGCCAGCGAATGGGCGATGGCGATCGCGGCCGCCGAACGGGCCGAACGGCTCGCCGGTGGGCATGCCCGGCTGGCCAGCTCCGCGGCACTCGTCGCGGCGCTGGCCGAACTGCGCCAGCACGACCCGCTGTCCGTCGAGCCGCACCAGGGGG
>VGXW01000475.1 GCA_016873195.1 Planctomycetota bacterium | reverse complement strand
GGGGACCCTGGTCGTGCACGGCACCGCCGACGAGGTGCTGCCCGCGCGCGCCAGCGAGCAGTTCTTCGCAGCACTCGCCGCGCGGCCGAAGGAGCTCTGGATCGTGCCGGACGCCGGCCACCGGCTGAACACCGTCGCCGCGGCGATCTGGCCGCGCCTCGACGCGCTGTTGCGCCGCGCCGCGCCGTAGACTGCCCGCATGCGCGCCGAAGACCTGCAGACGCCGACGCTGCTGATCCACCTCGACCGCGTGCGCGACAACCTCGCGGCGATGGCCCGCGCGCTCGGCGGCGACCTCGACCGCTGGCGCGTCCACGTGAAGACCTGCAAGGTCCCCGAGGTTCTCGCGCTGCTGCTGCGGGCCGGCGTGGCCCGCTTCAAGTGCGCGACGACGCGCGAAGCCGCGGTGCTGTGCGCGACCGCCGCGGCGGCAGCGCCTGGCCGGCGCATCGACGTGCTGCTGGCGATGGCGCAGCACGGCGCGAACCTCGAGCGCTTCCATTCGCTCGCGGCGGCCGAGCGGCAGCACGCGTTCGGCATGCTCAGCGAGGACCCCGACCACGCGGCCGCGCTGGCCGCGCGCGGGCTCGGCGTGTTCGTCGACCTCGATCCGGGCTACCGCCGCACCGGCATCCCGCTGGCGGAGCGGGACCGCATCGACGCGGTGCTCGACGCGGCCGCCGGGGCGCTGCGCGGGCTGCACTGCTACGAGGGCCATCTGCAAGGGGGCCCGCCGGCGGAGCGCGCGGCCGCGGCGCACGCGATCTACGCCGAACTCGCGGCGCTCGCGCGCGCCGTGCGGCTGCGCGGCGAACTCGTCACCAGCGGCACGCCGACGTTCCTCGACGCGCTCGGCTACCCGGGCTTCCGCGGCCTGCTGCACACGGTGAGCCCGGGCACCGTCGTCTACTGGGACGCACGCAGCGATCGCCTCGGCATCGATGGGTTCCGCTGCGCGGTCGAGGTGCAGGCGCGCGTGATCGCGCGGCCGACCGACGCGGCGTTCACGCTCGACGCGGGCAGCAAGGCGATCGACGCCGCCGCGGGCGACCCGTGCGCCGAACTGCGCGGGCCCTGGCCGGCCGTCGCGTGCAGACCCAGCGAGGAGCACCTGCCGATGCGCGCCACGTTCGGGCCGGCCCCGCCGCTCGGCACCCTGCTGCGCCTCGTGCCGCGCCACGTCTGTCCGACCGTGAACCTGCACGACGAGGCCGTGCTGCTGGACGGCGGCGCCGTGGTCGGGCTCGTGCCGGTGCGCGCGCGCGGCCACGAAACCGCGCCCGGCGTTGCCCTCGCCGCGCTGCGGCAGGAGACTGCGGGCCGGTGATCCCCGTGCCACCCGCCCAAAAGCGGCTCGCCGACGAGATCGACGGCTGGCTCGACCTGCGCTGCCCCGACCGTGCGATCGAGCGGCTGCAGCCGCTGCTCGACGACCCGCAGGGCCGGCCGCGCGGGCTCACGCTGCGCATCCGGGCCCAGCTGCGCCTGGGCCACAACCGCGCCGCCCTGCCCGACCTCGACGAACTGCGCACCGGCGGCCACGTGCCCGATTGGGTCGACCTCACCGAGGCCTGGTGCCGGAAGCGCCTCGCCGACCTGCCCGGCGCGATCCGCTGCGTCGAGCAGTTGCTCGAGCGCGACCCGAAGTCGCCGATCGGCCACTTCAACCTCGGCTGCTACCTGGCGCTCGCCGGCGAACGCGTGCGCGCGATCGAGCAGGTCACGATCGCCTGCGGCCTCGAGGCGGAGCTGCGCGCGGTCGCCCGCGACGAACCCGACCTGGACGGCCTGCGCAACGATCCGGACTTCCGGCAACTGGTGCGCGGCGCCGGTGCGGCGGGGACGGGCCCTGCGGCGGACGACGAAGACCTCGACGACGGCGAGGAGCTCGACGAGGACCTCGACGAAGACCTCGACGAGGACGATGCAGCCGACGACGGGCAGCAGGACGAGGACCGCCCCCCCGCGCCGGGATGGAACTGAAGTTTCCACGGCGGCTCGAAGGGCCGGCGGCACCGGCGGCACGCGCGCGCCGCTCACCGCGCCCTGCGCTCCGGCCGAAAACCAGGGCACCTTGTCGAGCCCGACCCGCACCCTCGACGCACGTTCCGTGCGCGCCACCGTCGTCGCGACGATCGGCCAGGTCGTCGCCGTGCCCGAGGCGGTCCTCGAACCGATCCTGTGCGCGCTCGTCGCCGGCGGCCACGTGCTGCTCGAGGGCCTGCCGGGCATCGGCAAGACGCTGCTCGCGCGCACGCTGGCGCAGTGCGTCGACTGCGACTTCCGCCGCATCCAGTTCACGAACGACCTGATGCCGAGCGACGTGGTCGGCACCGCGGTCTGGCGGCCCGACGTCGGCAAGTTCGTCTTCGTGCGCGGGCCGCTGTTCGCGAACCTCGTGCTGGCCGACGAGATCAACCGCACGAGCCCGCGCACCCTGTCGTGTCTGCTCGAGGCGATGGAGAACGGCCGCGTGTCCGTCGAGGGCCGCACGCTGGAACTCGGCGCGCCGTTCGCGGTGCTCGCGACGCGCAACCCGATCGAGTTCCACGGCACCTACCCGGTGCCCGAGGCCGCGCTCGACCGCTTCCTCGTGCGGGTCGCGGTCGGCTACCCCGACGCCGCGGCGGAGCTCGCGCTCTACACGGGCCGCGATCCCGAGGAACGGCTGGCCGGGGTGCGCCCGGCGCTGACGCGCGACGACTTGCTGCGGCTGCGCGCGATGGCGGCGGACGTGCAGGTCAGCGACCCGGTCGCCGAGTACGTCTACCGCGTCGTGCAGGCGACGCGCTGCCACGCCGGCGTGCAGCTCGGCGCGAGCCCGCGCGCGGCGCTCGCCTGGCTGCGCGCGGCGCGGGGCCGGGCGCTGCTGCACGGCC